>DAISKH010000039.1:9677-11993 GCA_036821105.1 Limnohabitans sp.
TCCGCTCTCCCAGTGGCCGCTGGAATTTTCTTCGCTGAGCTGCCACTACTGCACTTCTTCGTAAGCTTCAGTCTGGTCGCTTTCCGCGAAATTGCTGCTGAGTATTATTCGAGGTATGCCGCCAAGTCGGCCTTGCAAGTAGCTCTTACGGATGTCCTTGTCGTACCGCACATCCTTGTATTCTGCAAATGAACTCAATGTCGACTCGCCTGTTTGTTTGCGCTCAGCAACCCACATCTCATCACGACGAAGCAGTTGCTGGTCCATCAGAAGGACATCGTGCGTAGTCAACAAGAGTTGCGTGCGAGTTTCAGCAGAGCAGCTGGCCAGGTAAGCTTGCAAAAGCTGGCGTGTAAGCAGCGTATGAAGGCTTCGATCGACTTCGTCGATTACGAATACTTTTTTCGAGCCAGCAGCTGCGAGTTCCAAGAATGCGGGTAAAAGATCAATGACCCGCTGCGATCCATCTGACTCTTGTCGAATTTCGAATTTGGCCTGCGTTCCATCAGCTCTTGGATGGTACGTGACGAGCTTCTTAGCGGTCAACTCACCATTCTTACGCGTAAAGACAAAGCGTTCATCTTGCTCCGACGTCAGGCGAATCGCTACCCCCTCCTTGACTTCTTCTCGAAGCATCATCTTTATAGGGTCGGGTAAGGAAATATTTTCAACAAGGATTTCCTCAAATCCCAGATGTGCAATACCTGTATCAAGCTGCGGCAACATCTCGTTCATCGTGACGTAGAGTGGATGACCGTCGTCGATAAATTTCTCGAAAGGCTCGAAGCGTGAATCAGGTGCGACCAATTCCAGCGTATCTTTGAACCAGTCATAGACAACTCGGAAGTTGTCCACTTTTTGAGAAACTGAGTTTGTCAAAAACAACTGGTTATCACGCGTGCCTTTGAAAGCAAACTGCAGGAACTGATCTTTCCTGAGGGTCTCGTCAAAATCAATCTTATTGCCTTGTCGTGCGTAAAGCTCTCGCTCGCTGGTGCTTGTAATTACAACGAGTCGCTCATCCAGGATTGTCTTGCAGTTCAACGAAAAGGAGAAAGCGTAAATCGTCTCGTCTATCAACAACTCAAAAGCAAATCGAGAAGGCTTATCGATGCTGGCGTTGTCCAGACGAAAGCTCTCAACTGGCAAGTGGCTGTCAGGCTGCGTACCTTTGACCACCAACATTTTGGAGAAACTCAGTGCTTTGAAAAAATTGGTCTTGCCAGAGGCGTTGCCACCATAGATTGCGGCAACTGGCAGAATGCGAGTGTTGTATTTCCCAAGCTTGGGTAGTCTGTCTCCATGCTGGCGTTCCCGACTTGCAACCATCGAGAAGGTAACCGGGTCGCGAAAAGACATCCAGTTTTCGACAGAGAAGCTGATGATCATGCGCATACTCCTTTTGAGCAAAAACTGACTTTAGTAGACTCATATTCTACAAAAAATAGAATTATTAGTCAACTTAATGAGATTTTATCTCATAAACACACCTTTAAAACCTTCAATAAAGATGGAAGATTGCACGAATCCGCCACATCAACCACTAGCCCACTCCTTTTTGAACCTTCAGGTTTAGGAATTGTTAAACGTCTCACCGGATTGGAAGGCAAGTTTCATTACGGATAAGGTCTCTCTGGGCTTCAGCCATACCCGCCATACACAGGAACTTCTTAGCTGCATGGCCAATCGTTCTGATTGGCAGTGCCTCAAGTCCGATCCTTGCCTCTCCCCACCTGTTCACAGTTAATGGTCAACGCTTGCTTACCCCAGAATCGTTCGCATTCTTTTAATAGCAGTTACATTTACAGTTGCAGTTGCAGTTGCCCTTGACTTCGCTCCTTGTATCGCGATGAACTTGCCACAGTGCGGGCACTTGCCAGACGGCACCCATGCTGCATGCACACACAAAAAAACCCAGTCGAATTGACTGGGTGCAGGAGTATTGGAGCTTTTTTGAATCAGTTCAAAGCGGGTATTGTTTTGGGGTCCGGTGCAGGCGGTAGGCTTTGTAAATAAGCGTGAATGTCAGCCACATCGCTCTCGGGCAGGACCTTCTCGGTGTAAGGAGGCATGGGGCCATTGGAGTTGCGAATAAAGGCCGAGATGTAGGCCAAGGGCTTGGGAGAAGGGGCCAATTTAAGTCCCGCCGCACCGCCCTGCCCCTCAGTTCCGTGGCACTGCCAGCATCCGTTTCGAATGAAGGCTTCTTTTCCTTTTTCAGCCGAAGCGGCCCAAGCGCTTTGAGAGCCTGAGAAACATACGGCGGCCAAGAGTACGAGGCTGGCACTCCATTTGAATACCTGAGACTGGCGAAGA
>DAISKH010000039.1:12003-21944 GCA_036821105.1 Limnohabitans sp.
AGATAAAGCGGCTGTAATGCTGTGTGGGGATTGAAAGTTGATGTCATGACTATTTCCTTAATGCGCTATGCTTGAATGGGTTTAACGCGGCTGGGTCCAGACGTTGAGCAAAGCGGGGTGACCCGACTTCACCACTTCGACCGCTTCTCTCAAAGCACTGGCCAACTTTGAAGGATCTTTAATCGGCCCTTTGGCCCACCAACCCATCGACTCGGCCAATTTGTGATATTCAATATCTGGGTTTTGAATACTGGTGCCCACTGGCCCCATATCACCCCCAAGGTTGACCTTTCTATTTCTAAAGTTGGCCATGCGCTGCACGTGCATCACCTCTTGGTGCCAACCGCGGTTATTGTGCATGACCGAGAGCAAAGGAATTTTGTGCTTGGCCGCAGTCCACAAAACGCCTGGTGCGAACATCAAGTCACCATCGGACTGAATGCTCACTGAGAAACGCCCAGCATCCCGGTTGGCAAGTGCTGCTCCGACCGATGCGGGGGCGCCGTAGCCCACCCCGAAACCACCTGAGCGGCCCAACCATTGGTAGTGCTTCTCAAATGGCCACAAACGATTGGGCCAATTGCTCACATTGCCCTCAGAGGCAACCAAAGACCAGTCCAGGTGTTTGATGGCTTGGAAGGTCTCCATGCATAAACGCGCTGTGCTAATGGGGCTAGCGTTCCAAGCCACAGCGGCAGCTTGTTGAGTCTTGATTTTTTCTTCGAAATAAGCCTTCTTGGCATTCTCACCTCGCTTGGCAATGGCATCTTTGGCGCTATTGGGGATGGCTTGGCGAACCGCTTCAATGAGGGCAGGCAAGGTGGCCTCAGCGTCGGCGGGCATTTGCACGTCAACGACCTGGGGCCGCTGAAAGTCTTGGTAATTGGACTTGGTGATCAACTCAGAGGCGTTGATACTGATCAGCAAAGCCTCGGGCTTGATGCGACTCGCTTGGGTACCGGCAGAGTCGTTCAAGCCGTTGTCAGTGTACTGATTGACGGTGCCCCAAAAGTCCGACAACTCCAGACCTAAGATCACATCGGCGCCAGCGATAACGCCTGCAGGACTGCTTAAATAGTGGGTGTTGGGGAAATTCATCCTCGAGCCCTGGTCCACAACACGGGCCTGGAGGAGCTCTGCGAGTTGAACCAAAAGCCCAATTCCCGCGGGCGTTCTGGCCGAGCGATCGGCCACAATCACAGGATTTTTAGCGTTGGCAAGCATTCGAGCCGCTTCCTTCACTGCGCCCGAATCGCCTTGTGGCGGGGAGCTTGGAACATAGCGCGGGATGGAGGGCAAGCGACCGCCTTTTTCACGAATGATCTCAGACTGCAACCCCATGTCCAGCGAGATGGCCACTGGACCATAGGGAGGGGTCATGGCCACCTTGTAGGCTTTGACCATCGATTGAGAGAAGTGATGCAAGGACACAGGCGCATCGTCCCACTTGGTGTACTCGCGAACAATGCCGTTGATGTCTTGGGCCGCGTGGTAGGTGGGCACCATGGGGGGGCGGAAGGCGGCATCGGCATCATTGCCCCCCATAATAATCATGGGGACTCGGTCACACCATGCGTTATAGACCGCCATCGTGGCATGCATCAAACCCACCGTACCGTGGCACAAGGTGATCAATGGTTTACCTGAGGCCTTGAAGTAGCCGTGAGCGATGGCTGCAGCAGATTCCTCGTGCATGCAACTGATGTACTCCGGCATCACGTTACCGCCATAGTCAATCAATGACTCATGGATTGAGCGAAAACTTGAAGCGCAATTGGAGGGCAAGTACTTGATATCAAGCGTCTTGATCACATCAACCATGAAGTCTGAACCTGCTACCCCACCCACTCGTCCAAAGTCTGGCGGGGGCATGCCTTTTTCGTTCTCCATGGCCTTGATGGAGGGAGGCAAAGCCGTTGGGGCTCTGGCACTTTGGGTCTCTGCAGCCTTTGAATCGGTAGAGGTCATCACCCCTGTGGCACCCGCAACCCCAGCAGCGCTAGACGCCAACATGTTGTTCAAAAATTTACGCCGTGCTGGCTTGACTGGCTTTTGTTCTTCTTGCATGCTGAACCCTTAAAAAAGAAAAATTCGATTGAACACAGACTTTGAGATGGAAAACCAAAGTAGATTCGATGTACCCCATAAGATAAACGCATCCACCCTCATTGACCACGCGCAATTACCCTAGCATCCCCTCGCATTGAGGTGCTCGTGACCCATCAAAGACCAGAATACTTGGGTGTAATGAGGGGGACTCCATGCATCAAGGTTAGAAGGACATTGAGTAAGCTGTGGAACAACAACTTCAACTTTTTCAAAGCCAATAAAGCCAATAAAGCCTGAACAGCCTTAAAGTTTTCAGAGCCTTCATGGCCAAAACTCTTTAATTGACTGATCTCACCTCGCCCATCACGTCCTTCATCCGCCAATACCGCCCCGTACTAACCCTAACCCCCTATTGCGTAAACTCTGGGGATTCACCACAGCTGAGCTTCAGGTGGGTCAGTTTCTTTGCATTGGTTTGAAATGTGGACAGTTCACCACTGCCTTTAATTTGATTTCCCTTTGTTCCCTTTGTTCCCTTTGATTCAGTATTGAATCCCCATCCATCAGAGACGCGATATGACATATTTCTCAATCAAAAATTTTTCCATCTTGGTGGGTCTATCAGGATGCATGATGGGATCTTTGACGCAATGGGCCAGCGCACAAACCTACCCCAACCACCCCATTCAAGTGATTGCTCCTTCTACGGCTGGGGGCGGGTTTGATTTGGTCGGTCGAGTCCTGGCAAGCAAACTCTCAGAACAATTGGGACAACAGTTCGTGGTGGAGAACAAACCGGGGAGTGGTACTTTGTTGGGTACCCAAACCATTGCTAAATCAACACCCGATGGCTACCACCTCTTGGTGGGTGGCTTATCCAACATGGCGCTCAATGTGGGGCTATACAAACAGCCCGGCTATGACCCCGTGAATGACTTCATCCCCATCCGTTTGGTGGTAAGCCACTCCTACACCTTGATCGCCACGCAGTCTTTGGCTGCCAATAATTTGAAAGATGTTTTTGCGTTGGCCAAGGCACAACCGGGCAAACTGACCATTGGCTCGAGTGGACCGGGTAGTGGTCAATTTATTTTGGCATCTCTATTGCGCAATCTTGGCAAAGCCGACCTTTTGCAAGTGCCCTACAAAGGCGCTCAACCCGTTTATATGGACTTGATCGCAGGACGGGTGGACCTCTTTTTTGACAACTCCACCACCACACGCCCCTACCTAGAATCGGGGCAAGTCAAAGGCTTGGCAGTTTCCTCTCATGTGCGAGCAGCAGATGCACCGAATATCCCCACCTTGAAAGAGACTGGTGCAATGGACCTTGATATGGAGACTTGGTTTGGTTGGTTCGCGCCGGCCAAAACACCTCTGCCCATTGTCGAAAAGCTACGAGCAGAAATCGATAAAGCCATGACCAACGCGGATGTCAAAACTCGTTTGCAGCAAGGCAGCGGAAGAATCCTTCACATGAGCACACCAGAGACCGAGGCCTTCGTCAAATCCGAAGTTGTCAAATGGACTGGGCTCTTAAAGCAAGCGGGCATCGAGCCCGAGTAACGTTGACATATAGAAAGCGAAAACCACGCAATGACTTCCACTGAAACCCTCGACAAATTGGCTTTGTATGATGTTGTGCAAAGTTGGGCCCTCTACCGTGACACGGGCGACTGGGATGGACTCAAAAGTGTCCTTCACCCAGACGCTCACATGACTGCCACTTGGTTTGATGGCCCCTTCACGGAGTTCATCACGGCGGTGCAGGCCTCATGGCGCAAAGGCTCCAAAAGTCAGCATTTTCTGGGCGGCTCGGTGGCACAAATCGTGGGCAACAAAGCCATTGCCCAAACCCGAATGACGATCATGGTCCGAGGTGCATTAGAGGGTCAAGAGGTCGATGTGTCATGTGTCGGGCGGTTTTATGATCGGGTGGTCAAAGTGGGTGGAGACTGGAAAATACTCAAGCGCAATGTGATCTATGAAAAAGACCGCATGGACTTGGTCAATCCAGGCGCATTGCTCGAACTCGATACCAACAAGCTTTCACAGTTTCCCGAGGGTTACCGCCATTTGGCCTATTTACAAACCAGTCATGGCGCCCAGGTGAGCCCACACTTGGCCACCGCACACGGCGAGGCCTTTGAGCGCTTGGTTCAAGACGCTCAGGCTTGGCTACATTCATAATTTTTAAGGAGAAGACAAATGACTTTCTTACGTTGTAACTGCAAAGGCCTTGAGCACTCGTCCCACACCAGCGCTCAAAGCGTGGATACCTCTAAGCGCGGGTGGCTCACAGGTCTGGGCGCCCTCTCTGGGCTTGCAAGCGTGGGTGCGTTGGGTCTGGGGGGTGGAATTACTTCGCTTTTGGCCCCCACTGAGTCAGCCATTGCACAAACCCCTGCCAAGCCCCACCGCATTGACATTCACCACCATGTGGTGCCGCCCAAATACGCCGAGGCGTTGAAAGCCTTTGACGGCTCCACCGCCCCCAAGTGGAGTCCACAAATGTCCATTGAAGACATGGACATGAACGGCATCGCGACCTCCGTGGTGGCTCTCATGCAGCCAGGGGCCTTTTTTAATAACCAAGACCTGGATCGCCGCTTGGCCCGAGAGGCCAATGAATACGCCGCCAAGATGACTCAAGACTACCCAGGGCGTTTTGGCTCGTTTGCCACCTTGCCACTGATGGACACAGAGGGATCTTTGAGAGAAATTGAATTTGCCTTTGACACCTTGAAGGCCGATGGAATTGGTCTCATGACCAGTTATGGCACGACCTATTTGGGAGACAAGAAATTTTGGCCTATTTGGGAAGAGTTGAACCGCCGAGGTGCCGTGATCTACGTTCACCCCTTGGGCCCAGGGTGCTGTAAAAATCCATTGGCCAACATAGGGTTACCTGACTCCTCTATTGAGTTTGCCACCGACACCACCCGTGACATAGCCAGTATGCTTTTTGGCGGAGCTGCCAACAAATTCCCCAACATCAAATGGATTTGGTCTCACAGTGGTGGCACCATGCCCTTCCTTTGGAGTCGCTTCACCCGCCAAGAGCAGGACATGAAGGAAGCTGCCAAAAAAGTCCTCCCCAACGGCGTCTTGGCCGAGGTTCAGCGCTTTTACTACGACACCGCACAGGGTCACCACGCTGGCGCCATGGCCGCCTTGCGGGCGTTGATCCCAACTTCACAAATCATGTTCGGCTCAGACTTCCCTTACCGCAAAGGCCAAGAGGTGAGAGAGGGCTTGGCTGCACGGGACTTCACGCCCGAGGAGCGCATGGCCATTGACCGAGGCAATGCGCTTCGGATCATGCCCAAACTCAAAACACTGTGAAATATTAAGTTGCGTATGAGTTGACCCAAGAAAGACTCCCTCCTGAGAGAGGAGTCTTTTGAGGGCAATGCCCAAACTCGAACTCCCTTGAGCTCATCTTGGGACATTACAATGAGCGATCTTAAAGAAGGCTTGAGTTCCTTTGAACATCCCATTGATCGGGTTCTCAAATTGTCTTGACCGATTTAATTCTGTTTGGAGGCCCCAACTTGGCCTTCATTGAAGTGCATTGTTCAACCCCGGGGTCCACCTGCAGTTCGATGAAAATATTCTCGCTTTTGTTATTGATATTGACTTTGGTCTCGGGCCCAAGCCTTGCTCAAGACGAGAGCCCCGAGCCCAATCGCCTTGAGATGAGCTCTATCTCTAGCTCCAGCACCCTAAGCCCAACCGCCGACGCTGAGCAGTCATTGACCAACCCCCAGGCCACAGGCAGTCTGAGTAACAACACCCGCGCTCTGCCAGCACTTAGTGTCACTTGGCCCAAAGTCAGCCCTCAAGCCCAACCTCGAAACGATGAGTGCGTGCCCTATGCCGCAGCGTTTCACCAAGTGAGTGACTCCATCTTGAGGGCCATACTTTTGGTGGAGTCGGGAATGAACCCCAACGCCATCAACAAAAATGCCAATGGCACGATTGATTTGGGTCTGGGGGGGATGAACTCGGTGCATTTTCAAGAGCTTGCCCAATACGGAATTGCTCCAATCCATCTCCTGAATGCCTGTGTGGCAACCTACGTTACTGCTTGGCAGTTGAAGAAACAATTCAACCAATATGGTGTGACTTGGTTTGCCATCGGAGCCTACCATTCTCTGACGCCTTACTATAACCAGCGCTACCAGATCCTCATCTATAACCAATTGCTAAAAATTCATGCCCTCCAAGGCAATCCCCTGCCTGTTCCTCCCCTCACTCAAAAGGCGGGATAGACCTCTAGGTTTGTAATCCAGCTGGCGCATCAATAGGCCGTGACAAAATCATGACTTGTCACCAACACGTCACATAAAAATGTTCCAGTAGAAACAAATCACTCGAGCGCACGGATTTGTTCAATATCGGCTTTTTCCCACTGCTCATCACGCAGTTCATCTCGGCCAGCGCAGACAATGCCTTGTTGATTGTCTGCATTGCGATGCTCTTGGAGGCACAAAGCGCTGCTTGGTGGATCCCCATCCTCAAAGCCGTCTTCATTTTGTCTTTCATCGTCTTTGCGCCCTTTGTTGGAATTTGGGCCGATATGGCCCCCAAAAAAAGGGTCCTTTTTTGGGCCAACAATCTAAAGGCCTTGGCCTGCCTCTCTCTCCTCTTGGGGGTTCATCCGTTTGTGTCTCTTGCCTTGGCTGGCTTTGGGGCAGCACTTTATTCTCCGGCGAAATATGGACTGGTGACTGAAATTGCTAAGCGAGATTTATTAGTGCAAGCCAATGCTTGGCTAGAGGTGAGTAGCGTCTTGGCGGCCATTTTGGGGGCCATGGCTGGAGGGGCCTTGGTGAGCGAACACTTCAAGGACGCCCGTCTTTCACTCTGGATGCAGTCCTACTCTCCCATCGACTCGGTTTATGCGCCTGCGGTCTTTGTCCTTTTATTGACTTACTTGCTCGCAACTTGGTGGACTCGCTTTCTCCCCTTGAGTCATGCGGTCTACCCGAAAGCTTCGTTCAACCTTATGAATGCAGCGAGACTATTCACCGCAAACTATAAAAAACTGTGGTGTGACTTTGAGGGGAAAATCTCTCTTTGTGTGACCACCTTGTTTTGGGGGGTGGGCGCTGCTATGCAACTGATGGTGATTGCTTGGGCGCAAATGGAGCTTGATTTGAGTTTAAGTGAGGCCACCTATTTGCAAGTGAGTGCAGCCCTTGGGATGGTGATTGGCGCCTTTGTGGCGGCCAAGACTATTCCGCTCGAGAAAGCCAGAAGTTACCTCAAACTCGCTGGGCTATTGGGACTCTTGATCATGGCCATGGCCTTGGTGCACACACTTCTAATTGCCAGTATATTGATGACAGCCATGGGCGTGGTGTGCGGTGTCTTTATCGTGCCTATGAATGCTTTGCTTCAATATAGGGGCAAAGAGATGCTCTCAGCGGGAGAGTCTATCGCCGTACAAAACTTCAGCGAAAACACCAGTGTGTTGGTGATGGTCTCGTTCTACAGTTTACTGTTGGCGCTGTCCATTCCCATCCACTTTTTGGTCTTGGTGTATGGCCTTGTGGTGGTGCTGCTGATGGGGGTCATCATCAGAATTAACGCTCGTTGTAGGCAAGATAACGAAGTCAATTAATCTGAGTAAGTTACCTAAGCTTCATCATCTACTTAAGCTGAGCCCGGTAAGCACGAGGATCTAATGACCAAAACTCACTTAACACCCTCAACTCCCTCAACACCCTTAACACCCTCAATGCGCAAAGACTCACAAAGGATTGAGTAGCTCCCCCCCTTTTGAGCTACAGCTTGCGAAAACTAATGGCTTGGGTAGAGAAGATTCAATAATCTTTGCAAATGAAAAACAATTTCAGCTTGGGTGTTTTCCTTGAACACAAAACCTTGCTGCGTCCAAAACTGTGCAACTTGCGGCACCGTGATAGCACTCCCCATCACCTGGCAGCCCACATAACTCAATAGAGTTTTGGCCGAACTCACTCCAACAGCGCCACCACTCCAACCGGTCGAGACAGCGCATACCAAGGTCGGCTTATCGGCAAATGCATTGGCGGTCTCGGCCTTGATGAATTGCATACGAGAGACCCAATCGATGAGATTTTTAAGATAAGGGGTCAGCATCCCGTTGTACTCTGGTGATGCGATCACGAAAGCGTCTGCACGCATAAGCCTGGCATGAGCGGCCAACACACGAGATTGAACTTCCGGGTCATTCTCCAAGTCTTGATTAAAGAGGGGGAGTTCAATTTCACCAGGTGCGACCAAATCAACTTGAACATGATCTTTCAACATTGAAGCCAAGTGCTTGAGTAAATTTTGGTGATGCGAGTCTCTTCTTTGGCTTCCCGAACACATGCATACAGTTTTCATGACACCTCTTATTAGTGAATCAGTGGGCGAGAGCTGCTTTACTGAAGCAAGCGCCAACTTTGATTATTTCTGTCAAGCAACGGATAAGCCTTGCCCAACAACGGCAATACCCTGCCACGCGAGAGGCAAGGTTTGGTTTAAATCACCAGTTTTAAAGCAATACAGAACGTTTAAAAAACTTCACAAGACCGCATCATCATTAAAAACCTTAATAAATCAAGGACTTGCTCGCGTCGACCTGAAGTCAAAAATCTTTACACGGCAAAACACACCGTTTGGCATGTTGAGTGCATAAAACACTTCAACAGCTCTTTGATGTCGGAATTCACAAGGCTTCCCTTCATGTTGAGCAATTTTCAAACCAGCTTTTTTTGACACCAGGAGGTCACCATGGGCATGAGCATCGGTTCATCATCATCTTCGCTAGCTTTGCAAAGTAGCTCCGTCTCATCGGCTTGGCAGCAACGCCACCAAAATATGAATGCACTTAAAACTGCACTTCAAAATGGAGACTTAAGTGGTGCGCAAAGTGCATTTTCTGCCATCACCGCCAACAATCCGAACATCAACCCCAACGGTCCACTTGCACAAATCGGTGCAGCGCTTCAAACCGGTAATATTTCTGCGGCCCAACAAGTAGCAAGCTCCTTTGAGGCCTCTAGGGGGTCTGCAGGAGCTGCTGGGCCGGGTGGCTATGGTGAAGGGTCTGGGCAAGCGTCTGGGAGCACCTACGGTTTTGCCTCAACCTTTGCAACGGCTTTGGTCAATGCTTTGACACAAGCGGGCATCGGCACCAATTCATCCTCAGCCTCTAATTCGAGCACGGGCTCCACTCCGGGCTCTGCAGCTGCAGCAACATCCACGACCACCGATCCCGCAATTGCGCAAAGTGTGACCGCATTCATGCAAAACCTCTTTGCAGCCTTGCAGTCCCAAGGCCCTTCTGCTCCAGTGGGTGCGGCTACAGCGGGCGGTACGGTTGGAAGCAATAGCATTGGCAGTACAAGCACAAGCTCCAACTCTAGTTCTAGCGCCAACGCCAGTTCTTCAACAACAGATCCCACCCAAGTGGCCTCTGTCACAGGAAACACAGCACCGACTGCCACCACGACCAATGGTGCTGCCAACCCACAGTCAGGCCAGCAACACCACCGTGGGGGAGGAGGCGGTGGACATCACCATCATTATGCGGGCGCAGGCTCAGAGACAAGCCAATTGAGCGCTAACTTGCAAGCCTTGATCACACAACTCTCAAGCACCGGAAGCACTGATGGGACTAGTGCTGGGACAAGTGCTGACCCTTCGGCTCTCTCTGCATTGAGCTCGGGGAGCTCATCAACATCGAGCATCGCTCAGGTCATGTCCGGTGGATCGAGCTCAACAAGTTCTGCATCCGTGAGTCAACTACAACAAAGTTTCAGCAATTTAGCAAGCACCGCAGGAGGCTCAGCAGCTTCCAATTCATTGCTGACGTTCTTACAAAATTTAGCGTCCAACTTACAAAACGTTGGAAC
>DAISKH010000040.1:0-21656 GCA_036821105.1 Limnohabitans sp.
CCATTCCCCCTCACTCCATTCAAAGGGAGTGTGGGGGGGGACGGTTTGGGCCAAATCGAGTCCGGCCATACTGGGAGCGGCTTTGGCCAGGCGACAAACCTCTGCCTCGTGCGCAGGGGTCAGACTCTCGCCAGGCTTAAGCGCAAGGATGGCTCCGTTTTGAGCACCATGGGTGCGCAAAATACGGGTCAATCGCCGTGTATCAAGCCCCATGATGCCCAGCTTACCGCTGTCGATCAAGTAAGACTGCAAAGACTGGTGACTCCTAAAGTTGCTGGGAGCCAGGGGCAACTCTTTAATGATCATGCCCGCAGCTTGGATGGCCTGGGACTCGACATCTTCTTGATTGATACCGTAGTTGCCAATGTGCGGGTACGTGAACGTGACCAACTGCTGGGCATAGCTTGGGTCAGTCAATATTTCTTGATAACCGGTCATGGAGGTATTAAAGACGACCTCCCCAACACTGGAGCCAGACGCTCCCATGGACTGTCCATGAAAGACAGTTCCGTCAGCAAGCGCCAAGAGGGCGATTGGAAATTTCCCCTGAAGAGAGAGCAGCACTGGGTTCTCCGTAAAAGTTCGGTGGCGCCCCAGGGTGGCACAAAGCTCGAGTGTGAAAAATCAGGTTTCGAAAGCGTTGTGCAGTGATGCGCCTCATGGGGCCTCGGTGTGCCTCATAGCCTGAGGCGATTTGGGTCGTTGGGCAGTGCTTTGGCTGGGGACGCGCGAAGTCAAAATTGACTCTTTGAAAGCCACTCATTATAGTCCACTGCCAAGGGCTTTCCCGACCTAAAGGGTGACAGAAAAAGAGGGAAATTATTTGGCCAGCAAAGTGGCACTGGTGTACAAACAAATAGAGGCCGCCACCGCCACATTGAGAGACTCTTGGCCCGCGGGCTGCCAGATGCGAACATGGGTGTTGGCCAAGGCCTCAATCTCCTCAGACAAGCCCTGCCCCTCGTGGCCCATGGCCCATGCGCAAGGTGTTGGCAACTGGTTCGAAGACGCCAAAACATGCAAATATTGCCCCACATGTGAGCTCGTGGCCAAGATCGGTACTTCTAAAGAGGCGACCTCACCTGCGCTCAAGCCCTCGATCAGCTCCAGACCAAAATGTGCCCCCATGCCTGAGCGCACCACTTTGGGCGACCACAACGCCACAGTGCCTTTGATGGCCAAGACTTGGCGACAACCAAAAGCAGCAGCGCTCCTCAAAATAGTGCCCACATTGCCCGCATCCTGTAAGCGGTCAAGCACCATCGTGTTGGCGTGTGGCTTGAGGGTGGGGGCTTTGGGGAGCTCGCACTCAAGGCCAAAACCAGCGCTTGACTCGAGCGTGGAGAGTGAGGCAAAGAGAGCCGGCGTCAAGAGCACCACTTTGTCACAAATAGGTCCAAATCTCCCGGCGAAGCGGTCCCACGCCTCTGGGGTAAAAACGCCCGTGCAGACCCGAACGCCAGTGAGCTTGGCCGCCTCGCACAGGTGCTCACCCTCGATCCAAAAACGTTGCGCGGCTCTGTACGCCGTACTCTCATGGGCCAAGCGACGCCAGGCTTTGAGGCTTGCGTTGTCTTTGGAGGTGATGAGCTCAGGCTGCTGGGGGGGGAAGCTCATGCGCGAACCTTCTGATGCGGGTGTGGCAAGGTTGGAAGGCTTGAAGCTTCCTGGGTGCGAGATTGGGCTACTCTGAGCGCCACTGGCGCAAAGCTCAAACGGTGCCAAGGGGTGACGCCCAAACGGCTCAACGCCTCTTGGTGCTGGGCTGTGCCGTAGCCCTTGTGAGCAGCAAAGCCATACCCTGGATATTCCAACTCCAGGGTCTCGCACCATTCATCGCGGTGCACTTTGGCCAAGATGGAGGCGGCTTGGATGGACTGCACATAACCATCCCCACCCACCAAGGCAAACGAGCGTTGCTCAAGGACAGGCAAACGGTTCCCGTCCACCAACACTTGTTCGGGCGTTGGACTCAAGCCCAGTACAGCCCGACTCATGGCGAGCAAGGTGGCTTGCAAGATATTGAGTGTATCGATCTCTTGAACACTGGCCTCACCGATGGCAAAGCACAAAGCCTTTTCTTTGATCTCATGACTCAAGCGTTTGCGCACCTCGGGCTTTAATTTTTTGGAGTCATTGAGCCCGAGCACTTCACGTGCTGGATCCAAAATCACCGCCGCTGCCACGACGGGGCCCACCCACGGTCCTCGCCCCGCCTCATCCACGCCTGCAGTGAGGAGAATGGAGGGGTCAAAGGCAAAGAGGTCTTGGCCAGACCGGGATTGGCTGGAGAGGACTTGAGTAGAGCCCCCCGAAGAGTGGATGAAAGAGTTTTTCAAAGTCTTTTTTGAATAAGCCATGGTCTTTGGGTGTGCGCTCAGCCGGCATGGCCGGGCTGGTCGATGGGCTCACTGTCGGTGTTGGATTTTGTTGCCTTGGTAAGAGCCTGTCCCATCAGACGGCCCAAGACGTCTGCACACAATGCGGGCGTGTCTCTCATCAAAGTCTCGTGCAAAGCACGCATGCGGGATTGATACTGACCCACCCGTTGGGGGTCATCAAACCAAGCCAAGGTCTCTTGGGCCAGTGCCTCGGGGGTGGCAGCGGGCTGGAGCAATTCGGGCACCACAAAGTCTTGGCACAAAATATTGGGCAACCCCACCCAGGGCTGAAGTTTTTGGCGTTTCATGATGAGCCAACTGAGCCAATTCATGTGATACGCAATCACCATGGGGCGCTTGAAAAGAGCGGCCTCTAGCGTTGCCGTTCCACTCGCAATCAAACTCACATCGCAAGCGGCCAATGCCAAATGCGACTGACCCACAAGGACCCGGCAAAACGCGCTGAGACCCAATTGGTCCACAAGGCCCTTTAGTCTCTCGCGGTGGGCTTCTAAGGTGGGGAGTAGAAAATGCACCCGAGGGTTTTGAGAACGCATGAGTTGAGCGGCTTTCAAAAAACGCTCTCCCAAGTGATCAATTTCGCTCTGGCGAGAGCCCGGCATCAAGGCCACCCAAAGGGGCGCCTGGGAGGTTGAACTGGCGAGCTTCTCATCCAGGCCCAAAGCGAGCCTAGCCCCTTGTTGGTCCACCTCCAAAGGAATGGTGCCCGCCAAGGGGTGTCCCACATACGTGGCAGCAATCCCGTGGGCCTCCAGCAACTCTGGCTCAAAGGGGAATAGGCACAAGACGTGGTCTACACTTTGAGCCATCGTTTGAATTCGGTGCGCTCGCCACGCCCATACGGAGGGACAAACAAACTGCACTGCAGGCACGCCCGCAGTTTTAAGACTTTTGGCCAGGGTCAGATTGAAGTCGGGCGCATCAACTCCTAAAAAAAGTCGGGGTGGCTTGGCCAAGCACTGTCGGGTGAGCTCATCTCGAATCCCCACTATATGGCGGTAGTGTCGCAAGACCTCAACATACCCCCTCACGGCCAACTCTTTGGCTGGCCACCAAGCCTCAAAGCCTAAGGCCTGCATGCGTTCACCGCCAATTCCATATAAACGCAAATGCGGCCAGCGTTTTTGCAACTCGGGAATCACCAAAGACGCCAGCAAGTCCCCCGAGGCTTCACCGACCACTAAAGCCATCTCCAAATCTTGGGATGAGTCCTTCAAGCTTGCCACTCCTAGGGATGTGAGTCAGCGCACGATGCCGCGGTCTTTGGGGGTGTGCGTCAAAAATTCAAGCATGATCGCCACATCTTCGCGCGCCTCCGGATAAGCCTCTTCCAACTGCTGAATGCGAAGCATGGCGTCTTGCAAAGTCAAATCCTCTCGGTACAAGGCTTTGTGCATGCCTTTGACGGCCTTGATGCGATTGGGCGAGAAGCCCCGCCGCTTCAAACCTTCGAAATTCATTGACCGCGCTTTGGCGGGTTGGCCTTGGCACATGACAAAGGGGGGCAAGTCGGCAAAAAGTAGCGCATTCATCGAAGTGAAGCTGTGCGCGCCGATGCGACAAAACTGGTGAACGACAGTGAACCCGCCCAAAATCACCCAGTCTTGAACCTGCACGTGACCGGCGAGTTGGGTGTTGTTGGCAAAGATGGTGTGTGAGCCCACTTGGCAGTCGTGCGCCAAGTGAACATAGGCCATGATCCAGTTATCGTCCCCAAGACTAGTGACCCCACGGTCCAAGGCCGTGCCAATGTTGAAGGTGCAAAACTCTCGTATCACATTGCGAGAGCCAATCACAAGCTCAGTGGGCTCGCCAGCGTATTTCTTATCCTGCGGGACGGCACCCAACGAGTTGAATTGAAAGACCTGATTGTTCTCCCCCATCGTCGTGTGCCCCTCAATCACACAATGAGCACCAATGCGAGTGCCCGCGCCAATGCGCACATGGGGCCCAATGGTGGTGTAGGCTCCCACCTGAACGCTGGAGTCCAACTGGGCCTTGGGGTCGATGATGGCACTGGGGTGTATCAAGGTCATGGGTGGGATCAAACAAAGTGAGATGGCACAAGGCCTGGTTCAAACACATCGCAACTCAACACCTGAGCACATCGGTGTGCCCAAGGGCCGTAAGTCACGCGCTCTTGCTGGGCTCGATGGCCCGAGAGGTGCACATCAATTGGGCCTCGCAGGCAAGCTCTGAGCCAACCCAGGCCTTGGCGTTGAATTTAAAAATACCTGCACGCATGCGGTCCAACTCCACATCCAAAATCAACTGGTCGCCTGGCTCGACGGGACGCTTAAAGCGAGCCCCGTCAATGCCGGCAAAGTAATAGACTGACTCCTGGTCGCTGGACTTTTTGAGAATCTCAAAACTCAAAAGCGCAGCGGCTTGGGCCAAGGCCTCCAAAATCAACACCCCAGGCATCACGGGGTGGTGAGGGAAATGGCCGACAAAATAAGGCTCATTGATGGAGACATTTTTGAGTGCCTTGATCCTCTTGCCGCTCTCGAGTTCTAAGACCCGGTCCACCAGCAAAATCGGATAACGGTGCGGCAGTTGTTTGAGAATGTGGTGAATGTCCATGATCATGCTGAGGGTCCCTTGCTCAAATCGGTCGCTTGTTCTAATGCCAAAATTCGTTGTCTTAGTCGCTGAAGTTGCTTCAAAGCGGCTGCGTTCTTTTCCCAATGGGCGTTCTCATCGATGGGGAAAAAGCCCGTGTAGTGCCCCGCCACCGAAATGGAGCGCGTGACCACACTGGAAGCGGAGATGTGCACCGAGTCGGCCAAACTCAGGTGACCCAAAATCACAGCACCACCACCCACGGTACAGTGCTTACCAATGGTGGCACTTCCGGCAACACCGACACATCCCGCCAAAGCGGAGTGAGCGCCGATGTGCACATTGTGACCGATCTGAATCAAATTATCCAACTTGACTCCGTCCTCAATCACAGTGTCCACCAAAGCACCACGGTCAATGCAGGTGTTGGCTCCAATCTCAACGTCACTGCCGATGCGCACAGCGCCCAGTTGTTCAATTTTGACCCAATGGCCCTCGCTGTCTTTGGCAAAACCAAAGCCATCGGCCCCCACCACCACACCGGCGTGCAAGATGCAGTTCTCGCCAATCACACACCTCTCACCCACCGTCACATGGGACTTGAGCCACGTGCCTGCGCCCACCACAGCAAAGCGCTCAATCACGCACAAAGGGCCCACGCGAACACCCTCCCCCAACTTGGCTTGAGGATGGATAACGCTGGTGGGATGAATGAGTGAGTTGGACGACAAACCTGCTTGTTGGTCTGCCTCCATTTGTTGATCTCGCGCCTCTTGGGCCCACCACTGCGTGAGACGAGCGTAGCCCAGATAAGGCTCTGGGGTGACCACCAAGGCCAAATCAGGGCGATCCTTGAGTTGGGCCGCAGCCTCTGGCGAGACGATCACAGCGCCTGCTCGGGTGGTGAGCAACTCGTGCGCATAGCGAGGATGGCTTAAAAAACTGATCGCATCTTTCTCGGCACTCGCCAATGGACTGATGCGAGAGAGGACCAAGTCACCACTGCCTTGAAGGCTTGCGCCCAAGACCTCAACAATGTCGGCGAGCCTGGCCTGCACGAAACTCTTATTTACTGCTCGGTCCTGGCCCAGGACCTTGAGCGGGCGACAAACCAGAACCATTGGTGCTGCCAAAGGCTGGGCTTAGACTTCCTGCGTTGGCATTGATGGCTTTGATCACTTTGTCGGTGATGTCGTGCTTGGGGTTGATGTAGACCGCTTCTTGAAGAACGAGGTCGTATTTTTCACTCTCGGCAACTTGGCGAACGACTCGGTTGGCTTTCTCCAAGACTTGCTGGAACTCTTCGTTCTTACGTGTGTTCAAGTCCTCTTGAAACTCGCGGCGTTTTCTTTGAAAGTCGCGGTCTTGCTCAATCACCACTTTTTGTCGGGCCACGCGCTGTGACTCGGGTAGTGTTGGGGCATCTCGGTCGAGTTTTTCCGAGGCATTCTTTAAATTATTGCCCATCTCCACCAAGTCTTTCTCACGCTTGGAGAACTCTTGCTCGAGCTTGGCCTGGGCGGCTTTGGCGGTATTGGCTTCACGAAAAATTCGATCGGTGTTGACATAGCCCACGCGAAACTCTTGCGCATGAGCGGCCAAAGTAGCCCCCAGCAAAACCATGGATAAAAAAGTGTGGCGCAAAATAGTGTTCATTAAAACGATGTCCCAATTTGAAATTGAAGTTTCTGTATTCTATCTCCAGCCAGCGTATGGACGGGGTTGGCAATGGCAAATCGCAAGGGTCCCATTGGAGAGACCCAACTGATACCAAAACCGTATGAGCTCCTCAGGCTAGAGAGCTTGATGGGCTCGAACTCCCCAAAAACATTGCCCATGTCAAAAAAGCTGTACAGGCGAAGGGATTTATCGTTGCCAGCCCCTGGGAAGGGCAAATAAAACTCAGCATTGCCCACCACTTTTTTCGCACCCCCCACCACCAAACCGGTGATGTCTCGAGGACCCAAGGAGCCTTGATCAAAGCCACGCACCGAGCCCAGTCCACCGACATAATAGTCTTTAAAGATGGGGAAGGGTTGGCCTTGCAGTCCTCGGCCCAGTCCCACCTCCCCGTTTAACGCAATGCTGTACTGCTTGGACAGAGGAATGTAGTACTGGTACTGTGAGCCCGCCCGCACATAACGAGTGGCACCACTCACGGACATATCCGAATAGGCTCGGGCAAAGACCCCTCGCGTGGGCGCCATAATGCTGTCTCTTGAGTCTCGAATCCACCCCAAGTTCAAGGGAAATGAGGTGGTGGTGAAGCCAAAATGATCGGCATAATCCAAATAAGCTGCGGGAATACTGGTGCCGGGCACAATGGTGGTTTGCTCGGCGGTGATGCCCGCCACCACACGGTCAAGTTCAGTGACGGGCACACCAAAACGCATCCCAAGCCCAGAAGTCACCATGCGGTAGTTCCCCGCTTCGTCGTTGTAGGGGCGTTGCGAGCGGTGGGAGAACTCAAACGTTCGGGAGATTCCGTCCTCGGTGAAATACGGGTTCGTGGTATTGATGGTGAAGACTTGGTTGTACTTACTGGTGCTCACCTGGGTGCCCAAGAAGTTGCCACTTCCAAAGATATTGTCCTGAGTGATACCGAAGGTGATGAAGAGTTTTTCGTAAGATGAAAATCCCGCTCCCAACTGGAGAGATCCGGTGGGTTTTTCTACCACCGTGACCAACAAGTCGACTTGATCTTGCGAGCCTGGCACGTCTTGGGTATCAATGGTGACATCCTTGAAGTATCCCAAGCGCTCGACTCGGTCGCGAGAGAGGCGAATGCGGTCACCGTCGTACCAAGCTGACTCCATTTGCCTGAACTCGCGGCGAATGATCTCATCACGCGTACGGGTGTTGCCGGCCAAGTTGATGCGCCTGACATAAGCACGTCGAGCAGGATCGGCTTGGAGCACGAGTTTGACCTGGTTGGTGGTGTGATCGATCTCGGTGCGGGGCTCCACACGGGCAAAGGCAAAACCAAAATTACCAAAATAATCGGTGAACGCTTTGACGGTTTGGCTCACATCGTTGGCGTTGTATGTTTGTCCAGCCTTCACACTCACCAGCGCCTTGAACTCATCGTCTCGTCCGAGGTAGTAGCCTTCGAGCTCAATGCCAGACACCACAAAACGGTCTCCCTCGGTGACGTTCACCGTGATCACAATGCTTTGCCGGTCCGGTGAGATTGAGACCTGGGTCGAGTCAACCCGAAACTCCAAAAACCCGCGTGCCAAATAATAAGACTTCAAGCTCTCCAAATCGGCGTTGAGCTTGGTGCGTGAATAGCGGTCCGATTTGGTGTACCAAGACAACCAGTTGCCCGTATTCAAGTCCAGTTGTTTTCTCAAATCCGATTCGCTGAAAAAATGGTTTCCTTGCAGACGGATTTCTTTGATTTTCGCCACATCTCCCTCAATCACGCTGAAGGTCAGGTTGACTCGGTTTCTCTCAATGGGCGTGATGGTGGTGGTGATTTCTGCGCCGTACAGACTTTTATTGATGTACTGGCGCTTGAGTTCTTGTTCAGCCCGGTCAGCCAAGGCCTTATCAAAAGGACGGCCATCCGATAAGCCAATCTCTCGCAAAGCTTTCTTTAAGGTGTCCTTATCAAACTCTTTGGTCCCAATGAACTCTACGCTGGAGATGATGGGGCGTTCTTCCACAATCACCAAGACAACGGTTTGCTGGGTCTCGATGCGAACGTCCTTGAATAGACCCAGTGAAAAGAGTGACCGAATGGCAGCTGTGCCCTTCTCGTCCGAGTACGTCTCCCCCACTTTAAAGGGCAGGGACGCAAAAACCGTCCCAGGCTCCACGCGTTGGAGGCCTTCGACTCGAATGTCAGTCATAACAAAGGGCTCGGCAGCGCGAGCCGAGACCAAGGTCAACATCAACCCACAAAGGATCGCGATCAAGAAAGCACAAAAACGCGTAATAAGTGATGGCATGATCGAGTTGTGGTTTTGGGACGTGGTGAAGTTTATCGATGATCGAGCCTGCCAAGTATAAAGGACATGCAAGGGCGTCATACGCTGAGGTCTAAAATCAATGAAAGAAAAGATTGCCAGAGTTGGAGTGTCTCAGCTGGCAAGCCAACGGGCGATATCGTTTCTCAGAGCCAATAGCGTCAAGAGCAGCAGCAAGATGAGACCCACTCGTTGGATGATGCTCCAAACTTGGGCCCCCATCTCCCGCCCAGTGATCGCTTGCCAAGCGTAACCCAGCAAGTGTCCGCCATCGAGAACGGGGATGGGCAATAAATTAAAGACCCCCAAATTGACGCTCACCAAGCCCAAATAAGCCAAAAAAGCGGCGACCCCCAGACCCGCCGATTCGCCGGCGTATTTGGCCAAGGTCAATGGCCCGCCCAACTCCGACCACGCCTTGGGTGAGTCAAAAAGTTGCCCCAGGGCGTGCACGGTTTGCCATGTCCAGCTCCCCGTCGTTGAGAGCGCACGCAGCAAAGCCGCCCCGGGTCCCAAACGTACGGTCACATGCTCAGGCGGCGCTCCTAGATAAATCCCCACTCGAGCCGTCATCACGCCGGGTCGCTCTTCGTGCTGCTCAGCCTGCACCACCAACTCCAGGGTCTGCAACTTTTGTGGCTCAGTTTTGTCTTGGTTGACTTGGACTTGGGCTTGGGCTTGGACCTCTCCCTGAGTATGGGCATTGCCTGCCAGTGGCTCCTCGGAATTGAGCGCCCGTGTGTCCTTGGAGTCCCACGGGGAAGAGGGCTGGGCTTGCCGCTCAATGCGCCAGTGCATCGGGTGAACCTGAGCGTCACGCAGTGAGTGTGCAATGCGCGAACGCAGATCTGCCGCATCGGCAATAGGCACTCCGTCCACGCTCAACACCCGGTCTTGGGGCTTTAAGCCAGACTTTTCCCCAGCACTCCCCGGACTCACCGACTGAATGATGGGGGCTCGGTAGGGACCTTGAAGCCCCAATGTCTCAAAGCCCTGGCTCAAATCCAGGCTGGACAAAGGAAGTTCGAGCCGATGATTGGGAGGGGGTGTGGGAACGTGGTCCAGGGGGACGTTCTCTTCACTGGTGGGATTGAAGACTCTTGGCTTAGCCTCATCCTTGGGGCATTGAAGCCAAAGCTCTATGTCTTGGCGGTGCTCGAGGGCTTTGTCAATAAAGCTCTCCACGTCTTGCAAACTTTGGGCTTTTTCGGCTTCATGGCCCATAAGGTTCATAGAGCCCATGGTGAGCACACGGCAACCGGCCTCCAACCCCCAGCGCTCCGCCATAGAGCCCGCAGTGGGGCTGGCCAGCACAGGAGCATCTTGTTCCACCCCCCAGAGATACATCACCCACGTGAGGACCACACACAAGAGCAAATTGGCAAGCGGTCCGGCCGCAACGATGGCCGCGCGTTTGAGTAAACTTTGCGACTCAAACAAAGACACTCGGGCCTCTTCACTGAGGGGCTCCGTCAGACCCAGTTCAGTGGCTTGGGCTTTGTCCCAAAACGTCACATACCCACCCAGCGGAATCAAGCTCAAGACAAACTCGCTTCTTTGTGCTGAATGTGTAGAGCTCGGTAAGCCCGCCCTTTGGGGGATCACTGGGCTAAAGACCGGGCCAAATTGACGACGGAATAAGACTGGGCCAAACCCCAAAGAAAAGCGCAGTACCCGAACACCACACATCACCGCCACCTTGTAGTGGCCGTATTCGTGCACGGCAACCAAAATCCCTAGGGCCAATAAAAAAGCCAACAAACTGTGCATAGTGTCTAGGATGGTGAAGAGTGAGGGTGTTAAAGAACAATAGCCAGCAAGAGTGGCCCAAAAAAGTGTTTCAGTAGAGCTTGGGTGAGCTACAAACGCGCCACTTGCTCACTGGCCACACGGCGCGCTTGGGCATCAATCTCGATCAAGTCATCAATGGTTTTGGCGGGATCAGGCGTGTAAGCCTCCAAGGTCCCGAGGTTGACTTGGTGAATGTGGTGAAAGCCAATCTGCCCTGTCAAAAATGCTTGAACCCCCACTTCATTGGCTGCATTGAGCACAGCAGTGCAGCCAATGGGAGCCTTCAGAGCTTGCCAAGCCAGTGCCAAACCCGGGTAGCGTCTGGGGTGATCTCCCGAGTGAATCGACTCAAAACTCAAATTGGCCAGTGTCGAGAAATCAAGCGCTTTGGCGCCTGAGGTGATACGCTCGGGCCAACTGAGTCCGTAGGCGATCGGTACTCGCATGTCCGGTGTGCCCAGTTGCGCAATCACAGACGCGTCAACGTACTCCACCATGGAGTGGATCACGCTTTGCGGATGAATCACGACTTCCAACTTCTCCCCCCCGAGGCCAAACAAATAGTGTGCCTCGATGACCTCCAGGGCTTTATTCATCATGGTGGCCGAATCGACCGAGATTTTCCGTCCCATCACCCAAGTGGGGTGAGCACAGGCCTCTTCGATCGTCACTTGGTGCAGTGTCTCAGGCGCCCTTGTGCGAAACGGCCCACCTGAAGCAGTCAAGATAATTTTGGCCACACTTGTGGGCCAACTGAGCCGCTCGTGTGGCAGGGATTGAAACACCGCCGAGTGCTCGCTATCAATGGGCAGTAAAGTCGCACCCCCGGCTTTCACAGCGGCCATGAACACATCAGCCCCCACCACCAAGGCCTCCTTGTTGGCCAAGAGCAGACGCTTGCCGCTCAGGGCCGCCGCCATGCAAGAGGGCAACCCTGCCGCCCCCACAATGGCCGCCATCACGGTATCGACCGACTCGTCTGAGGCCACTTGGCAAAGCGCCTCGGGACCACAAAGCACTTGGGTTCGAAGGGACAAGGCCTTCAAACTCATTTGCAAGTTGTGGGCTTTTTGCGGCTCCATCAAAACAGCATATTGAGGCTCAAACTCCTGGCACTGTTTTAAGAGGAGAGCCTCATTTTCCTTGGCACTCAAAGCAAACACGGCAAAGCGCTCAGGATGTCTGGCCACCACGTCCAAGGTGTTTTTACCAATCGAGCCGGTGCTGCCCAGGATAGTGATGTTTTGTTTCATTGCGCAATGCTTCATTAATTCTTGATCGATGCTTTATCAATGCATTATTGATGGTCTGGTCTTAGCGAAACCAAGTGAGCATGGTGACAGCCAACGGGAGCGTGGGGAGTAGAGCATCCACTCGGTCTAGGACACCCCCGTGACCTGGCAAGAGATGGCTGCTGTCCTTTAAGCCGGCGCTGCGTTTGACCATGGACTCAAAGAGGTCTCCCATCACACTGAATAAGACCAAGACGCCTAAGCCCAACACCGTCACCCCAAGACCTTGTTTGTTCAGCAATCCAAATAAATTGTCCGCTGCAAAGGGTTCAAAGACCGGGCAATTCAACCACGCGTAGGCCAACAGGTAAACCCCCAAAAGCCCTGAGGCCACGCCCTCCCAAGTCTTACCTGGGGACAAAGAGGGTGCAAGTTTGTGTCGACCCAAGGCGCGACCACCAAAATAGGCGGCGATGTCGGCCACCCACACCACACACAACACAGAGAGTAAAAAACCACTGCCCGTGGATTTGGCAACTGCAATCGACCACCAAACTCCTAAGAGTGCACACCACCCCGCCAAAGCTTTAAAGGACGGTGACACACGGCCCCAACGTTGGGAACCGCCCCAAAACAAGAAGGAAAAAAAATAAACCCACAACGCCGTCAAAAGCCAAGAGGCGGCAAGAGGAAAGGTCTCAAACCCCCACGCTCTCCAAATGTAGACGCCCGCGATGGCTGTCGCACCGCCAAGGAAGTAGCCTAGCCAATGGCCCTTAAAGTGGGGCGATGTAGAAGGCGTTTGACCCAAGGAGGAGGAGGAAGAGGAGGCCTCCATTTGCACTGCACGACCCCATTCCCAAGCCCCCAACACCATCAACACCAGTGTCAAGCCAAGCCAGTACTCGAGCTCTGGGCTCAAGAGCGCAGGGATGAATAGGAGCAGTAAAAAAAGCGCGGTGAGGATACGGGTTTTGAGCATCACTCACGCGCCTTCAAGGGAGGACCGAGCTTGCGCACTCGACCCCAGATCTACAACACATGGGGAGTCAGCTGATTGGCAAAACTCTGGAGTAGGGGTTGTATCGAACAAGTCTTCAGACCGCCAAAATCTCTTGCTCTTTGGCCGCCACCAATTTGTCGACCTCGACGATGAATTTGTCGGTGATTTTTTGAATTTCGGCCTCGGCGCGTTTTTGATCGTCTTCACTCGCCAATTTATCTTTCACCAGTTTTTTGATGTGCTCATTGGCATCTCGACGCAGATTTCGCACCGCCACTTTGGCGCCCTCACCATCGTTGCGAACGACCTTCGTCATCTCCCGACGACGCTCCTCGCTCATGGCCGGCATGGGCACACGAATCAAGTCCCCCATGCTCGCCGGGTTCAACCCCAAGTCGCTGTCACGGATGGCTTTTTCAATCTTGGCCCCCATCCCCTTCTCCCAGGGTTGCACGCTGATGGTGCGCGCATCCAGCAATGAGACATTGGCCACTTGGCTAATGGGCGTGGGGTTGCCGTAATAGTCCACCATGACCGAGTCCAAAAGACCTGGGTTAGCACGGCCGGTTCGGATCTTGCTCAAGGCCTGGCCCAAGGCCGCCAAGGACAGAGTCATTTTGCTCTCAGTTTGGGTTTTGATCTCAGCAATGCTGCTCATGATGAATCGGATCCTCTTCTAGCGTTGACGTACCCCTCTTAGGGGGTCACTCGTGGGTTGTTGTTGATGGCTCTTGGCGAGCTCTCCATCTCAAGCATACACCAAGGTTCCCTCATCCTCACCCATGACGACTCTTTTGAGTGCCCCGTTTTTAAAGATGGAGAAGACCTTGACGGGCAACTTTTGATCGCGACACAAAGCAAACGCGGTTGCGTCCATGATGCCGAGATTGTTTTTAATCGCCTCATCAAAACTGATTTTATGATAGAGCGTAGCGTGGGGGTCTTTTTTCGGGTCGGCTGAGTAAACGCCATCAACCTTGGTGGCCTTTAACACCAACTCAGCCCCAATCTCTGCACCTCTCAAAGCGGCAGCCGTGTCGGTGGTAAAGAATGGATTGCCTGTACCCGCAGCAAACACCACCACCTTGCCCTCTTCAAGGTACTGCAAAGCTTTAGGGCGCACGTAGGGCTCAACGACTTGCTCAATACCAATGGCCGACATCACACGGGCGGTAAGCCCAGCCTTATTCATGGTATCGGCCAAGGCCAAGGCATTCATGACCGTGGCAAGCATTCCCATGTAATCGGCTGTTGCTCGGTCCATGCCGACAGCTCCACCCGCTACGCCACGAAAAATATTGCCCCCACCGATCACGACCGCCACTTGAACACCCAAGTGGGTCACTTCGGCAATCTCTTGCACGATGCGAACGATGGTTGCGCGGTTAATGCCAAAGGCATCGTCCCCCATCAACGCCTCGCCAGACAACTTGAGCAAAATACGTTGGTGTGCGGGCTTGATGTGGGTCATGGCGGGTGTGCTCCTGTGGCAGTGTTTTAGGGTGAGTGGTTTGTAGTTTGTGGTTTGAAGTGTAGCAAGCTCGCTTGCCTCGTCAATCTCAGGGACAGCCCTAAGAGGGCCACCCATAAAAAAGGGGACCTTCAGTCCCCTT
Source organism: Limnohabitans sp. (assembly GCA_036821105.1). Classification (GTDB taxonomy): domain Bacteria; phylum Pseudomonadota; class Gammaproteobacteria; order Burkholderiales; family Burkholderiaceae_C; genus Limnohabitans. The sequence goes on from DAISKH010000040.1 coordinate 14,575, forward strand.
TTAATCAGTTCAATGGTCAGTGGGCTTGTTTGGCCGCTGCGACTTGAGCCGCCACCTCGGCAGCAAAGTCATCGACCTTTTTCTCAATGCCCTCACCCACCACATACAAGGTGAATGATTTGACCTGGGTGTTGGCGGCCTTGAGCATTTGCTCGACCGTTTGTTTGTCGTTTTTCACAAACGTTTGGTCAAACAGTGACACCTCTTTCAAATACTTTTGCACTGACCCTTCGATCATCTTTTGCACGATCTCAGCGGGCTTACCAGACTCAGCGGCCTTGGCAGCAGCCACAGATTTCTCGCGCTCAATCAACTCAGCAGGCACCTCAGCCGAGGTCAAAGCGACTGGCTTCATTGCGGCCACATGCATCGCCACATCCCGAGCGGCTGACTCTTGACCAGTGAACTCTACGAGTACACCAATGCGAGTGCCGTGCAAATAAGACGTCACATGGTGGTCTCCGGAGATGATCTTGAAGCGGCGAAAGCTCATGTTTTCACCGATTTTGCCAATCAGTCCTTTTCGAACATCTTCTAGCGTGGGGCCAAAGCCGTCTTGGGAATAGGCAAGCGCTGCCAAAGCCTCCAAGCTCTCGGGCTTATGAGTGGCCAGCAACTCGGCTGCACCCTTGGCCAATGCCAAGAAACTGTCGTTTTTGGTGACGAAATCAGTCTCGCAATTGACCTCGATCAAGGCCCCTGTATTGCCATGCATGTGGGCAAACACAACGCCCTCGGCGGTCACGCGTGAGGCAGCTTTACCGGCCTTGGAGCCGAGTTTGACGCGCAAAATCTCTTCCGCCTTCACCAAGTCACCATCTGACTCGGTCAAGGCTTTTTTGCACTCCATCATGGGCGCATCGGTCTTGGCTCTGAGTTCGGCCACCATGCTTGCTGTGATTGTTGCCATTTTTTATTACTCCATTTATGGTTTGGATCTTATCGATCTATTTTTTCAATTTGGTGAAGCGTCTTCGCTGTCCCGGGACAAAGCATTCGCTCGCTAAAAAGGGGCTACGAATAGCCCCCTCATGTCGGGCACAAAGCTCAATGGGCCCTGTGAAACCCTTGACTAGCCCAAGGGCCAAGTCCCTCAAGCCGCAGGGGCAGAAGAGTCGTGTTCGTCGTGAGCGTGCTCGTCGCTGGCTTCGGCAATGGCTTTGACGACGTCGTTGACCGCATTGGCACGACCTTCAAGAATGGCGTCTGCCATGGCGCGGGCGTAAAGAGTCACGGCCTTGGAGGAATCGTCGTTACCAGGAATCACGAAATCGATGCCTTCGGGTGAGTGATTGGAGTCAACAACACCGATCAAGGGGATGCCCAGTTTTTTAGCCTCGGCGACAGCGATTTTGTGATAACCCACGTCGATGATGAAAATTGCATCGGGCAAAGTGGCCATATCTTGGATACCACCGATGTCTTTCTCCAACTTTTCAATCTCGCGAGTGAACGTCAACTGTTCTTTCTTACTCATCGCGTCAAGACCGGCTTCTTGCTGGACTTTCATCTCCTTCAAACGCTTGATGGAAGATTTGACGGTCTTGAAATTGGTGAGCATGCCGCCCAACCAGCGTTGCTCAACAAACGGGACACCCGCACGGCGAGCTTCTGTCGCCACGATCTCGCGCGCTTGGCGCTTGGTGCCGACCATCAAAATGGTTCCACGGTTGGCAGACAATTGACGAGCGAACTTCACAGCCTCCTCAAACATGGGCTGTGTTTTTTCCAAATTGATGATGTGAATTTTGTTGCGATGACCAAAGATGAAAGGAGCCATCTTGGGATTCCAAAAGCGTGTTTGGTGACCAAAGTGAACACCCGCTTCCAACATTTCGCGCATAGAGACTGACATAATTTTTCCTAAAAGGTTTGGACTAAAATCCATCTCGAAATCAATAACCCGTCTACAAATGGTCAAAGCTTTGAACTATTTGACCTCTGATTGAGTTTTGACACCTTGGATGAGATGGTTTGAGATTTGCTCTGAAGAGGGCTGTTCACCCCGACCAAAGCCTTTCAATTGTAGCACAATCCCATGCAATCTTCAACCTCCCCAGACCCATTCGCCCTGCAAGCCCTGATTTGAGTCCTGCCCTCAGACTGTCTCACAAGCATGGTCTAATCCACATCCTGCTCACAACTTCTTGCCCTTTTCACGGCCCCATACTTTGATTGCCTTGTCCCTCTTCCTCAGACCCCGGTTGTTCACCCTCCCAAGTGCTTGGGTTAATCGCCTCCCGTTCAATGCCCAGGTGAGTCGTACCCAGCGCCTTCAAGCTTTTTGGATTGTCCATCAGGAGCTAAAAGCATGAAGCCCCAACGCATTGCCGTGATCGGGGCGGGCATCATCGGTGTGACCACTGCCTTTGAGCTGGCACTCAGAGGACACTCGGTCACGGTGCTTGAGAGAAATCAGACCTGCGCCGAGGAATCGAGCTTTGCCAACGCTGGGGTGATTTCCCCAGGCTACGTGACCCCTTGGGCCAGCCCCTCGATGGTGAGTCGCCTCTTTAAGGAATTTTTTGCCAAAAACTCCAGTTTTTTGATGCATTTTCCCAACATGCAAGAGCTCCAATGGCTAGCCCAGTGCTTTAAAGCCTCCAAGGCTGAGCACTATTGGCAGCACAGAAATGCGATGCAACGCTTGGCCATCATGAGCCAAAATCGCATGAAGGAGCTCTCGCACTTGTTTCGCTTGGAGTATGAGCAAACTCAGGGCTACAACCTGATTTACCGTGACACCAAAGCGTGGGAGCAAGCCCAATTGGCGCTACCCCATTTGAGTGCTCTGGGTATTGCTTATCAATTACTGAGCCGAGAGGAGTTGCAGGGCGTTGAGCCCGCGCTGGAGAGCTCCACCGCGTTGGCCGGTGCCATTCATTTGCCGCAAGACCAAGTGGCCAATTGCCGTCAATTCGCCATGGCCGTACGCGATGAGGCCGAAAAATTGGGTGTTGAGTTTCGCTTCAAAACCGAAGTTCAGGCCTTGGACCCCAAGCGCCCCCGCCAAGTGATCTGCCAAGACGAGGTGATGCACTTCGATGCAACGGTGGTGTGTGCTGGCACCCAAACGGGCATGCTCTTAAAAGACTTTAACCTCGCATTGGGCATTCAACCCATGTACGGCTATTCCCTCACAGGGATGATCAAAGAGCCCTTGGACGCCCCCAGATGTGGCTTGATGGATGACAAATACAAGGTCACCATCGCACGCCAAGGCAACCGAGTCCGGGTGGGTGGGGTGATGGAATTGGGCGGCAACCCCAAAGAGCACCATGCCAAGGCCGTCAAAACCCTCTACAAAGTGCTAGAAGATTGGTTCCCTAAAGCCAGCGACTGGGGCCAACAAGTGCAGGTGTGGAAAGGCGCTCGTCCTATGCGGGCCAAAGGCACACCATTGGTGTGCGAGACCCCGGTGAGTGGGGTGTGGCTCAATGCAGGACACGGCTCAAGTGGCTGGGCGATGAGTTGCGCGAGTGCGCAACTGTTGGCGGGCCTACTAGAGGGTGAGGTCAAGGCCGAAGCATGGCCAGAGTTGAATTTGTAAGCGCATAAAAATTAACTGCGCCATAGAAAATGCCATCAACTTCTGTCTAAGCCAGTCAGTTAAGCCCCATACGGCCACTCAACGCTTGCTTTTTCTAGCCTTCTTTTTAGCCACCGCCTTTTTGACAGCCCCTTTGAGTAACTCTAAGGGTGAGCGGGCAAACTCTGTTCGTGCACCCATGCCGGCACCCGCCCCCGTCACAGAGCCCGAGGTGAGCCCGCGAGGGGCTTTCTTGGAACTCGCTTTTGCGCCTTTGGCAAATCGCTTAGCGGAGCCGGGCTGACTCGCCGCAGCAAACAAGCCCTGGGCGTTGGTGCTTTGATGGGGCGCAGGAGCACCAGAGAATGAGGCCTGTTTCTTCTTAGCACCCTTAGTCTTAGGGGCAAGGGGCTCTTTGGCAGACCGGGCTTTGTCGATGTCGTCTCGGACAAGCCTGAAATCGATCTTGCGACCATCAAGATCCACGCGACTCACCTGCACTTGAACACGGGTGCCGATGGCATACCGAATACCGGTTCGCTCACCGCGAAGTTCTTGGCGTGCCTCATCAAACCTGAAGTACTCGCCTCCAAGCTCGGTGATGTGGACCATGCCCTCAACGTAGAGGTTATCCAAGGTGACAAAAATACCGAAGCCCATGGCTGCAGTCACCACGCCACTGTATTCCTCACCCAGGTGCTCGCGCATGAATTTGCACTTGAGCCAAGCCTCTACATCTCGAGAGGCCTCATCGGCACGGCGCTCATTGGCTGAGCAGTGTAGACCGGCCGCCTGCCAAGCCAAGATCTCTGGACTTGAAAGGTCTACTGACTCGGGCGTTTTCTTACCTGGGCTTGGGCTCTTGCTGGCCATGCGGCGAGCCAGTCTTGCGTGCGACTCGCCAGGTGTAGGTAAGACCGGTAACTGGTAGCGCTCTTTGGCCAAGATGGCCTTGATCACTCGGTGAACGAGCAAATCGGGGTAACGCCGAATGGGGCTGGTGAAATGGGTATAGGCCTCAAATGCCAAGCCGAAATGTCCGCTATTGATCGGGGTGTAGATGGCTTGCTGCATTGAGCGTAAAAGCATGCTGTGGATTTGCTGCGCATCGGGGCGATCTTGCGTTGCTTTGGCAATGGCTTGGTACTCACCGGGTTTGGGGTCCTAGCTCAAGGTGAGACCCACGCCGACAGCCTTGAGATAGTTTTTCAGTAACTCGCGCTTTTCTGGGGTTGGTCCCTCGTGCACACGAAAGAGACCCGGATTTTTGCTCCCCAAAATAAAATCGGCGCTACAGAAATTGGCCGCCAGCATCGCCTCCTCAATCAAGCGATGGGCTTCATTTCTCACGCGTGGAATGATTTTTTCAATACGCCCATTCTCATCACAGACAATTTGCGTCTCGGTGGTCTCAAAGTCCACAGCGCCGCGGACTTGGCGAGCTTTTAACAGTGCCAGATAAACATCGTGCAAATTGATCAAGTGAGGGACCACCTCGCCTTGGGCCAAGGCTTGGGGGCCACGGGTGTTGGCCAAGATGGCCGCAACGGCCGTGTAGGTCATGCGTGCTTTGCTGTGCATGACTGCAGGGTAGAACTGGTAAGCGTAGACCTCGCCCTCGGAGGTGATCAGCATGTCGCACACCATACATAGCCGATCAACATGGGGGTTCAATGAGCACAATCCGTTCGAGAGCTTCTCGGGCAACATCGGGATCACGCGGCGAGGAAAATAAACACTCGTGGCGCGGTCATAGGCATCAATATCCACCGCCGAGCCGGTTTGAACGTAGTGGCTCACATCGGCAATGGCCACAAGTAAGCGCCAACCTTTTTTACGCCCCACCTTGGCGGGCTCACAATACACCGCATCGTCAAAGTCTCGTGCGTCCTCGCCATCGATCGTGACAAATCCCAGATCAGTCAAATCAATCCGGTTCAACGTATCTTCTGGGCGGACTTTGTCGGGCAGAGTTTTGACAAGCTTTAAGCACTCGGGGGAGAACTCATGGGGGACACTGAATTTGCGAACTGCGATCTCGATCTCCATGCCAGGATCATCGACCTCACCCAGAACTTCCTTGATACGTCCCACCGGCTGTCCATAAAGACTAGGGGGCTCGGTGAGTTCAACCACCACCACTTGGCCCACCTTGGCGGCACCCGTGGCTCCTTTGGGGATGATCACGTCTTGGCCGTAGCGTTTGTCCTCGGGTGCAACAAGCCAGACTCCGTTTTCTTGCAAGAGTCGGCCAATCAGGGGATACAAGGGCCTCTCGATGATCTCTGTGACTCGCCCCTCAGGACGTCCTTTGCCATCGGTGCGAATGATTTTGACCTTGACGCGGTCTTTGTGAAGAACCGCTCGCATCTCATGGTGAGACAAATAGATGTCTGGAGCGCCACTGTCGCGTTGCACAAAACCGTGCCCGTCGCGGTGACCAAGGACAGAGCCTTCAAATTCTTCCATCATGGAAGCGCTGGGTTGAGCAATTTTTTTGATAATCGGACCTGCTGTCTAAAAAGAAGAATGACAAGGATGACTTGAGTGACGAAAAGCACAAAAGCACGACAAGACCCCTTTTTAAACATTCTATGCTTTTTGAGTGACGATTCAAATGACAGTGCACTAGGTGTCATGCAGCACTTTAAAGTCCTCCATAAAACCCTTCTTGGACTTTGTGCAGACAACAATCATTACAAACGGATCAAACGACTCCAGCACTTGAACTGCAAATAGGCAAAGATCAAAACATTCAAGGCCATCAAGGCTTCAACTATTTGAAATGCCCAACTGAGAGTTCTGGAGTTGGACTCCATGAATCCCCACCGGTCAATGCGATGTGGCTCTGGATGCACTTTGCTACTTAACGTTGCATCCAACTCTTGGATGGATTGGGTGAGCGGGGCAATGAACGATTCATAATTCAAAGCATAAAACTCATCTTTGTTTTGAGGTTTGATCAGTCCCGGGAAATTGGGCTGCACCTCCTCAATTTCTTGTGCGATAAAGCCCAAGCGCGCATCTCCAGAACTTCTCATGGTGTAAGCCCTGGCTCTCAATTGCCTCACAAAATTAAGTCCTAACGTTGTTGGGCGAATATTTTCTTTCAACCGTTGGTCCGACACCGTGACCCAGGAGTTCAAACCTCCAACATGCAGGTGCAACAACTGAGCATCCCCAATCACCATCTTGGACGCTTGTGCAGTACTACTGGCACCCAAATTGATGGCGTTATTGAGAACGCTTACAGGTACAGCCGCACTTTTACCCACAGCAATGAGGCCACTGAATAGGTTGCTCGACGTGGCATTGACTCCTGCTCCAACTCCGATGTAAATATTGTCTACACCGTTGGTGTCGTTCACACCGCTTAGAGAGCCCACAAATGTGTTGGCTGCGCCCAAATTGACTTGACCTGCCCAATTACCAACCAATGTATTGTTGGCTTTGGTGCCAAAAATCGCATTGTTCACATAGGAGAGGACCACAACTCCGTCTTTACCAGAACCTCCAACGGCGGAGTTGCCACTACCACCTCCGCCACCCGAGC
>DAISKH010000041.1:0-21583 GCA_036821105.1 Limnohabitans sp.
CCTGCAAAGACTCCTGCAAAGACACCTGCAAAGACACCTGCAAAGACACCTGCAAAGACTCCTGCAAAGACACCAGCAAAGACTGCTGCAAAGAAATCAACGATTCAGGCCCCATCCAAAACAAAAGTCACTTCAACACCCAAGTTAACCAAAAAGTCATGAGCACCCAGACACCCCACACGGTTGAATTCACTTCCGGTGATACGCGTTGCGACACAGTCAAGATCGGTCTCTTGAGCGCTTCAGACCGGGCCTCAAGCGGGGTCTATCAAGACCAAGGAATCCCAGCACTCAAAGCTTGGATTGAGCAAGCCGTTCACAACCCCATTGAATGGCACACGTCATTGATCGCGGATGAGTTTGAATTGATTGCATCGAACCTGAAGTCCTTGGTGTCGCAAGGTTGCTCTTTGGTGCTGACAACCGGCGGGACAGGTCCAGCTCTCAGAGACGTCACCCCTGAAGCCACCTTGAGCGTGGGTGACAAAGAGATGCCAGGGTTTGGGGAGCAAATGCGACAAGTGAGCCTACGTTTTGTGCCCACTGCCATTTTGTCTCGACAAGTTGCAGTGATTAGGGACAAGTCTTTGATCATCAACTTGCCTGGCCAGCCCAAATCCATCGCCGAGACCTTAGGGGGCTTAAAGGACGATAAAGGACTAACCGTGGTGCAAGGTATCTTTGCTGCAGTCCCCTATTGCATCGATCTTTTGGGGGGACCTTATATTGAAACCAAGGATGAGTTTTGCGCATCCTTTAGACCCAAAAACGCCATCAAGTCTAAGCGTGTTTGAAACTCAAAGAACTTGATGGGCGAATAAGAGTCAGGGGCAAAAGGAAGTGGCGGGTTAAACGGTCTTGACCGCTTGAGCCAATGGGCGTCTGGCTTTTCTGGGCCAGTTTCCAGGAGCCGCATTGCCCACTGCAATCAGCATCACGGGCACTTCATGCTCGTTCAAACCAAACTCTTTGGCCACCCCTGCGGCATCAAACCCAATCATGGCACCCGAGACATAGCCTTGGCCTGTGCGGCATACATGAGGGTCATGGCGGCAAGTGAGCCCGAACGAATGGCCTCATCGCGTTGGAGTTGAGTGTTGCCGTTGTACATGCCGTTGCACATCCCAATCCAACCGTCATAGGCGGCTTGATCCAAAGCACCTGCATCCAACATGGGCTTGATGAGGGCTGGCAATTGTTGATACCCCATGGCGTCTCCCACGACAATGAAGGTCACCGCGGCTTCACTCACCTTGGCTTGGTTAAAAGCCAATTTACGCAAATTTGCCTTTTGCTCCGGGGAGGAGACAGCAATGAGGCGCCAATTTTGCATATTAAATGAGGTGGGCGTATTCAAGGTCAACTCCACCAACTCATGAATTTGAGCCTCGCTCAAGTGGTGCGTGGGATCAAAGTTGTTGGCCGAGGTACGACCTTGAATGGTGGCTAAGGTATCTGACATGAAAAGGCTCCAGAGAAAAGGAAAAAAATTGAATCGATCTCCAGCAACAAACCACGCGCTTGAGGTCCAAGACTCATGCTAGCGTTGAAGCGGAGGGACTCAGAGGGAAGAAAGAATTGCGCACAATAACTCAGCGCTTAATGAAGATATGGGCTTTGATGCGCATTTCAAGCCCAGTGCCTTTGCAAGGACAGTTTTTAATGGCCTGGGCCCTTTGCGTTGACTCGGCGCATCTCCTCCAAGGATTGCTCCAATTGAGCAATTCGGGCGCTTTGATGCTCCGTGCGTTCACTGAGCTCTTTCAAGATCTGAAGCACGGGATCATCGGCTTGGGTGACTCCATATGCACTGAAGCCTGTCAGCGATGAGTCAGCTGAGGGATCCGAGGGGGCTTTCACCGCTGGGTCTGTGGCTGAGGCGAACATCGATTGATCAGCAAAAACCGCTTGAGCCTGTGAGCCCGAAAGTGGAGATTTCACGGACTCCATCGTAGCCAAGGATTGGGCAGAATTCGCGCCCGACCCCTCCCCTGGCATGATGAGTCTGGCCGGATTACCAATGGCTGTGGCTCCAGCAGGGACAGGTTTGGTCACCACGGCATTGGAGCCAATTTTGGCGCCCTCTCCCACTGAGAAACCACCCAAGACCTTGGCACCAGCACCCACCACCACATTGGCGCCCAATGTCGGATGGCGTTTAACGCCCTTGTACAAACTGGTTCCGCCCAAGGTCACCCCTTGGTAGATGGTGCATCCGTCACCAATTTCAGCCGTCTCCCCAACCACCACCCCCATCGCATGGTCAAAGAAAACTCGCTCCCCAATCACGGCCGCTGGGTGGATCTCTATGCCCGTCATGAAGCGGCTGATGTGGGAGATGAAACGACCCAACCACCAAAAACCCAGGCCCCACAAGGCGTGGGCCAAGCGGTGCAAGATGAGCGCATGTAGACCGGGATAGCACGTGAGGACTTCCCAGCGACTTTTGGCCGCAGGGTCACGCTCAAAAATGGTTTCGATATCAGATCGCAGTCGTGTAAACATATGGTCTAAGAGTCTATCTCTTTTACTCGGGCAGGCTCTCCCATGTGCTTAGCAACACCTCTGAGGATATGGACTTCCTCATGGGTGAGTTGAGCGCGGTTAAAAAGTTGTTGCAAACGGGGCATGAGTTTCTTGGGGGCCAAGGGGTCCAAAAAACCAATTTTGATCAGTGAGGCCTCCCAATGCTTTAAAAGCCCGGCCACAGCCTGTGCGTCAGCCATGGTGTCGGGGGTAGTTTCACTCACGCCCTTGGTGTCGCCAACCTCGGCCCCAAAGCCACCCAGAGCCATTCGCCACTCGTAGGCGAGGAGTTGTACCGCGCTGGCCAAATTGAGGGAGCCGAAACTGGGGTTACTGGGAATCGTCAAGGCCACATGACAGCGGTAGACGTCCTCGTTTTTCATGCCAAAGCGCTCGCTCCCAAACAAAAAAGCCACCCCTTGTTGCTCACGCTGAGGTGAGTCCTCGTTAGCCTGTTGGGCTTGTTGGGTTCTTTGGGCTTGAGCCAAGGGCCAGAGGTGCTCACGCGGGGTGCGAGTGGGTGGGCCGAAATCTCTGGGCACCATGGCCGTTGCACAGAGGTGAGTCATGCCCTCCAGAGCCTCCTCCAAATGGGAGACCACTTTGGCGTTTTTAAGTACATCCAAGGCCCCACTGGCGCGCTGAATGGTTTCATCTCTATTGAGTACATTGGGAAACCTGGGATTGACCAGGACCAACTCCTCAAAGCCCATCACCTTCATGGCGCGCGCCGTACCTCCAACATTGCCGGCATGGGAGGTGTCAATCAAAATGAAACGCGTGCGCATGCTCTGATTTACTTAATAATTCCACATCGACCAAATAACACTGGTCCCCAAGAAAAACAAAAGGCAAGGTTCAGGTGTGAGCCTCTTGCCGTACAGGCCTCATTGTCGCATGCAGTTTAAGACTAAAATATGCTTTGCAATATGCTTTGCAACTGGCCGCAAGCAGCCCCCTCCTCCCGGGGAGCCTGAGCTTCCTGTAAAGGGAGCGCCAACGCCGCTCTTTTTCACCGTTGCCCCCCTTGGTGTACGAACCTTTGGTTCTTGCACTAGCTTTGCTGAACCATCCTCTAGATTGACCTTGCCATGATGCCCTCCAATACCCTTCATCCCATGCTCAATGTGGCCATCAAGGCTGCACGTGCAGCAGGCTCAATCATCAACCGTGCGGCCTTGGATATCGAGTCGGTGAGGGTGGCCGAGAAGAAGGCCAATGACTTTGTCACTGAAGTGGACCAAGCCAGTGAAGAGGCCATTATTCAAACGCTTTTGGGGGCTTACCCAGACCACGGCATCTTGGCTGAAGAATCCGGCCAAGAGCATGGCAACAAGCTTTCTGACTTTATCTGGATCATTGATCCCTTGGATGGAACGACCAACTTCATCCATGGCTTTCCTTATTATTGTGTGAGCATTGCACTGCAATACAGAGGAAAAATCGAGCAAGCGGTGGTCTACGATCCAACTCGCAACGATCTATTTTCTGCCACCAAGGGGCGCGGCTCCTTTATGAATGATCGACGCATGCGAGTGAGTAAACGCACTCAACTTAAAGATTGTCTTTTGGGCACGGGTTTTCCGTTTCGCCAAGGCGACGATCTACAGACTTATTTGCAACTCATGGGGGAGATGACCAAAAAAACAGCGGCCCTTCGTCGCCCGGGGGCTGCGGCGCTGGACTTGGCCTATGTAGCAGCCGGATTCAGTGATGGATTTTTTGAGTCAGGCTTGCAGCCTTGGGACACGGCAGCAGGGTCACTCTTAATTACTGAGGCTGGGGGCTTGGTGGGCAACTATTCTGGAGAGGCTAATTTCTTGCATGAAAAAGAATGCATGGCCGCAAGTCCTAAAATTTATGCCCAGATGGCTCATATTTTGTCGCCTTTCTCTAAGGTCTCAAGAGAGAAGCCCCTTGACGCGTCAACGTTTGAACACAATGACGATGACAGTGAAGGACCTCATGAGAGCACGCCCGCAGAGCTTGCCGTGCCCACCCCTACTACTTCCAAGCGCCTTCAACGTGTCAAAGGCGAGCCCATGAGCATCAAGCAAAACGGCCATGACACCCCTCCCAGAAGGCCTCGCACTCCCACTAGCCGTTAAAGTGGTGCACGCGACCCAAGGCCGTTCACTCCAATGACACTAAAACCCACTGACACTGCCCCGATCCCATGAGCGAGTCTGCCCCCAAGGCCGAGGCCCACACTCCAATGATGCAGCAGTACTTGGCCATCAAGGCTGAGTTTCCGAGCACGTTGGTGTTTTACCGTATGGGGGATTTTTACGAGCTCTTTTTCGACGACGCCAAAAAAGCCAGCGACCTCTTAGGGATCACGTTGACCCACCGGGGTCAAACGGCGGGCCAACCGATTGCGATGGCTGGTGTTCCCTACCATTCTGCTGAGGGTTATTTGGCCAAGCTCCTCCAGCGTGGAGAGTCCGTGGCCATTTGCGAACAAGTCGGCGAGATCACCGGTAAAGGGCCCGTTGAGCGCAAAGTGGTGCGGGTGTTGACGCCGGGCACGGTCACCGACTCAGCACTCTTGAGTGACAAAACAGAGTCTTATTTGTTGTCTGTTTTTGCAAGCGACAGGGCCAACTCACCCCAAGGGTGTGGGCTTGCCTGGATGAGTCTGACACAAAACACCATCTATCTCACTCAATGCTCAAAAGAGGACTGGCCCTCATGGATCAACCGCATCTCTCCCCAAGAGGTCATTTATCCACAAAACTTACCCGAGCCTTTGAAGAAATTATTGTCTGGCGCTGGTGTCCTCACCCCCAGAATGGATTGGCAGTTTGACTCAGCTTTAGGTGAGAGAAAGTTGTGCGAGCAACTCATGGTGCAAACCTTGGCAGGTTTTCAAGCACAAGATTTACTCCACGCACAGGCAGCCGCTGCGGCACTCTTGGCCTATGCCGAGCACACCCAAGGTCAGACACTCTCTCATATCCACCATGTGCAGGTTTTGGAGGACAAGAGCTTTATCGATGTGCCCGCCAATACCCGTAAAAACCTAGAACTCTTACAAACCCTTCGCGGCGAAGACTCCCCCACCCTTTTCTCGCTACTGGACACCTGTCAAACCTCCATGGGTTCTCGAGAGCTCAAAGCCTGGATCACCGAGCTACCCATCTCACGCAGCGAGCCCAAGGCTCGCCTACAGTCGCTCCAAGCATTGCTGGACGCAAGCCAAGGCACACCGCACTTTCAAACCCTCAGAGCCGCCTTGAGGGGACAAGCCGATGTGCAAAGGATTAGTGCACGCATTGCCTTACTCCAAGTGCGCCCCAGAGAATTGTTGGCGCTTGCGCGTGCGCTTGAAGGAGCGCGCGAGGTGCACTCGTTATTGAACCCCTTAAAACAGATCGATTATTTGGCCCAATTGCAATCAGCTTTGAGTGTTCCCCAAGAGTGGTCCGAGCTCCTCACGCGAGCCATCTCTGCGCAATGTGCGGCCTTGGTGAGAGATGGCGGTGTATTCAGCCAAGGCTATGACGCTGAGCTCGATGAGCTCAGAGATATTCAAAACAATTGTGATTCTTTTTTACTAGACCTTGAAGTTCGCGAGCGAGCAAGAACAGGGATTCACAACCTCAGAGTGCAGTTTAATAAAGTGCACGGTTTTTTCATCGAAGTAAGCCAAGGACAATTGGACCGTATTCCGGTGGACTACAAGAGGCGACAAACGCTTAAAAATGCTGAGCGTTTTATCACCCCGGAGCTCAAAGCGTTTGAGGACAAAGCCTTGTCAGCCCAGGAGCGGGCCTTGGCGCGCGAGAAGTGGCTCTATGAGCAACTCCTTGAGGTCTTACAGTCTTGGGTTCCCGCTTTGAGTGCCTTGGCGCACGCCCTTGCAAAACTCGATGCACTGCTTGCATTGGCCGAGAGGTCGGACACCCTGGGTTGGTGCGCACCCGAGTTTGTTAACCACCCTTGCATTGAAATTCTCCAGGGACGCCACCCTGTGGTCGAGTCCAGGCTAGCCCAAACATCTGGCAAGGCCTTCATCGGCAACTCGACCGAACTGGGTCCCAAGCATCGCATGCAAATCATCACGGGACCCAACATGGGGGGTAAATCGACCTACATGCGTCAAGTGGCTTTGATCGTGATCTTGGCCAGCATGGGCTCGCATGTTCCTGCGAAGTCCTGTGTATTGGGGCCCATTGATGCGATTCATACGCGCATTGGTGCGGCTGATGACTTGGCCAATGCTCAGTCGACTTTCATGATGGAGATGACCGAGGCGGCTCTTATTTTGAACAACGCAGGTCCTCACAGCCTGGTCCTGATGGACGAGATCGGGCGCGGGACCTCGACCTCCGATGGTTTGTCCTTGGCCAGTGCCATTGCGGCTTATCTGCACAACAAAACTCAATCGTTCACGCTTTTTGCGACCCATTACTTTGAGCTCACCGAGTTTCCAGCCCACCACCACCATGCGTGCAATGTGCACCTGGGTGCGAGTGAGTCCCCCAGTGGCGTGGTGTTTTTACATGAAGTGCAGCCCGGTGCTGCGAGCCAAAGCTATGGTATTCAAGTGGCCAAGCTGGCAGGAATTCCTCACTCAGTGCTCAATCAAGCGCGCCAATTCCTTCAAGCCCTGCAGCAGCAAGGAGTGGATGCACGAATTCAAAATGATCTCTTTGCCGCTCCAGTGACCCCAAGTCCCGTGAACGACGACCTGGGTCTGCAAAGCGAGCTACACGCTCAGCTCAGAGAGTTGAACCCCGATCTTTTAACCCCCAAAGAGGCTTTGGACGCCCTTTATTCTTTACGAAAGTTGTTATGACTTATTGTGTCGCTGTCAAGCTAAAGGCAGGTTTGGTGTTTTTATCCGACTCCAGGACCAATGCAGGGTTGGATCAAATCAGTACGTTTCGCAAAATGATCGTTTACGAAAAAACCAACGATCGCTTTATGGTGCTCCTCACCGCTGGCAACCTGAGCATTGCCCAATCCATTAGAGAGATCTTGCAAGTCGAACATGTGAAAGATACCTCAGCCGCATCGGGGGAAGAGGAATCGATCACCATCTGGAGCGCCAAGAGTATGTTTGACGCAACCCGGGTCCTGGGGCAAGCTGTGCGACGCGTGTATGAGCGAGATGGTGCGTCATTAAAGGCCGCTGGCGTGGACTTCAACGTCTCCTTGATCTTTGGTGGTCAAATCAAGGGTGAGGGCATGCGCTTATTTCAAGTCTATTCGGCCGGTAACTTCATTGAAGCTACCCCCGAGACTCCGTACTTCCAGATTGGTGAATCCAAATACGGTAAACCTGTTTTAGACCGGGTCATTAGCCCGAGCACCCCCTTGGATGAAGCCACCAAATGTTTGCTCGTCTCCATGGACTCCACCCTCAAGTCCAACCTTTCAGTGGGATTGCCACTGGATTTGGCCGTCTATGAGGTGGATCAATACCAGTCGCACAAATTGCTCTGCTTGGATGAGAACAATCCCTACTTTAAGATGCTTCACACGTCTTGGGGAGACAAACTCCGAGAGGTCTTTGATGGGATTGAGGACCCGATGTGGAATGGCGAAGAGGCCTCACACCCAATTGTGAGCCAAAACTCCACCACATTGGCTTTGCGCAAAATCTCCAATGCCTCAGAGAAGTTGATTTAAGTCTAGCGCTTGCTAGGGCTTCATTGAGCCTTAAAGTGGGTCTGTTAGGCCCTCACAAGCCACGGGTATCATGAATTGCGGGCGCTCTATCCAGACCCAATGAAAGTAGCCCGCATGCGCTCGAGATGTATAACACTGGCCTAACTCCAAGCGCTCAAACACTTGGTGAGACACTGGAATGGACATCTCCCTCGTAGCGAGCTCTGCCAAACCAAGGCGCACCATATCACTGCCGTAACGGTGAGAATGAACGGGCTGAAGGCCTACAATTTTCATGCCTTGCTCCTGCACGACTGCAGTATCGAGTTGAGCATTGAAATAGGCAAGTCCACCCCAACTCGCTGCCCCTAAGAAACAAGTCAAGCCCACATCCATGATCAAAGTGATCCAGTAAGACGTGACCGTGATAGAACTGAAAGCGTCTCTCTGACTGGCCGCCCTGAGCTTTAGACTCATCAAGTGCAAAACCGCAAACACCCAACCCAGAATTAAAAAGAGTGCTTGCGGCGTGGAGGTGTACTGAGCATGATTGCCTTCAATTGCAAAACCAACAGCCACTGCGAGTAGCCACAAAATAACACAGGATTTTATGAAATGGGCGTTGATAGACGTACTCCATAAAAAGAAAGACTCTTCAACGATTCAAGGATGGTTTTTAGAAAACCATCATCAATTAATAATTATATAGAATTAAAATTATTTAAAAATTAAATCTTTTGATTTAAATAAAAAGATTATGCAATTCTTTAGACCTGAGGACACTTAAAGAGGACAAAGCTTCACTCCGCGCACCCACTCAATGACTCTTTCCCGTTATTCTCGTTCTTAGACTCATTCTCGACTCTAGTGCTGTTATAAATTTGCACTCAGGTGAGAGGCTCAGGCATTTGTCTAGTAAGACCAGGTGCTATCTAAAACTACCTAGCAGAGCACTTCGAAAGGAAGGGCCTACTTGAAAGACTTCATGCCTCGGCTACATACTTCGGCTTCATTTGCTTAACCCCAACCACTGAGCTCAAGCCCCTCCCCAGCTCAAGAGACCCGAGCTCACGCTCGCCCAGATGAACACGCCAAAAGCGATACGGTAATAAGCAAATGGCACAAAACTGTGAGTGGCCACATAGCGTAGCAACCATTTCACACAAACCCAAGCGCTGATGAATGAGACCAGCAACCCCGTGATGAACAGTGGCGCATCGGCCATACTCAACAAGTGCCTCGCTTTAAATAAACTGTAGCCCCCAGCTGCCAGCAAAGTAGGGATGGCCAGATAAAAAGAAAACTCCGTGGCGGCTTTCCGACTGAGCCCTAAGAACATCCCGCCAATGATGGTGGCCCCAGAGCGCGAAGTACCTGGAATCATGGCCAAGCACTGCACCAACCCCACCTTCAATGCATCCTTTCGCGTCATGGACTCTACATTCAAAATCCTCACATGGTCATTGGGGTGATGATCAGCGTCCTTGGAGTTGCTGCGTTTCTCAGCCCACAAAATAATGAGTCCACCCAAAACAAATGTACTCGCCACCACTTGAGGCGTGAACAAGTGGTCTTTGATCCAATGGCCCAGCAACAAGCCAAAAAAAGCAGCAGGCAAGAATGCAATGATCACATTCAGCGTGAACTCTTGTGCAAGACGTGAACGGGGCAAAGCCACCAGGGTTTGAAAGATCTTTTGCCAAAACACGAGCACCACAGCAAAGATAGCTCCCGACTGAATGGCGATATCAAACACCTTGGCACGCTCATCGTCAAACCCAAGCAACGATCCTAGAAGCACCAAATGGCCAGTGGACGATATCGGTAAAAACTCGGTCAACCCTTCCACCAACCCCATGGCGCTTGCTTTGAGAAAAAGAATCCAATCCACTGCAGTGTCCTTGTGTGTGCAAAACAGGGCAAATGCGTATGAAGTGGAGCACTTGCCAAGAACAGGCATTATCGCCAATATTGACCCTCCCCTTTGCCAATACAAGCACTCATTTGAAGATTCAAAGTTTTCTGGGCCGCAAAGGTCTTTGGACAAAACATTGCAACAAAAGAATAATTTTTGACCTCGCTTGAATCATCCCTGGGGCCAAACGGCGCTAGAGCGCATAAAATCATCGGATGAGTACAAATCTTCCCTCCCCCAAGCCAGTCGACGCCTTGGCCTCATCCCCAGAAAAACCCAGTCATTTTTTGCGCCAAATCATCGAGCAAGACTTGGCGCAGGGCACTTATGCTGGACGTCATTGGGCGGGATCCCCTGGAGGGCTGTCCCATCAGTCTGGGGGGCCTCTTGACTGGGCACGCATTCGCACGCGCTTTCCCCCCGAGCCCAATGGCTACTTGCACATTGGACATGCCAAGAGTATTTGCATCAATTTTGGCTTGGCCCAAGATTACCAAGGCGTTTGTCACATGCGCTTTGATGACACCAACCCCGAGAAAGAGGACACAGAATATGTGAACTCCATTTTGGACGCTGTGAGGTGGTTGGGCTTTGGCTGGGAGAGCGAGGTCAATGGTCAAGTGGTCTCGCATTTGTTTCAAGCGAGCGACTACTTTGATTTCATGCACGAGTGCGCCGTCTCTCTCATTAAAGCAAACCTGGCCTACGTGGATGAGCAAAACGCTCAAGAGATGCGTGACAACCGAGGGGACTTCACCAATCCCGGAAAAAACAGTCCTTACCGTGACCGATCAGTGGCCGAGAATTTGCAACGCTTTAAGGACATGCGAGACGGCTTATTGGAGGATGGGTCTGCCGTGTTGCGCGCCAAAATCGACATGGCCTCACCGAATTTAAACCTCAGAGACCCGGCCATTTACCGCATCCGTAAAGCCCACCATCACCGCACCCAAGACCTGTGGTGCATCTACCCGATGTACACCTTTGCCCACCCCATTGAAGATGCGTTGGAGCAAATCACCCACAGCTTTTGTACACTCGAGTTTGAAGATCAGAGGCCTTTTTACGACTGGCTATTGGCGCGCTTGATTGAACTCAATTTATTGCCCTCGCCGCCGCCCAAACAAGTTGAATTTGCACGGCTGAATTTGACCTATGTGGTCACTAGTAAACGTAAACTCGCTCAACTGGTGAATGAGGCTCATGTGAGTGGCTGGGACGACCCCCGCATGCCCACCATTGTGGGGCTTAGAAGAAGGGGCTACACCCCCGAGAGCATTCGTCTGTTTATCGAACGCATTGGGGTCACCAAGAGCGACAGTTGGATTGACTACAGCACGCTTGAGGCTTGTTTACGAGAAGACTTGGAGGGAAAGGCGGCTCGCGCGATGGCGGTGCTCGATCCGATTGAGTTGCACCTCACGAATTGGAACGAAGTGATGGGCGATCAAGCCTTCGAGCGCGTCACGGCCCCAGCCCACCCTCACCACCCAGAGATGGGGGAGCGTGAGTTTTTATTCAGCCCCAAACTTTGGATTGAGAGAAGTGATTTTGAACTCAATCCTGCAAAAGGATTTTTTAGGCTTTTCCCAGGCAACAAAGTTCGCCTGAAATATGGCTATGTCGTTGAATGCTTAGGAGCAGACCTCAACGAGTCAGGTGAGATTATTCGAGTGAATGCTCGACTGATTCCCGACACCAAAAGCGGCACACCGGGGGCAAACTCCGTCAAGGTGAAAGGTGTGATCACTTGGGTGAGTGCCCAAGATGCCTTACGGGCAGTGGTTCGGGTCTACGACCGTTTATTCACCCAAGCGCACCCCGATGCTGGCGGCCAAGACTTTTTAAGCTGCTTGAACCCCAACAGCTTGTCTGAGGTCCAAGCCATGGTGGAGCCCTCTCTCATCAAAGCACAACCTGCTGAGTCTTTTCAATTCGAGAGGTTAGGTTATTTTGTGGTGGACCGTGTTGACAGCCAACCCAACGCCTTGGTGTTCAACAAAACGACGGGTCTCAAAGACTCTTGGAGTGCCTCCTGAGCGGAGGATGGCACAAAGGCTGAGAGCTTTAGTGAACTGAGCCCTTCAAGGCTGCTGGCACCATGAGAGGGACAACTGGGATTCCTTCGTCCAGCAAGGCCATGGATTCATCCACGCTCACTTGACCGCGAATATTCCTCTCTTGGGCCTCACCGTAGTGAATTTTTCGGGCCTCATCGGCAAACTGGCTCCCCACATCTTCAGTATTGGCCAAGACTTGTTGAACCACTTTGAGCCAATTGGCTTGAAGTTGTTGCTGAACTTGGAGTCGATGAGCACTCGTGGCAGGATCAACACCCGATTGATCGCCAGTGACGAGCGCACCTTGGGATGGATGGTCCGTCGCAGAAGAAGAGGTCTCGTTGGCACTTTGCGCGGGAGACTCGTTTTGAGGCGTCAAGCCATTGGCAAGCGGTGCTTGGTGTCTGGAGAGTCCCTCTGTACGAGAGGATTTTGAGGCCAGTAAATTGAGCCTGGGAGCGCTCAGGCGTTTGGCCACCTCTTGAGAGCCACACATTGGGCACTCAATCAAGCCTCTTCCTAGTTGGGTTTGATAATCATCCTCGCTAGCAAACCAACCTTCAAATTGGTGCTCTTGAGGGCAGTGGAGGTCTAGAACTTTCATGACGAAATTATGACCTAAAAATAGCGCCTTGGATACCACTCCTCAAAAGAGCCCTCTCAGGGGCTGGGGTTGGACTCCTCAGCGCGTGAGGCGGACCCTAAAGTATCCTCACTGGGCTTAATCGCTGAAGAATTGGCTCGTTCGAGCGTTTCACATTGAATTGGCCATGCTTTCAAGAAGGCAAAATTACCTGCCTCTTATCCCAGGGATTTCAAGATGGCATGCGCGCACAAACTCATCAACCCGCCTGGAAACAAACCCAAGGCCAAAATCGCAAAGCCATTGACACCGAGCATCCACTTCACATCCCGACCTGCAGAGACGGTGCTGGCCGTGATGGGAGGATCAAAGTACATCACCTTGACGATACGGATGTAGTAAAACGCCGCCAAAAGCGACATGATGAGCGCAAACACCACCAAGGCCGTGGCACCCTCCATCTGAGAGGCCATCAAGGCCTGAAGCACGGAGAGTTTGGCATAAAAGCCCACCAGTGGAGGAACTCCCGCCAATGAGAAGAGAACGATGGACATCACCCCGGCGTACAAAGGACTGATTTGGTTGAGTCCCGCCAAATCCGCGATCTCCTCACTCTCAAAGCCCTCTCTGGCCAAGAGCAAAATAACGCCAAATGCCGCCAAAGTGGTGAGCACGTAGGTGATGGTGTAAAACATCGCTGAGCTGTAGGCGTTGGCTGCTGACAAGCTTTGCCCGTTGACCACACCCGCAAAGAGACCAATCACGACAAAACCCATTTGCGAAATGGTTGAAAAAGCCAACATCCTCTTCAAATTGGTTTGAGCAATGGCGGCCAAATTCCCCACCAATAAAGAGCAAACGCTCAAGATCATGAGCATTTGTTGCCAATCCTGGGCCAAAGGCAGTAATCCACTCACCAACAAGCGAATGGTCAACGCAAAGGCGGCCAACTTAGGAGCCGCTGCGATCATGAGGGTCACACTCGTTGGGGAGCCTTCATAAACATCGGGTACCCACATGTGAAAGGGCACCAAGCTTAATTTAAAGGCCAAGCCACACACCACAAACACCAGTCCCAAGATGAGCACTTGGTGGTTGATCTGTCCCGTCAAGACACTATTGAAGACCGTGCCAATCTCAAGACTTCCCGTAGCGCCATAAAGCATTGACAAGCCATAGAGCAAAAATCCACTGGCCAAAGCACCCAAAACAAAATACTTCATGGCGGCCTCGCTCGCTTGAGCGCTGTCTCGCCTTAAAGCGACCAAGGCATAGCTGCAAAGCGTGAGCAACTCAAGTCCCAAATAAAGCACAAGGAAATGGTTGCCAGAGATCATCACCATCATCCCCAAAAGGGCAAAGAGGCTCAAGCTAAACAACTCTCCACCCACGAGCATGCTTCGGTCGGCACTGTAAGCCCTTGCATAAATGAGGCTCACAGCAACCGAGAGCGCACAAAAACACTTGAGCCAGTGGCCCATGGCGTCAAAGACCACCATGCGCGAGAAGCCGTAGGTCACCTCATCGGCCTGTGCCAAAAAGCCCTCCATCACGGCCACCAAAACCAAGGTGAGTAAGGACAAGACAAAGGTGGTTCCACGCTTGGGAGATTGAACCCCCAAGTCCACCAAGCAAATCAAACAAGTCATCGCCAAGAGGACGATCTCTGGGCTGATGCTGAACCAAGCACTGGAATCGATCATCGTTCGTGTTCTTTATGGTTGAAATTCAAAAACTAAAGACATTCATGTGCAATTTAGGGAGTGGGCTTAATGGCCCACTTTGCTCAAGGACGCCAAACGCAGCAACTCATTGACTGACACACCCATGGTGTCGGTCATCGGTTTGGGATCGATCCCCATGGCCAATACCGCCAAGGCCAAGAGGGTGAGCATTAAAAACTCACGTGAATTGATATCACTCAAAGTCCGCACATCCTCATTGGCCACCGGCCCCAAATAGACCCGTTTGACCATCCAAAGCGTGTAGGCTGCACCAAAAATCAAAGCGGTTGCAGCCCCCATCCCCAACCAAAAGGACTGTTGAACGGCACCCAAGATGACCATCCATTCACCCACAAAACCAGCCGTACCCGGCAGTCCGCAATTGGCCATACCGAACAAAATGGCAAACGCTGCGAATTTGGGAGCCGTGTTGATCACACCCCCATAACTTGAAATCTCTCGAGAGTGCACTCGGTCGTACAACACACCGATGCAAAGAAACATGGCGCCTGAGACAAAACCGTGAGCAATCATTTGAACCATCGCGCCTGAAAGACCCAGTGGTGTGAAGATAAAAATCCCCAAGGTGACAAACCCCATGTGGGCAACGGAAGAGTAAGCGACGAGCTTTTTCATGTCCTCTTGCACCAAGGCTACCAACCCCACATAAATCACAGCCACCAAGGACAAACCCAACACCCAAGGCGCAAAGTAGTGAGACGCATCAGGTGTGATGGGGAGAGAAAACCGCAAGAAACCGTAAGCTCCCAACTTGAGCATGATGGCGGCCAAAATGGCCGAGCCCCCTGTGGGCGCTTCGACGTGAACGTCAGGTAGCCAAGTGTGCACGGGCCACATGGGTACTTTGACGGCAAAGGCGGCAAAAAACCCCAAAAAGAGCATGTTCTGAACCCCTGCCTCTAGGGGCAATTGGTACCATCTCGCCAGCTCAAAACTGCCCCCCGACTCGATGTACAAATAGATCAAGCCCACCAACATCAACACTGAGCCCGTTAAGGTGTACAAGAAGAATTTGAATGCGGCGTAGATTTTTCTAGGCCCTCCCCAAACCCCGATGATGAGGTACATGGGAATCAAGGTTGCCTCAAAGAACACATAAAACAATAAGCCGTCTTGGGCACAAAACACCCCAATCATGAGCCCGCTCAAAATCAAAAAGGCTCCCATGTATTGGTGTACACGCTCCGTGATCACCTCCCAGCCCGCGATCACGACCACCACCGTCATGAAGGCCGTGAGAACGATGAGCCAAAGCGACAAACCATCAATGCCCAAGGCATAAAAGACATTGAAGCGTTCAATCCATGACACATTCTCGACAAACTGCATGCCCACTGTGTCATTGGAGAATTGAGACAACAAGGGCAAGGTGACCACAAATGAGACCACGCTTCCAATGAGTGCCACCCAGCGAGTCACGCGCGCGTGCTGATCGCGCCCCAGCACCAAGAGCACCAAGCCAAAAAAGATTGGTATCCAGATCGAAAGGCTCAAAAGTCCCATGTTCGCAATTCTTTCATTATTTTGTCGACTGCACAGTTGCGTCGCATCACGGCTTGATCCATACGAACCAGGTCATCAATAAAAATACACCCACGATCATCACCAATGCGTAGTGGTACAAATAGCCCGTTTGGAGGGGTTTGATGCGAGTCGAGGCATATGCCATCGCTCTCCAAGACCCATTGACCAAGTAGCCATCGATCACACGCTGATCGCCTTCTTTCCACAAAAACCGACCCACCCAGCGAGTCAAGCGCGCCAAGACTTGCTCATTGAACCAGTCCATGAAATATTTGTGCTCTAGCACTGTCACCAAGATGGAGAGTTTTGAGGCAAACCACAGTGGAACCCGCGGATTGACCATGTAGCAGTAGTATGCACTCAGTACCCCCAAGAGCGCCAAACCAAAGGGGACGCTGGTGAACGAGTGAATGGCCATGGACATGGGGGAGTCAAACTCGCTGGCAAGTTCATGCATGACGGGGTGATGATCGCTGATCACTGTGATAGCACCACTCAAAAAGTCGCTATACAAGACGCTTTGGATAGTGAGGTAACCAATGAAGACCGAGGGTATGGCTAAAAGCACCAATGGCAAGGTGACCACCCAAGGAGACTCGTGGGGTTCGTGCGCTCCTTCGTGGCTCTGCCCATGCGCGTCGTCAGCATGCGCATCGTCAGCATGCGCGTGGGAGTCCTCCCCTTCATGGGGCAACAAGTGATAACGCTCTTGCCCGTGAAAGACCAAAAAATACATCCTAAAGGAGTAAAACGCGGTGACGAAGACACCCATCATGACCGCCCATTTGGCAAAGCCCGAACCCGGCAATTCAGAGGCAAAGACTGCTTCGATGATGCTGTCTTTGGAGTAAAAGCCCGAGAAAAAAGGAGTTCCGATAAGGGCCAAAGATCCTACCAACGAGGTGATCCAAGTGATGGGCATGTATTTTTTGAGCCCCCCCATGTAACGAATATCTTGGTTGTGATGAACACCCATGATGACCGAGCCGGCGGCAAGAAACAAGAGGGCTTTGAAAAAGGCGTGGGTCATCAAATGAAAGATAGCAATGGGGTAGGCCGACACGCCAAGGGCCACCGTCATGTAGCCC
Organism: Limnohabitans sp.; assembly: GCA_036821105.1. Taxonomy (GTDB): domain Bacteria; phylum Pseudomonadota; class Gammaproteobacteria; order Burkholderiales; family Burkholderiaceae_C; genus Limnohabitans. The sequence continues at coordinate 17,058 of DAISKH010000041.1, forward strand.
AATTGAGAAAGCGTGGAGTACGCCACGACACGTTTGATGTCGTTTTGAATGATGCCCAAAAAGCCCATGAAGAGCGCTGTGATCGAGCCCACGACCAAGACCAAATTCAAGGCTGTGTCGCTGAGCTCAAAATAGGGCGACATACGCGAGACCATGAAAATACCTGCCGTCACCATGGTGGCCGCATGAATCAAAGCAGAAATGGGCGTTGGACCTTCCATAGAGTCAGGTAACCACACATGAAGTGGAAACTGTGCACTCTTTCCCATTGCGCCCACGAACAGACAAATGCACACCACCGTGAGGAGCGACCAGTCACTGCCGGGTAGCACCATGGAGGACAACTCACTTGATTTGGCAAAGACCTCGGTGTAATTCAAACTGCCTGTGTAGGCCACTATCAAACCGATGCCCAAAATGAAACCAAAGTCACCCACTCGGTTGACCAAAAAAGCCTTCATGTTGGCAAAGACTGCACTGGGCTTATTGAACCAAAATCCAATGAGCAAGTAGGAGACAAGTCCAACGCCCTCCCAGCCAAAAAAGAGTTGCAATAAATTGTTACTCATCACCAGCATCAACATGGCGAAGGTGAAGAGTGAGATGTAAGCAAAAAAGCGGTTATAGCCTTGGTCCTCTTCCATGTAACCGATGGTGTAGATATGAACCATCAAAGAGACAAAGGTCACCACACACATCATCAACGAGGACAAACCGTCGATCAAAAAACCCACTTCCATTTTGAGGGGCCCGATTTGCATCCAAGAGTAAAGCGTCTGCTCAAAACGTTCCCCCGTGGTCAAAACCACCCACAAGGTCCAAGCCGACAAGACGAAGGAGACGAAGACACCCAAGATAGCCAAACAGTGACTGCTTCTTCGACCCAACACATTGCCACCCAAGCTTGTTCCCCAAAGGCCCACAAAAATAGCGCCCAACAATGGAGCCATGGCCGCGAGCAGCAAGAGATGAATATTTAGGTGAGGACTCATGAACAAAGGGGCCATGTTGGTTGGTTAGGCTTTGGGCTTGGACGTTAAGACTTGGGGTGAAGGCTTTTGATTAAGGCTTTCGATTAAGGCTTTTGGTTCAAAACTTTAAAACTGCAGAGACGTTCGGTGTTTTCGTTCGATTGGAAATCAACGTGAGCCCATCAACCCTTTAAGGTATTGAGCTCATCGACATGAATGGTGGAGCGGTTTCTAAAGAGCAAGACCAAAATCGCCAGTCCAATGGCTGACTCCGCAGCGGCGACTGTCAAGATAAAAAACACAAAAACTTGGCCTTGAATGTCGTTGAGGTAATGCGAGAACGCCACAAAATTCATATTCACCGCCAGGAGCATGAGTTCAATGGCCATCAAAATGACGATGATATTTTTTCGGTTAAGAAAGATCCCCGTCACCGACAGGGCAAACAAGATCGCGCCCAATGTGAGGTAGTGTCCAAGTGTGATGTTCATTTTTTCTCCTGAGTAGGGGCTACTTCTGCAGGACTCGAGGCCTCAGCGACCACCGATTTCATCTTGACCAATCGCATGCGGTCTTTGGGTTGAACGCGAATTTGCTCTGATGGGTCTTGGAACTTGCTGTCTTTGCGCTTTCTGAGCGTCAAGGCAATGGCAGCAATAATGGCAACGAGCAAAATAACTGCTGCGAGCTCCAAGGGGTAGAGAAATTCCGTGTACAAAGCGATGCCCAAAGCTTGGGTATTTGGCACTCCCGTCACGGCCGAGGCGCCGGGCACCTGAGCGGGTTGGCTCAAGCGAAAACCGCCCATCAACACCGCTGTTAACTCCAGCGCCACCACCGCGCCCAAGGTCGCGGCCAGATGAAAGTTTCGCCAAAAGCCTTTTCGTAAGCTCTCCAAATCCACATCCAGCATCATCACCACAAACAAAAACAAAACCATCACCGCACCGACATACACCAAGACCAATGTGATGGATAAAAATTCCGCCTCTAATAGCATCCAGATCCCTGAGGCCTGAAAAAAGCTCAACACCAAGAAAAGAGCCGCATGCACAGGATTACTCACCGTGATCACACGAAAAGCAGCAAACAGCAAAATCGCTGAAAAAACGTAGAAGAGGACGGCTTGTGGATCCATGCTGTGTAGTGAGTTGAGAGTGCGCGGCTAGTGGGTTGGCGAGGAGGTCTGGGTGGTCAAGCGTTATCGGTAAGGTGCGTCAGCTGCTTTGAGGCGAGCAATCTCCCCCTCATAACGGTCCCCAACGGCCAAAAGCATCTCTTTGGTGAAGTACAGATCTCCACGTTTTTCACCGTGGTATTCAAAAATATGGGTCTCCACAATCGAGTCAACAGGGCAACTCTCTTCACAAAATCCACAAAAAATACACTTGGTCAAATCAATGTCATATCGCGAGGTTCGTCTCGTACCGTCGTCCCTTAACTCGGACTCGATGGTGATGGCCATGGCGGGGCAGACGGCTTCGCAGAGTTTGCAAGCAATACAACGCTCTTCCCCATTTTCATAGCGCCTGAGCGCATGCAAGCCCCTAAAGCGAGGGCTCGCTGGGGTCTTTTCTTCTGGAAACTGAATCGTGATCTTGCGCGCAAACATGTACTTGCCTGTGAGCGCCATGCCTTTGAAGAGCTCTAAGAGCAAAAAACTCGATAGAAAGTCACGCCAAGAAAATTCCAAGCGTTTGGTGGGCAGAGTCATCGTGTTCATGCGCAATGCATCCTATTTACTTTCAATTCCAAATATTCCAAGGCGTTTGCATCCAAAGACCCACCACTACCAACCACACGAGCGTGATGGGAATGAAGATCTTCCAGCCCAAACGCATGATTTGGTCGTAGCGAAACCGGGGGAAAGTCGCCCGCACCCACAAAAAGAGTGTGACCACGACAAACGTTTTAAGCCCGAGCCAGATCCATCCAGGAACCCAGTCTAGGAATTCAACTGGCGAGAGCCAACCGCCCAAGAACATTAACACCGCCAACATGGAGACCAAAATCATATTGGCGTATTCCGCCAAAAAGAACATGGCAAATGACATGCCCGAGTACTCAATCATGTGGCCCGCCACGATCTCAGACTCGCCCTCCACCACATCAAAAGGATGGCGATTCGTCTCGGCCAGTCCGGAGATGAAATACACCACGAAAATCGGCAACAACGGTAACCAATTCCAGGACAAAAAACTCAGCCCATGGGACGCAAAATAGCCCTGACCTTGAACGCCCACAATGGTGCTCAAATTCAAAGACCCAGACACCATCAAGACCACCACCAGACAAAAGCCCATGGCAATCTCATAACTCACCATCTGTGCAGACGCCCTCATGGCCCCCAAAAACGCATATTTTGAATTCGATGCCCATCCGGCAATGATGACCCCATAAACCTCGAGTGAGGTGATGGCCATCAAAAACAAGAGTCCTGCATTCACATTGGCCAAGGCCACCTCAGGCCCAAAGGGCACCACAGCCCAGGCCGCCAAGGCAGGCATGATGGTCATGATGGGGCCGAGCAAAAAAAGCCCAGTATGAGCACGTGTTGGCACAATGATCTCTTTGGTCAAGAGTTTCAAAGCGTCAGCAATCGGTTGCAAAAGACCAAAGGGTCCCGTGCGATTCGGGCCCACTCGAATTTGAGTAAAGCCAATGCCCTTTCTCTCCCACAAGGTCAGATACGCCACACACCCCATGAGCGGCAACAGTAAAGCCACGATTTTGATCAAATTCCAAATCACTGGCCAAGCCAACTGCTTCCACCACCCCAATTGGATGGCATCTAGCCCGGAGTTGTACAAAAAGTCGATCATGGCGTCACACCCCTACTCGCGCATCGTGGGTGGATTGAAGTGCTGGAGCACGCCTCACCAGCCCATCCAAGGCCAAGCTGGGAGCAACGCATGGCTCGGCCAATGGTTGCGAATAGTCTGCTGTTGGCACCTGAGTGCTTTCGTTCGTGAGTAGGCTCTGCAGAGTTGGTAAATTTTGGTTCATGAGAGACCTCACTTCGTCGATGCTCTCAAACTCAAAGCCAGGGAAGTTGAGCACATTGGCCAGGACACGCAAGATTTTCCAAAGCGGGCGAGTCTCCTCTAGGGGCCGCACCACTGCATGAAAGCTCTGAGACACACCCTCGGTATTGACAAATGAGCCCGCCGTCTCAGTAAAAGGGGCCATGGGCAAGAGAACGTCGCTGTACGCCATGTTGGTCTTAAAAGGTGACAGTGTGACGACCAAATCCATACCACTGAGGGCCTGAACGGCTTTGGCCGGTTGTGCACAATCGTGCTCGGGCTCCAAGTTCATGAGGATCATGGCCTTCAGAGCACCAGGCTCAAACATTTGCTGCACGTGTAAGCCCCCCGAAGAAGCCGCAGGTCTAGCACCGACCCATTGCGCACCAACCGTATTGGCACTCTGACCGAGCACACCCGATTTTGCGCCTGTGAGCTTGGCCAATGCATTGATCCAACTCAATAACTGGTTATACCTGGGGTGATGAACGGCAGCGTTACCCAGTAAGAGAATTTTCCTCTCCCCGCT
>DAISKH010000042.1:0-5885 GCA_036821105.1 Limnohabitans sp.
CCGTTGGACCTGTCTGGGCCAGTCTTTAAAACGGGAGGGGAAGTCAGGTGATGATTCAAGGGACGAATCGTGATCACACCGGCATCAAGCTTAGGGGGTCGCTAAACTTCAGGTCGACGCTAACGGTGGTGGCCTTCGCGAAGGAAGAAATGCTGGACTGCTTTGACTGAGGCCTCTCGCGATTGGGGGTCGGCGTGGTGCAACTCCGACATGGCGCCATGCAACATCTTTTGACTCAGCCCTTTGGCCAGCGACTCCAGAGCTTCGTCAATGCTTACCCCTTTGGCCAGTAACTTTTTCGCTTTGGCCAGTTCCAGGGCTTGCCAAGTTTGTGCTTGTGAGTTCAATTGTTGGATCAAAGGCACAATATTGCGCTCATCAAGCCATTTCACAAAGCTTTGTACGCCTTCGTCGATGATTCGTTCAGCATGCTCAACGGCCGCTTGTCGGCTAGCTTGAGCGCTTTGAACGGCACCACTCAAATCATCCACCGTGTACAAATACACATCACTCAAGCCCTTCACCTCAGGCTCAATATCTCGGGGAACTGCCATGTCGACCATGAAAATAGGGCGGCGCTTGCGGGTTTTCAAAGCCCTCTCCACGGCACCAAGTCCGATCAAGGGCAGAGTGCTTGCAGTGCAACTCACCACAATATCAAATTCGTGGAGTCGAAGGGGCAAATCGGCCAAACGCATCGCTTGGGCTTGGTACTGGAGTGCCAGGGACTGGGCTTTTTCGAGAGTGCGATTGGCAATACAAATTTGTGCAGGTTGCTTGGCCGCAAAATGAGTGGCGCAAAGTTCAATCATCTCGCCCGCGCCCACAAAAAGCACATTCAAACGGCTCAGATCGCCAAAAATCTGTGACGCCAAGCGCACCGCAGCGGCTGCCATGCTGATGGACAATTGGCCAATTTCGGTGTTGCTGCGAACATCTTTGGCAACAGAGAAGGTGCGCTGAAAGAGTTGGTGCAGTGTCGTACCCAGCGAGCCCACTTCGGAGGCCAAACGGACTGCATCCTTCATTTGCCCCAAAATTTGTGGCTCACCAAGAACCATCGAGTCCAGACCGCTTGCAACCCTGAATGCGTGCCGGGCCGCTTCGTGGTCTCTCAGAACATAGCTGTGGGCTTGAAGGGTCTCAAAGGATACGCCTCCCGATTGAGCTAGCCACTCAATTGAGCGGTTAAGCGCAGGCTCATTGGAGGCGCAATAAATCTCAGTTCGGTTGCAGGTAGACAAAATGGCCGCTTCGGCACTACCAGAAAGGATGTTTTGTAGGCCACTCAACACAGGGGGCATGTGTTCGAGGGCGAAGGCAAACTTACCCCTCAAATCCAGAGGAGCTGTGTTGTGATTGAGGCCCAAAGCCCAGACTGCCATCCAGAGATTATAAAATTGACAGCATGCCTTCTACAAGTTTATTGAATCACATCGCTAATTTTTTTCTCCCAAGTCTTTTTTTGGCCTTGGTATTAGGCTTGAGGTTGGGTCTTATGGGTACGTGGAGGGGCAGAAAAAACACCACCACTCTGGCTTTTCGCTTGGCCATCGTCCTTTTTGTGGTCGGAGCCTTGTCGCAAGTGGGTTTGGTGTTGTATGGCTTTAAGGATGGCTCCATGGAGGGCTATGCCGCGCTCTGTGGTGTTTTGGCCTTGACCCATTGGCTTTGGACTTGGCGCCACAAAGACTAAGTGCCCAGGGTACGGGTGAATGCTCACAATTGACTGGAGTTGGCCCCCAAGAGGTCAACCATGGCGGTAATAAAGGTTAACAAAGGGGCAAAAAAGGGGCTGCCTAGCTTGGGCTCTAGATGCGCTCAACAAGGTCTTTTAGGGCTGTTTTGGCCGTACCAAGGCACCTAAGTTATTATTAGGGTTCTCTCTAACCCCCTCTTTTAGAGAACAAGACCCCAAAAAATCATGAATGCTCCCATTGCTCAGCGCTTTTTGATGGCGGCGGCTGAAGAAAGCCCCCGATTGCGAGAAATTCCTTACAACTACACCTCGTTTTCGGACCAGGAGATTGTTGCTCGAGTTCTTGGCCCAGCGTGTTGGTCCATCTTGGAGCGATTACGCCAAGAAAGGCGCACTGGCCGGTCTGCGCGCATGCTCTATGAAGTGCTGGGGGACATCTGGGTCGTGCAACGCAATCCGTATTTGGAAGACGATTTGCTTGACAATCCCAAGAGACGAGCTTTGTTGGTGGAAGCACTCTATCACCGAATTAATGAAATAGAGGCTAGACGTTCCCCCCAAGAAGATCTCGAGCGAGATGCTCTGGTCCAGGAGCTGCTCGGGCATGCCCGCGAGGCGATTGTGCGCTTTAAGACACAATTTGACGCTGTCTCTTTGCTACGTAAACGAACCTTGAAAGAGCTCAAGCGTTATACCGCTTTGGACAACATCAAGTTTGACCCCCTCTCACGCGTATCGCATGTGACCGATGCCACTGATTGGCGCGTCGAGTATCCATTTTTAGTGTTGACCCCAGACAGCGAGTTAGAGATGGCTGGACTTGTCAAGGGTTGTATTGATTTAGGACTCACCATCATCCCGCGTGGGGGCGGTACGGGGTACACCGGTGGAGCGATTCCACTGTCATGGCGCAGTGTGGTGATCAACACCGAAAAACTAGAAAAATTAGGCCCTGTGCAAATGCGCACTTTGCCAGGACTTGAGACCTCAGCACCGACCATTTTTACTGAAGCAGGCGTGGTGACACAGCGCGTGGCCAATGCCGCAGAAGAGGCGGGCTTCGTGTTCGCGGTCGACCCCACCTCAGCCGAGGCTTCGTGCATTGGGGGCAACATAGCCGTCAACGCTGGAGGGAAAAAGGCGGTACTTTGGGGTACTGCCCTGGATAACTTGCTCAGCTGGAGAATGGTGACCCCAGATGCCCAGTGGCTCGAGGTGACCCGTATAGGCCACAATTTGGGCAAAATTCACGATGTCCCCATGGCCTCCTTTGAGTTGGCTTATTACCAAGCCGATGGGGTCACGTTGTTGCGCCGTGAAAGACTTGATATTCCTGGCTCTGCTTTTCGCAAAGAGGGTTTGGGCAAGGACGTTACCGATAAATTTTTGAGTGGCTTGCCTGGTGTGCAAAAAGAGGGCTGTGACGGCCTGATCACCAGCGCGACTTGGGTACTTCACAAAATGCCCAGTCACATTCGAACCGTGTGCATGGAGTTTTTTGGCAACGCCAAGGACGCCGTTCCCAGCATCGTGGAGATCAAAGACTACATGTTCTCTGAGCAAAAAAGCTCTGGAGTCTTGCTCGCGGGCTTGGAGCACTTGGATGATCGATATTTGCGTGCTGTGGGTTATGCCACCAAGAGTAAGCGTGGGGGCTTACCCAAGATGGTTTTGCTAGCAGACATCGCAGGCGATGATCCTGATCAAGTCGCCAGGGTCAGTGCTGAAGTTGTCAGGCTTGCCAACTCCAGGAGCGGAGAGGGTTTTACGGCCGTGAGTGCAGACGCGAGAAAGAAGTTTTGGCTTGACCGGAAAAAAACAGCCGCTATTTCTCGTCACACCAATGCTTTCAAAATCAATGAAGACGTCGTGATCCCTTTGCCTCGCATGGCCGAGTACACCGACGGTATTGAGTACATCAATATTGAGATGTCCTTGCAAAACAAAATTGCATTGTGCACGGCTCTCGATCAGTTTTTTGCCAGTGGCCATTTGCCTCTAGACACGAATAAAGACCAAGGCGAAAAGCCCTCCAGCGATCTTGTGGAGGAGCGTGTCCGTCAAGCACGAAGCTTGCTGGCCGAGGTCAAAACATTGTGGCAAGGCTGGCTTGAGCAAAGCGCGCAACTTTTCCCCCAGCTCCAAGATCACTCACTTCGTGCCAGTTGGAAGACTCAAATCAAGGAGCCGCTCAACAAGATTTTCACAGGCGAAGTCTTCAAGCCCGTCTTGCTCGAGTGCAATGCCATTCATCAACGAGTCTTAAAAGGACGGGTGTGGGTTGCTCTTCACATGCACGCAGGCGATGGCAATGTTCACACCAACATCCCTGTCAATAGTGATGACTACGAGATGCTTCAAACCGCTCACCAAGCCGTGGCCAAAATCATGGTCCTGGCTCGAAAGCTCGATGGAGTGATCTCAGGTGAACACGGCATTGGGATCACGAAGTTGTCATTTCTCACCGATGCCGAGCTCGCCCCCTTTGCTGCATACAAAGAGCGCGTTGATCCCCAAGGTCACTTCAATAAAGGCAAATTGGTCAAGTTCGATCCCACTGATCTTTTGACTAAAAGAGGTGATTTGGCCAATGCCTACACCCCAAGCTTTGGCCTGATGGGGCATGAGTCTTTGATCATGCAGCAGTCAGATATTGGTGCAATTTCTGACAGCGTCAAGGACTGCTTGCGCTGCGGCAAGTGCAAACCCGTGTGTGCCACACACGTGCCACGTGCCAATTTGCTTTATAGCCCAAGAAACAAAATATTGGCCACCTCTCTATTGGTGGAGGCCTTTTTGTACGAGGAGCAAACTCGTCGAGGGGTTTCTGTGAAGCATTGGCAAGAATTTGAGGATGTGGCCGATCATTGCACGGTGTGTCACAAGTGTTTGTCTCCTTGCCCCGTCAAGATTGACTTTGGCGATGTGTCAATGAACATGCGTAATTTGCTCAGAAAAATGGGCAAAAAAAGCTTTCGTCCAGGAAATGCTGCAGCGATGTTCATGCTGAACGCAACCAATCCCGAGACCATCAAGTTCGCTCGCTCGGCCATGGTCGATGTGGGAATGAAAGCTCAGCGCTTTGTCAATGATTTGCTCTCCGGTTGGGCTTCGGCTCAAACGAAGGCGCCTCCATCAAGCATTGGAGTGGCGAGTGTGAAGGAGCAAGTCATTCACTTTGTGAATAAGAAAATGCCTGGAAATTTGCCCAAGAAAACAGCCAGGGCACTCTTGGATATTGAAGACCAAAATTACGTGCCCATTATCCGCAACCCCAAAACCACTCACGCTGAGACAGAGGCGGTGTTTTATTTCCCCGGTTGTGGCTCTGAGAGGCTTTTCTCACAAGTGGGTTTGGCCACGCAAGCGATGCTTTGGCATGCAGGTGTTCAAACGGTCTTGCCCCCTGGGTACTTGTGCTGTGGCTACCCCCAACGCGGTAGTGGTCAGTTTGACAAGGCTGAGAAAATCATCACGGACAACCGAGTACTGTTCCACCGGGTTGCCAATACGTTGAACTACTTGGACATCAAGACCGTGGTTGTGAGTTGCGGTACTTGTTATGATCAACTACAGGGTTATCAATTCGATAAAATATTCCCCGGCTGTCGCATCATCGATATTCATGAGTATTTGCTCGAAAAAGGCATTACCTTGGATGCCTCTAACTCGCAATCCTATCTCTACCACGACCCTTGCCACAGTCCTTTGAAGTTGCAGTCCCCTATGCTTACAGTAAAGGCGCTTGTGGGAGAGAACGTGCTCGAGTCTGAACGTTGTTGTGGAGAGTCGGGCACTTTGGGTGTTACCCGACCCGATATCTCTACCCAAGTGCGTTTTAGAAAAGAGGAGGAGTTGCTTTCCGATGAGGCCCGCATTCGGCAAGTGAGTGGTCAAGACAAAGGCGATGTCACCATTTTGACCAGTTGCCCCAGTTGCTTGCAAGGACTCACCCGATATGAGGGAGACTTAAAGAGTGGGCTTTTGAAGGCGGACTACATTGTGGTTGAGATGGCCAAGAGAATTTTGGGAGAGGACTGGATGCCTCAATACGTGCAAGCGGCCAATGCTGGCGGTATTGAGCGCGTGCTGGTGTAGAGTGGTGTGCTGGTGTTTGCGCTTGCATACTGAAATTTTTTTGAAGATTGGATAAACTTTGATCGAGAAATCAAGCAAAAAGGCCCCC
>DAISKH010000042.1:5985-21233 GCA_036821105.1 Limnohabitans sp.
AATTTTTTTGAAGATTGGATAAACTTTGATCGAGAAATCAAGCAAAAAGGCCCCCGCTGTTTTGGATCTCACAGTGCACCAAGGCTCAAAAAAGTTGGAGGTGACTTTTGCTGGCGGTGAGCGTTTTGAGATCGCTTTTGAGCTGATGCGGATTTATAGCCCATCGGCCGAAGTTCAAGGCCATGGGCCTGGGCAAGAGGTGCTGCAAACAGGAAAGCGTGGAGTGGGTATCTTGGCTCTAGAGCCTGTGGGCAACTATGCAGTGCAGCCCACATTCACGGATGGCCATGACAGTGGAATTTTTACCTGGGACTATCTGTATCACCTGGGCTCTGAGCAAGAGCGCTTGTGGCGTGATTATGAAAAGCGGCTCAAGGAGCAAGGCGTGCACCGTGATCAAGACATGGCCTCCAAGCCGGGAGCAGCGGGATCATCTTGTGGGCACTCACACTAGGATCGTCAATCTTAGCGCCTGAGGTCTAGACATCACCAATTATTGGTGATATTTTTGAATTGGGCAATTTAGCGCAATTCAGCGCAATTCCAACGTCCAGGGCATTTTTTGCACTCGTCCAGCTCGGCTGAGCGAAAAACCCCTTTAACATCGAGACATGGGCAAAACACATTTTGGATTTCAAAGCGTCGATGAGGAGGAAAAGTCCTCACGCGTTCGCTCGGTTTTTGATTCCGTAGCACCAAGCTATGACATCATGAATGATTTGATGTCCATGGGGTTGCACCGAGCTTGGAAAGCCTATACCTTGATGGTGGCTGACTTGAGTCCTGGGATGCGGGTTTTGGACATCGCAGCGGGAACGGGTGATTTGAGCTTGGGGTTTGCAAAAAAAGTAGGTCCCAAAGGGTTGGTGGTTCAAAGTGATATCAATTGGGCGATGCTGAAAACCGGTCGAGACCGAATGATCAATGAAGGCTTGCTGCTGCCCACGGTCGTTTGTGATGCCGAAGGGTTGCCTTTTGCCAGCGAGAGCTTTGAGCGGGTGAGTGTGGCCTTTGGACTGCGCAATATGACGCACAAGGATGTGGCCTTAAAGGAGATGTGTCGAGTCTTAAAGCCTGGGGGCAAACTCTTGGTGCTTGAATTCTCCAAAGTCGCAGCTCCCTTGCAAAAAGCCTACGATTGGTATTCTTTTAATTTATTACCCAAGATTGGCAAATGGGTGGCCAAGGACGAGGACTCTTACCGCTATTTGGCCGAATCCATTCGCATGCATCCTGATCAAGAAACCCTCAAAGGCATGATTCAAGAAGCCGGTTTTGGGCATGTGGATGTGCACAACCTGAGCGCAGGGGTGGTGGCTTTGCATGTGGGCATCAAATGCTAAAACGAGTCGCAATCCATTGCGGTCAGTGGCTTGCGAACGCATTTGGCGTCAAGCGTAAGATGCTTGACACGAGTGTGACTCTTCAGACCCACCAGAGAAAGCCATTAGGACGGCATTTTTTTCACAGAAAATCCCCCAGCGCTGCCACCATGGTGGTGCCTTTTCTCAAACCCTATAACCCTAAAAATGTCGGAAATGATGCCTCAGCCCGGCCTTGGGAGTCGCAGGAGTCTTTTCGTTGGCAAGGCAGCAAACTCCCCCCAGAGGTAAGTACCACGCCACAGGCACCGGATGTGAATATTTGGGGGGCTCAGCCAGTGGTGAACGCGATCGATGAATTGGCGCAGCAAGAGTTGCCCCAAGCCTGGAGATCGGGTTTGCCACTCACACCGCAGGTTTGGTCAAGGTTTGACGCGCCCCACTCTAAGGCCGAGTCTGGTTGGGTGTCCCTCTCCGATGAGGGTCGGCAAGGTTGGCCTTTTGAATTTCAAGTTTCAGATTTTTTGGCCATGGCACAAAAACATTTTCTCTCCCTTCAAGAAGCTTGGGATCGACGCGACTTGGGTAGCATGCAAGACTTTTTGAGCCCATCCATGTTACAAGAGGTCAAAGATCAGTTCTCCCACCATGTGGATGCGGCGGCCACCTCGAGCCCTACGAGTCCCACGGGCCTTAAGAGTCAAGACATGAGTGAAGTGTTGATGCTGGAGTCACAGTGCTTGAGTGTCAAATGCGAGGGACTCGAACAAAAGGTGAGCGTCGAGTTGTCAGGCATGATCCGTGAGGGCCAAAGCGCCAGTCCGAACCCATTTCGAGAGATTTGGACCTGGTCTAAAACCATTCGTTCGCCTCATGAAAATGATCTTCAAGACTGGCGGGTGTGTGCCTTGGAGGCATTACAGTGAGCAAGACATTTTCATTGTGGGTTCAACCAAACATTGGCCATTACTGCCCATTTTTTTCACTTGAGCGAAAGCCCAATCTATGACGCGCCCTCTTGTTGATGATGCAAATCCCATGCACGCTGTGCCCAGTGATAACTTTGGTCGATCTCAAGCAAAAAACCATGCTCACGAAACGCACAATGAAAGAGCGTCTCGGAGTCATTTCCTCAACCCCCAGAGCTTTTGGGATGGGCTCAAGCTTGGTCTCCAAGCGGTTGAACGCCGTGCCTTGGCCTTTAAGTGGCCTCAAGGTCTGGTGCATGAGGTGGTGCAGCGCTTGGTTCTTTTTATCAACCACGTGCTCCTTCATGAGCCACAAGCATTGTCACGCTTGAAGCGCCAAAAGGGTCGCACTTTGTCTCTCAAATGGCAAGGCTGGCATTGGCGTTTACGAATCACGCCTGCGGGTTTATTGGAGAGCGACTCAGTGACCCAAGATGATTTTTCTGAAGTGGGCCAACACCAAGCCCATGGGGACCGAAGTGATTTGTCCATCACTTTGGCTGAGTTGAGTTTGCTTGATGTGGCGAGTCGACTGATGAAAGATGAAAAACCTTCTATTCGAATTGAAGGTGATGTTCAATTGGCCGCTGAGGTCAATTGGTTGGTCGATCATGTTCAGTGGGATTATGAAGACGATTTATCCCGCATAGTAGGGGATGCCAACGCCCACCAAGTCGTTCGTGTTGCCCGGTGGATCTTGGAGGGGCTCAAGCGGTTTGCCAGCACTGCCTATGACCGCGCCAGTGCATTGGGCTCAGGAGTAAATAGCAAATGAGTCGTTTTTTCCGAGGCTTTGTCATCTTTTTGGTGGTGTGGCGTTTTGGGCTCGACCAGTTGATACTTTCCGGCTTCAAGCAGCGTTGGATCCGTTTCTTAGCCCCCAGGCTCAAGCTAGGGAGAGATTTGTCGGCACCTCGTGGACAGCGCCTACGACAAGCCTTGGAAACCTTGGGTCCGATCTTCGTGAAATTTGGCCAAGTGCTCTCTACAAGGCGAGATTTGTTGCCTCAAGACATTGCCATTGAATTGGCTGCCTTGCAAGACCGAGTGCCTCCCTTTGATTCCGCAGTTGCTGTGGCAACCATTGAGCGGGCGTTTGGTAAAAAAGTCGATGAGATTTTTTCTCGTTTTGACCGTGAACCCGTGGCAAGTGCCTCGATTGCTCAAGTGCATTTCGCGGCCATGCTTGACGCTAGCGGCGACACCCAAGAGGTGGCTGTCAAAGTCATTAGACCGCAGATGAAGGAGGTCATTGAGAAAGACTTGGCCCTGATGCGAACCATGGCGGGGTGGTTAGAGCGACTCTCTGTTGACGGCAGACGATTAAAGCCAAGGCAAGTGGTGGCTGAGTTTGATAAATACCTCCACGATGAGCTTGATTTGGTGCGCGAGGCGGCCAACGCTGCTCAATTGCGACGCAATATGCAAGGGCTCAATTTGGTCTTGATCCCTGAGATGCACTGGGACTACTGTCATCAAGACGTGATTGTGATGGAGCGAATGTTTGGAGTTCCCATTAGTCAAGTCGAGACGTTGATGAGTGCAGGCGTGGATATTAAGCAACTGGCCAGGGATGGGGTCACTTTGTTTTTTACCCAGGTCTTTAGAGATGGATTTTTTCACGCCGACATGCATCCTGGCAACATTCAAGTGAGCGTGGATCCCAAGACGCTTGGGCGCTACGTGTCGCTTGATTTTGGCATTGTGGGTACTCTCACGGAATACGATAAAGAATATTTGGCTCAAAACTTCACCGCTTTTTTTCGCCGCGATTACAAACGTGTTGCCGAGTTGCACTTGGAGTCGGGTTGGGTTCCTGCGCAAACTCGAATTGATGAGTTGGAGGCAGCAATTCGAACCGTTTGCGAGCCGTATTTTGATCGCCCTTTGAAGGAGATTTCTTTGGGGCTGGTGCTCATGCGTTTATTCCAAACCTCCCGTCGCTTTGATGTGCAAATTCAGCCCCAATTGGTGCTCTTGCAAAAGACCTTGCTCAATATTGAGGGGTTGGGGCGCGAGCTCGATCCCGATTTGGACTTGTGGAGTACAGCCAAGCCGTTTTTGGAAAAATGGATGGTCGAGCAAATTGGCCCTAAAAAGCTTTGGAAGCAACTGCTCTCCCAAGCGCCTCGATACGCCAAAATTTTGCCCGAATTACCCCGTTTGATGCATGACTATCTTCAACACCCGCACACGAGCGTTTCCTCGGCGGAGCTTTTGCAAGTGCTCGAGGAGAGCCGTCAGACCCAGAGATTATTGACACGCTTACTCTGGATCGCTTTAGGCTTTGTGGTGGGCATGGTGGTGATGCAGTGGCTCAATGCAGCGTCTTGAGCCCACAATAGTAAGTCCTCAAGCATCAGTCCACGAACACAGTCCCGCGGACCTTGGTCGATCCATGATCTCAGGATCGACTTGACGTGGAAAAGGGCTCCCAAGCCTTGAGCCCCTTGATTTAAAATAGTGTTTTATCTAAGTTCGCTCATCCCTTGAACAACGCTGAGGGGGGGAGTGCATTCAAGGAAGGTACCCCCATGCTATTGGCCTTGGTTGTCGTTTATTTGTTGGTCACCATTGGGATCGGTTTGGTGGCGGCCAGGCGCGTTAAAAATACCTCTGATTACGCCATTGCGGGCCGACATCTGCCTTTGGTGATGATCGTGACCACGACCTTTGCCACTTGGTTTGGCTCAGAGACTGTCTTGGGCATACCCGCAAAATTTGTAAATTCTGGGCTCAATGGTGTCATTGAAGACCCCTTTGGAGCGGGTTTGTGTCTGATTTTGGTAGGAATGTTCTTTGCCGGTAAGCTCTACCGCATGACACTCCTCACGATTGCGGATTACTATCGGGAGCGTTACGGTCGTGATGTCGAGGTGATCTGTACCTTAATTATCATGCTCAGTTACTTGGGGTGGGTGTCGGCCCAAGTGAGTGCATTGGGATTGGTGTTCAATGTTCTCTCTGACGGAGTCATCTCCATGCCTCTTGGCATGGGAATCGGGGTTGTGTCGATATTGGCTTACACCTTGTTTGGTGGAATGTGGTCTGTGGCGATCACAGACTTTATCCAGATGATCATCTTGGTGTGTGGACTTGCGACCCTGGCTGTTTTTGCAGGAAATCAGGCGGGTGGGGCCCAGCAAGTCCTCGCTTTGGCTGAGTCCAAGAACATGTTTCATTTTCTCCCCGAGGGTAACTTGCATGACGTGATGTTTTTTGTGGCCTCTGGCCTCACCATCATGCTGGGCTCCATTCCGCAGCAAGATGTCTTTCAGCGCGTGATGTCCGCCAACTCGGTGAAGTCGGCCACTCAAGGTCCCATCATTGGTGGAATTTGTTATATGTTGTTTGCCTTTGTCCCGATGTTTTTGGTGGTGAGTGCCATGATCATCATGCCCGATGAGGCGCTGCACTTGATCAACGATGACCCGCAAAGGGTATTGCCAACCCTTGTCATGCAAAAAATGCCTTTTGTAATGCAGGTGATTTTTTTTGGCGCCTTGCTCTCCGCCATCAAATCCACCGCCTCAGCGACTTTGCTTGCACCCAGTGTTACTTTCACAGAAAACATTTGGCGTCAATTCAGACCCGACATGGACGACAAATCAGAGCTTAGAGCCATGCGCATCACCGTCCTTGTCTTTAGTGTCGTGGTGTTAATTTATGCCATCGTCATGCAAGGCACCAGCATTTACGAGATGGTCTCGGGTGCTTATCAAGTGCCGTTGGTGGGTGCGTTTGTGCCTCTGGCATTTGGTCTTTACTGGTCCAAAGCAACCACCCAAGGGGCGGTGTTGTCCATTGTCTTAGGACTCCTCTCTTGGCTAGTCTTTTTGGCCACACCCCTGGGTGAGGTCTTGCCCGCGCAAGGGGTCGGCCTACTTGTTGCCGCACTGAGCATGGTTGTGGGTTCATTGTCACCCCAGTTCATTAAAAACGTCCAAAGCCCTCACCGCTATCACCCTGGAATGGAGCCCAGCACCCCTTGATGGGTGGGTTTGATCGACATCCCTGGTCACTGCAAAAGGACTCTGAGTGACTCTTTCAAAACCTCTGGCTCACCTCTATAATGGTGGATTTTGAAACAAGTCAATTCCAAATGCCTATTTATGCCTACAAATGTGCGTCTTGTGGCTTTGCCAAGGACGTTTTACAAAAGCTCTCAGACCCTCCTTTGACTGTTTGTACGCAGTGCTCGGAGCCACAATTTTCAAAACAAGTCACTGCCGCTGGCTTTCAGCTCAAAGGCTCTGGCTGGTATGTGACCGATTTCAGGGGCGGTGATAAGCCCAAGGCCGATACGGTGAGCGCCACTGGCGAGAGCGGTTCGGTTAAAAGCACCACGAGTGAAACGTCGAGCACTTCGACCTCGGGTGACTCCAGTGCCACCTCAACGGCGACCCAAACCTCTTCGAACTCCAGCAGTTCGGCCCAAGCGAGTCCAAGCAAATCTGGCACCTCTGGCGCCACTGGCTCTTCTTCCTCCACACCCAGCGTCAGTTCGGGTGCTTCCACCACCACCGCCACCTCGAGTTCTTCTGCGTCCAAGTCCAGCACTTGATGGAGAGAGCATTGAGTGTGAGGTGGTTTTCTTTGATCAACGATTGAGTACATGCACTTAAAAAAATACCTACTCGCTGGCCTTTTGGTCTGGCTGCCTTTGGCCATCACGGTGTGGGTGTTGCTGTGGCTCATGGGTCTTTTTGATGCCATCTTCGCAGGTGTCCTCTCAGGGTTGGGCTCGGTCATGAGTGCGAGCCGACAGCCTGATTTAGATTTTTTGCGAGAAGTGCACGGCTTGGGGGTGATCTTGGTCTTTGTGGTCCTCTTGGTCACCGGCGCTTTTGCCTCCAATGTGGCGGGTCGCTGGTGGCTCAAGCAATGGGATCATTTGTTCATTCACATCCCGTTTGTCAAATCCATTTACACCAGTGTTAAAAAGGTCTCCAACACCTTGTTCTCTAGCAGCGGGGATGCATTTCGCACCGCTGTGCTTGTTCAGTATCCTCGTCAAGGGACTTGGACCATCGCCTTTCAAACGGGTTCTCCTAAGGGGGAGGTGGCGTCCATTTTGGGCGATGATATGGTGAGCGTTTATGTCCCCACTACCCCAAACCCCACGAGCGGCTTTTTTCTGATGGTGCCCATCAGTGAGGTGAGAACCTTGTCTTTGAGCGTTGACCAGGCTTTGACGTACGTGATCTCAATGGGTGCAGTTGCGCCCGATGAGATGGTTCATGATTCAAAGCCCAGTGTGCCCTCTCCCCAACATCCAGCCTCTTGAGTCTGTCCGCTGGTCTTTTTGATCCTGTCCATCAGCGAATCTGTCCCACACTTTGATATTTAGAAAGAAATTGCCATGTCCATGAGAAGCCATTATTGCGGTTTAGTGACCCAAGAACTTTTGGATCAAACTGTCCAGTTGTGCGGTTGGGTTAACCGTCGTCGCGATCATGGAGGAGTCATTTTTGTTGATTTGAGGGACCGAGAGGGACATGTTCAAATCGTTTGTAATCCTTCCCAAGAGGCTGTATTTACATTGGCCGAGAGTTTGAGGAACGAGTTTTGCGTCCAAGTCACAGGCGTGGTGCGTAAGCGCCCAGAGGGATCAGAGAACGAACAGCTCAAAAGTGGTCAAGTCGAGGTCCATGCACAAGGCCTCGTGGTTTTGAACCCATCGGTCACCCCGCCTTTTTTACTTGACGATGAGAACCTCTCCGAGACCACGCGTTTGACCCACCGTGTCCTAGATTTGAGACGCCCCTATATGCAAAAAAACTTGATGTTGCGCTACAAAGTGGCCCATCATGTGCGCCAATTTTTGCATGACAACGGCTTTGTTGATATTGAAACTCCGATGCTCACCAAGAGTACACCTGAAGGTGCCCGTGACTACTTGGTGCCAAGCCGGGTCCATGATGGACAATTTTTTGCACTACCGCAGTCCCCCCAACTCTTTAAGCAACTCTTAATGGTGGCGGGTTTTGACCGTTACTATCAAATCACCAAATGCTTTCGTGATGAGGACTTGAGGGCTGATCGTCAGCCCGAATTTACCCAAATCGATATCGAGACCTCCTTCATGGGCGAGGAGGAAATTCGAGAAATGTTCCAAGGCATGATCAGTCACCTCTTCAAAGAGGTCTTGGGTGTGGACTTGGGAGAGTTTCCTGTCATGTCCTACGGTGAGGCGATGCACCGTTTTGGCTCTGACAAGCCCGACTTGAGAATTGCGCTCGAGTTCACTGAGCTTACTGAAGAGATGAAGACGGTGGATTTCAAAGTGTTCTCGACTCCTGCCACAACCCCAGGTGGACGTGTGGTGGCACTTCGCATTCCCCAAGGCGGGAGCATCAGCCGTGGTGAGATCGATGGCTTCACCGAGTTTGTCAAAATTTATGGCGCACGTGGCTTGGCCTGGATCAAGATCAACGACGTTGCTGCTGGCCGCGAGGGCTTGCAGTCTCCCATTGTGAAGAATTTGAATGATTATGCCATCGCCGCGATTTTGAGTAAAACGGGTGCGCAAAATGGTGACTTGATCTTCTTCGGAGCCGACAAAGCCAAGATCGTCAACGATGCCATGGGTGCGCTTCGCTTGAAAATTGGTTTGAGTGATTTCGCCAAAACACACGGACTGTTTCAACCGCGTTGGGCTCCCATGTGGGTGGTCGATTTCCCCATGTTCGAGTACGACGAGGAGTCGGCCCGTTACACAGCGGTGCATCACCCGTTCACTGCGCCCAAAGATGGCCACGAGGATTGGATGGTCACGGCACCTGAGAAATGCATTGCCAAAGGCTATGACATGGTGCTCAATGGGTGGGAGATTGGGGGCGGTTCGGTTCGTATTCACCGTGCAGATGTGCAGCAAAAGGTCTTTGATGCTCTGAAGATCACCCCTGAAGAGGCTCAACTGAAGTTTGGCTTTTTGCTCGACGCCTTGCAGTACGGCGCTCCTCCCCATGGTGGTTTGGCCTTTGGTCTAGACCGCATCGTCACCTTGATGACGGGTGCCGAATCGATTCGAGACGTGATTGCCTTTCCCAAAACCCAGCGTGCACAGTGTTTGCTCACTCAAGCACCCTCAGGCGTTGATGAAAAGCAGTTGCGAGAGCTCCATATTCGCTTGCGTACGCCCGTTCAGGCTTAAAGGGGCAACTAGGGCTTGCTCAAAACAGCGCTCATCGATTGAGCGCTGGCCAGCTCTGACCTCATGCTCCATCCTTGATGAACTAGGGTTTGTGGAATAGGGGCTAAAGATTAGGGGCCACAGAATAGGCTTAATTGAATGGGCCTAACCCAACTGCGCCGAGCCCTAGCGTATCTCTTCTCTAGAGAATCTCGTAAATTTGGTATACCGGGCCCGAGGGTTCACGACTTCCAGTGGCCACAAACAGTGAGCGGTTAAGCCACCCATAGGCCTCGCTGCCTGTTTCAAACACCGGGGCCATGCGAAAGTAATAGTCTTCACTGGGGACTCGCTCGCCTTTGTTCAAGCGCTCAATCACCTCTGGCGGGCCATGGCGAACTCCTTGATAGGACATGAAAATAAGAGCTTGGTCGTGTGTTTTGAGGGTAATGCGCACATCCAGGCTCAACACCCCGTCACTCCTGAGGGTGAGCCAGTCCCCACCAGGTGCGGCCATCACAGTGCCTTTTATTTTCTCACCCTCAAAATGCCCGCCCGAGATGTGGGCAATTTTGCGACCCCCTCGTGGAGTTTGCCCCAAATCAACGCTAGAGGGCACTTCCAGGGTCAAGGTCATGAGGTGGCGGGTATGAATCATGTGGAGGGGCTCCCAAGTTAAATTGGATTTGATCTGCGTTTTAAGGGTAAGATTTAAGCCTTCAGAAGCAAGGATCATAATGCATGGGCAAGAGTCCATGGGTCGCAAGCCTTGGGTTGTTTTTTGTATTTTTTTAAGTGAAGTGATCGACTGGCCATGACTGCAAATTCCAAATCGGTGGATGAGATCCCCAATCGCGAATCGATTTCTCCCGACACCAATCCACTGGGGCTTTCGGGGATTGAGTTCATTGAGTACGCCACCTCCAAGCCTCAGGCGCTGGGGCAAGTGCTTGAGATGATGGGGTTTCGTCCTGTGGCCAGACACCGCTCGCGAGAGGTGCTGCTGTATCGCCAAGGCGACATGAATGTGATCATCAATGCACACGCATCGGGGCTGCCCCATGCGCTCAATCCCACCGATAAGCCTGTCATTGCCGCTTTAGGCCTTCGTGTGCGCGATGCGGCCAAGGCCTATCACCGTGCCCTCGAATTGGGGGCCTGGGGTGTGCCCACACATGTGGAGGTGATGGAGCTCAATATCCCAGCGATTCATGGGGTAGGTTCGAGTCGAATCTACTTTATTGACCGCGTACGAGACTTCTCCATTTATGACGTTGAC
The DNA here is from genome assembly GCA_036821105.1 of Limnohabitans sp. Lineage (GTDB taxonomy): Bacteria > Pseudomonadota > Gammaproteobacteria > Burkholderiales > Burkholderiaceae_C > Limnohabitans. Next base: position 16,690 of record DAISKH010000042.1, read on the forward strand.
TTTGTCCCCATCCCCAGTGTGGACCCTCACCCCAGCGCTTTGGCAGGATTTCATTTTTTCGGTTTGGTGCAATACATCGGCAACGACCGAATGCTCGACTGGATGGAGTTTTACCAAGAGCTCTTGGGCTTTGAGGCGTTGCAGCCCTCGGCTCGCTTTGGTGTCTTGCCCAAGGGTCGGATCATGAAGAGTCCGTGCAACACTTTTTTCCTTCAACTTATTGAGCCTGAGCCAGGGGTTTTGGCGCTTGAAGAGGAAGAGCGTTTTCAGCGCATTGGTCTTGGCTGTGAGGACGTCCAAGCGGCCACTCAAATGCTGATGGCAAGAGGGGTCGAGTTCGTGACGTTGCATGATACCCAGGAGAGCGGAGGCGAGAGGCACGACGGGGCCTTGACACGCACCTGGCTCTCAGGGGTGAGCTTTGAGTTGGTGGGCACGGCCAAGAGAGGACACGCATGAGCTCGATGTTGGGTGCCATGGAAGACTTTGGTATGGATACCATCTCTTTGGCTGGCCATTTGGAGGCCAAACTCAAAGCGATCAAAGAAGCAGGCTTTTCTCAAGTGATGCTGAGCGCTCGAGACGTGGTGTCTCATCCCGAGGGCTTTGAGGCGGCTGTGAAAGCGGTCAAATCCAGTGGACTGAGAGTGACAGGTTTTCAGGTGCTACGGGATTTTGAGGGTCTATCGGGTCATTTGCACCTCTACAAAATCGATATCGCCAAGGCCATGCTTGAGATGTGCCATGCCTTGGGCTCCAAAGTTCTGTTGGTGTGCTCATCGACTTCGGTGCATGCGAGCAGCGAGAGTACGGTGTTGGCCAAAGATTTACGCAAACTGGCCATGTTGGCTCTACCCTTGGGGATCAAGGTGGCCTTTGAAGCCCTGTCTTGGGGGCGCACCATCAATGAATTTCCACAGGCTTGGGAAGTGATTCAAATCGCTGACGCACCCAATTTAGGCCTAGGGCTCGATTCCTTTCACCTCTTTGCAACCAAGACAGCGTTGGATGATTTGGAGCTGTTGGATCCAGAAAAAATATTTCTAGTGCAATTGGCCGATTTCATGTGGCAAGAGGTCCCAACCTTTGAGGACCGCATGACCACGGCTAGACACTTCAGGGTCTTTCCAGGCGAGGGTGTGCACTCGGATGCCTTGGCTGATTTGGTCACCCGTTTGTATGCACTGGGTTACCGGGGGGATTATAGTTTTGAGGTGTTCAACGACGACTATCAACAGTTGCCGTTGTCTTTGGTGGCCAAGCGCGCTTGGCAAGGCGCCCAGTGGTTGGGGGAGGATGTTTTGCACCGCTCGGTGCCTTTACCCAATCAAATTCGGCTTAAAAAGAGAGTGTCTGCATCCTCCTAAGTTGGCGCGGTGACACCTCCAAAGGTTGAGTCGCGCAAATGGGGCTTGGGACGAGGTGTTCTTGCTTTCACAATCTTTATTTCTGGGATGACCTCACCGTGAGTTACAAAATTCCACTATCGGTGTTGGTGGTGATCCACACCCAAGCTCTAGAGGTGTTGGTGATTCGGCGGGTGGACATGGGCACATGGCAAAGCGTCACAGGATCGAAAGACTTCTTGTCCGAAGCGTGGGTCGATACGGCCAAACGTGAGGTGTTGGAAGAGACGGGCATTGATGCCAATGCACCAGGCCTGGAGCTTAGAGACTGGGGCCTTGAGAACCGATATGAAATTTACCCCGCTTATCTTCACCGCTACGCCCCAGGGGTGACACACAATACTGAGCGAGTTTTTGGCTTACGTGTTCCCTCGGGCACAGACATTGTGCTCAACCCCTTAGAGCACACCCAGTGGCAGTGGCTACCGATGTTGGAAGCGGCCGACTTGGTCTTTTCTCCCTCCAACGCAGAGGCCATTTTGATGCTCAGACAAGCCACGCTCAAGTCTTGATGAATGGGCCGGGCTCTCCCTGATTAGAGAGGGCTTGCGCGGGCTAGCAAGGCTAGTAGCTAATATCAGGCTCTCAGCTCAAGAGCATTCACCACAGGGCGCACCTTGCACCTCGTTCCAAAGACAAACCCCAGCGCTGTCGGTACAATGGGGAGATTGCTTTCTCGGTTTCAGGCTGGCCCTCGAACACGATTGAATGCTGTGGCGGTACGTTCGGCAATAGATGTGCTGAGTTCGCCTGAGTTGGGCTTATTTGGGGCATTGACGTGTTCGGTAGTCCTTGCTCTAAAAGACCCTTTTCTTCGAGGGTCCTCCCAAAGGCTGTTAGGATCTTTTAACTGTTAGCAAACGATCTACTTATTTTCATGACAAAGGCTTTGCGCTGAAAATGACTTCTTCTCAAGTGTTGGACCCCAATGCAGACGGCACGCCTATGTCTGTAAAAATCAGGCAAAGATTGTTGGCGGCTAAAAAACGATTCCACGCCAACGACAACATCGCTGAATTCATTGAGCCTGGTGAACTCGAGGCCTTGCTTGACGAGGTCGAAGTCAAGATGCAAGGTGTCTTGGACAGCATGGTCATTGACACTGAACACGATCACAATACGAATAACACGGCTAGACGAGTAGCCAAAATGTATTTGAAAGAGGTCTTTGGTGGGCGCTATATCCAAGCCCCCACCATCACCGAGTTTCCCAATATTGAGCACCTCAATGAGCTGATGATTGTGGGCCCGATCACCGTGCGCAGTGCTTGTAGCCATCACTTGTGCCCTGTCATGGGTCAAATCTGGATTGGAGTCATGCCCAATGAGCACACCAACGTCATTGGCTTGTCCAAGTATGCCAGGTTGGCCGACTGGGTCATGTCCCGCCCCCAAATCCAAGAAGAAGCTGTTGTTCAGCTCGCTGACCTCATTCAAGCCAAAACCCAACCCGACGGCTTGGCCTTGGTGATGCAAGCGTCTCACTTTTGCATGGGCTGGCGAGGAGTGAAGGATGTGGAGAGCAAAATGATCAATTCCGTCATGCGCGGGGCTTTTTTGAAAGATCCCAATTTGCGCCGTGAGTTCTTAGCCCTCATTCCTCAAAAAACTTAAAAGGAGACGCAGCATGTTGGTTCGTTTGGTCTATGTCAGCCGCTCGGTCAAGCCCGGCGACGAAGAGCACACCGAGTCCATTTTGGCGTCCTCCAAGGAGCACAACGCCTCCAATGGCATTACGGGTATTTTGTGCCACGGCGGTGGCATATTTTTACAAGTCTTAGAGGGTGGGCGCAACCAAGTGAATGCCCTTTATGCTCACCTTATTCGAGATACACGTCACACCGATGTGGTGCTGCTTCATTACGAAGAAGTCAAAGAGCGACGCTACAGCGGTTGGGCCATGGGCCAAGTCAATTTGGCCAAGCTCAATGTCTCGGTTGTGCTCAAGTATTCTGAGAAGCCAGTTCTTGACCCCTATTCTGTATCGGGTGAAGTCTCGCTTGCGCTCTTGGAAGAGCTCATGGCCACGGCGGCCATCATGGGCCGCTCCTAGGCCACCTCAGAGCTGCGAGTTAGATCGACCAAATTGATTGACCAAAGTGGTTGACCCAAGCGTCATCCTCTTTGGAGCAAGTGTTGGGTCATCAAAGGTTGGGTCATCAAAGACCCCCTCACCCTTTGGCTTAGCTAGCCCCCGACGAGGCCACTTCTCTACTTCATGAATTTCCAACCCAAGTCACTCAGCGATTCAATGGACGAGGCTCAGGCTAAGTTTCGGGTTCAGGCTCAAACCTCCTCTTCAGCTCGAGTCCTGGGCGTGGATTTCACCTCTCGCCCGACAGCTCGCAAGCCCATTGTCATGGCTTGGGCTCATCACAAGGAGGGGGGTGTTGTGGTGTTGGAGGAGCTCGTGAGGGCTCCAGACTTTGATGTGTTTGAAGCTGAACTCAAGCGCCACCCGAGCTACGTTGGTGGCTTTGATTTGCCTTTTGGCTTGCCTCGTGAATTGGTGCTGGCGTTGGGCTGGCCCACCGAATGGTTGGCCTGCATGCAAACCTTTGGCGCACACACGAGAGCTGAGCTTCGGGCACTGTTCATGGACTTTTGTGCCAAGCGTGCGGTTGGTTCTAAATTTGCTCACCGCGGCACTGATCTTTGTGCCGATTCAAGCTCCTCCATGAAGTGGGTGAATCCACCCGTGGCCTACATGATGCACGCTGGCGTGCCAGTGCTCCTGAGCGCAGGGTTGACATTTGTGGGGCTGCACCCAGGCGACCCCAAACGCTTGGCTCTGGAAGCTTACCCTGGACTCTTGGCAAGGGAGGTGTTGGGCTCAAGGAGCTACAAAAGCGATGATCGCGCCAAACAAACGCCTGATCGACTTATCGCTCGCAAAGACATCGTTCATGCTTTGGAGCTTGGCCTTACTCGCTTGGGGCTCAGGCTCAAGCTCACCCATGCCCAACGCGAAGAGCTCATCCATGAGCCTCAAGGAGACGCCTTGGATGCGGTATTGTGCGCGGTACAAGCGGCATGGGGTCACACGGCCCATCTTCAAGGCTTACCTCTTCATGGGCTGCCAGAGCCTTTGGATCCGCTAGAAGGTTGGATTGTGAGTGCTGTGCCCACCGTAAAAAG
>DAISKH010000043.1:0-20814 GCA_036821105.1 Limnohabitans sp.
GCCATGCGTAAATAAGGCAATTTGATATCAATCTCGCCGTATTTTTCTCTTGCCTGATCATTGTCTAAAGACAACGCAACCACCACATCTTGACCAACAGTCCAATTGGCTGGTGTAGCTAAGGGTGCGTTATACGTCAATTGCAAAGCATCAAGTGCTCTAAGTACTTCGGCAAAATTTCGACCAACCGACATTGGATAGGTCATAGACAGTTTAAGATTTTTATCGGGTCCGATGATAAACACAGAACGTACGGTTGCTGTATGAGCTGGTGTTCGACCATCTGGAAGATAGGCCTCAGCGGGCAACATGTCAAAGGCTTTTGAAACCGCCAACTCTTCATCAGCAATGATCGGAAAACCTGCTGTTGCACCCGAAAAGCCTTCAATGTCTTTTTTCCATTTCTTATGGTCTTCAACCCCATCAACCGAGACACCAATAACTTTGGTATTGCGCTTTGCCCACTCGTCACTGAGCTTTGCCACAGCACCAAACTCAGTAGTGCAAACAGGTGTGAAATCTTTGGGATGAGAAAAAAGAATGACCCAATTGCTACCAATCCAATCATGAAAATTGATTGTCCCTTGGTCAGTATGTGCGGTGAAATTAGGAACTTGGTCGTTGATTCGCAATGCCATGCTAAAACTCCTTAAGGAATAGATTGAAGCCAATTTTAGCCGAAGTCAACCATTTAACCTTTAAACCAGTGGATAAAAGCACGCCGACTAGCCATGGCTTTGCACCCTAGCTTCCAATCACATTAAATGCCCTTGAAATTTATATTGATCGCAGGATTACAAATTTCAATTGCTCATCTACAGGAATCTAAAGATTCACTTTTTGGACGCTCGTGAAGCACCTCAACACTCTACATTTACAGTTTTGCAGAATCTGCGGCATTCTTCCCCGGATTACAAAAGAAAAAGATAAACATGAAACCGGCTAGAAGCTCAGAAACTACAAACCCCAATACATCTTGTCCGGCTATTCCCACAAAAGTATTGGTAAAGCTTCTTGCAACAGCAACCGCTGGATTTGCAAAAAAAGTGGATGACGTAAACCAATAGCCTGCTGTGACGGTCATGGCAACCAGCATGGGTACTTTGTCTTTTGCAACTTGATCACCGAGACGAATTACTGACAAAAGGACTAATGTTGAGACCCATTCACTGATCCAAATACCTGCACCTGTTCTATATTTTGCAGACTCTTGGATGATGGGCAAACCAAACATCACGTGTGTGAGCCAAACCCCTGTTAGAGCTCCACTCACTTGGCCAACACCATAGCCCAACAAGGCTCTTAGGTTGATGTGACCTAACTTCCAACTCATTAAACTAACAACGGGATTAAAGTGGGCGCCCGAAATAGGCCTCAACAAAACAATGAGCACATAAAGACCTGCACCTGTTGCAATGCTATTGCCAAGTAAGGCAACAGCTGCATTGCCTTGACCCAGCGTGTCCCCCATCAACCCAGAACCCGTCACGATGGCAAGCAAAAGGCTTGTACCTAAAAATTCAGCGATGTAAGTTTTCATATTGGGTATCTAGCACGGATCATGATGAAAGCGTGCAGGGAAAAAAGATCAATTCATTCATTTAATTTTGCTGATTTATTTTTTGCTGATTTACTTTTTATCAAACAAGTTCTAGCCAATCTTTGCCACACAGAGATATCATTTTTTTGTCCTATCAAGTGAGTCTGACAAGCCGCTCGGGCAAAGTAACTTGAAAACTGAAACGAAATAAGACACTTCAAATTTAAAAGCTCATGAATGCTTTATAAAACATGAGCATCGACACCAATCCCAAGAGAGCCGCAAATCCGCGTTGAACTTGCCAGGCCAGAAGTTTTCTGGAAACAACTCGGCCCATCAACATACCGCAGATCATGGCGCTGGCAAAGCCAGTGGTTGCCACAATGGGTAACTGAGCGCCCGTCAAAATGGAGTTGACCACGCCGCCTGTTCCGACCAAAGCGATCACAAATAGTGAGGTTGCAACAATACCTGGTAAGGCCAGATGGGTAAATTTTTTCATCAATGGAACGATCAAAAATCCACCACCCACCCCCAAGAGGCCTGTCATTGTGCCAGTGAGCATGCCAATGAGTCCGAGCACCATAGCTGCCTTGGGAGTCCAGATGAACTTGCCTGTGGACGAGTTGATGAATGCTAACCTAAGACTATCATCCCCACTCTCTGAGCTTTTATCCAAAGACTGGGTATAAAAACGCCACGAGACGATTAACATCAGTGAAGAAAATACACCCAACAGTAAATATTGCGGTAACTCTTGGGCCAGTTCCTGGCCAAGATGAGTCATGGGCACTCCGCAAAGGGCCATCAAGGCAGCCGCTTTATAACGCACCAAACGATGCCTGAAACCATCAAATGCCCCCACTGCCGCTCCAGAGGCCACGGCAACCAGAGCAACGGGTGCCGCTTGCTGCATAGTCCAATGCATACCTGAGACCAGCACAGGCACGGCCAAGATGCCTCCACCCGCGCCGGTCAAGCCCATCACGGCCCCAATCATCAAGCCCAATACCATTACGATGATCATGTTATGTGACCTCAGTTTTACAAGGTAAACCCAATAGCAATAGGTGGGTCTGACTCAAATGATCTTTTTTCTCAGTACTCGATCATAGCCTTCAAACATTAGCATGCCTAAAACCATGAAAACAACAAAGACCAAAGACTTCACTTGGCCCGAGGCCATGGACACGATTGCGGGGCCTGGACAAAATCCAGCCAGCCCCCAGCCTGCTCCAAACAATAAGGCACCCATGATCAAGGGGCGATCAATTTGATCCAAACGAGGCCAACGCAACTCATCACCCCACAAAGATGTTGTTCTTTTTTTTGCCATAGCAAAGGCAAAAAGCCCAACACCAATGGCCCCCGCCATGACCAGAGACAACGATGGGTCCCAGTGACCCAAAATATCCAAAAATCCGATCACTTTGCCTGGATCGGTCATCCCCGAGAGAATCAAGCCCATTCCAAAAAGCAAACCCACGATAAATTCAGTCAATTGTTTTTTCATGGTCGTTCTTTCAAATTAGGTTCTTGAGCGCATACACCACCGCAAAACCAGACAACATAAACACGACTGTTGCTGCGATCGAGCGAAGAGATAATCGAGAGATACCACACACACCATGGCCACTGGTGCAGCCCGAGCCCAAGCGGGTTCCAAAACCCACCAATATGCCGGCCAGTGAAATTACACCTAAACCACTGTCTATGCGGGGAGCTTGAAGGGTGCTATCCGGTGAGATCAAGACATAGAGCCAAGGCGCCACCATTAATCCCATCAAAAAAGACAGCCTCCAGCCTAAGTCCCCTTTGCGTAAAGCCAACAATCCACCCAAAATGCCGCTAATCCCCAAGATGCGACCGTTGAATAAGATGAATACCGAGGACGCTAACCCCAGCACCAATCCCCCAATCAGCGAAGCCCAAGGGGTGAAGTGATTCCAATCAATATTCATGTGTTGCCCCTTAAACAGTACAAAACTGCTCGTACAAAACCTCAATCACAGCGAGTGCCTTGGGGCTTTGAATTTTGTAAAAAATATGTTTACCCTCACGCCTCGTCACCACCAACCCCTCCTCCCTGAGAACAGTCAGTTGTTGTGAGAGTGTGGGTTGTTCAATTCCAAGCAACGCTTCAATCTCTCCCACTCGCATCTCTCCTTTGGAGAGCTGGCAAAGAATCATCAACCGATCCGAGTTGGATAACACCTTCATGAGCTTACAAGCAGCACCCGCTGCGGTTTGCATCTGCGCCAACTCTAAAGGAACAACCTTCATACCCGCCCTTTCATTTAATCATGAAATATTATATTGACTTTTATTATATCATAAAATATAATATAAAAACTTTAACTTTAAAGATTCTCAACATGTCTGTCCTTATTGTTCACCCCATCGTCGATTTGGCCACTTGGACCATCAGCTACATCGTTCACCAAGGGGCGGGGAGCGCATGCGCTGTGATTGACTCAGTTTTGGACTACGACCCCAAGTCTGGCAGAACCAGCACGCATTCAGCCGACCAGGTGGTGAGCTATATAAAAGACAACCAACTTCAAGTGGTGTGGATTTTAGAGACCCATGCTCACGCGGACCATCTGAGCGCTGCGCATTACCTCAAGGAGCGAGTGGGAGGAAAAATCGCCATTGGACAACACATCACCCAGGTGCAGCAAGTCTTCAAAGCCATCTTCAATTTAGAGGCGAGCTTCAAGGTCGATGGCTCGCAATTCGATCACTTGTTGATGGAGGGCGAGGAGCTCAAACTCGGTGAGCTCACCATCAAGGTGTTGTCTGTGCCTGGGCACACCCCTGCGTGTGTGGCTTACCAAATTGAGGATGCAGTTTTTGTGGGTGACACAATGTTCATGCCCGATGTCGGAACTGCACGCTGTGACTTTCCAGGCGGGGATGCCCGAACACTCTACGCATCGACCCGGAGGATATTGAACTTACCCCTAGAAACACGGCTCTTTATGTGCCATGACTATCCTCCCAACGGACGTGAGTTCTCTTTTGAATCCACGGTCAAGGATCAAAGAGCTCACAACATCCATGTCCATGATGGCATTACACAAGAGCAATTTATTGAGCACCGGACCCAGCGCGATGCCACCCTCGAGATGCCCACATTGATATTGCCTGCAGTGCAAATCAATATCCGTGCAGGCCAATTTCCTCCGCTTGAACCCAACGGCATTTCCTACCTCAAGATACCCCTTAATTCACTTTAAAAATTGGAGACAACGATGAATTCCTTTGATCACCCTACACTCATTCAAACGATCAGCAAATCCATGGCCACCCTCAAAAAGTCACAAACTGAGGCCATGCAAGGGTTTGGACAGTTGGCCAAGGCCGCGGTGACGGGCGGGGCCATCAGCGAAAAAAACAAAGAACTCATGGCTCTGGCCATTGGTATTACGCAGCACTGCTCGGGTTGCATTGGCTTTCACGTGAAAGCGTTGCACAAACTCAACTGCACTCGCCAAGAGTTCGAGGAGATGCTGGCTATTTGCGTCTATATGGGGGGTGGCCCAGCGTTGATGTACGCCGCTGAGGCTGAGTCAGCCTGGGATTCGTTCGCGCCTCAAACGTCTATTTAGCGCTCAAGACTGCACGGGCATGAGTTGACGCAACTCACCCGTTTGTCCATCATCATCAAACCAAGTGACCACCATCAACGCTGTGACCGTGGCCCTGACATAGAACTCAAAAAATGGGTTGGCAGCAATCCCTGACGAGGTTTGTGCCTTGAACACCTCTTGGCCATCGTACTCGCACCGAATCCATTGGATGACGTTTCGCGGTATCAAGTGACCAGTCATGTCTTGAAGGTACCCCGTCTCCATGGGGTGCTGGATGAGTAAACGCACTTTGATCACGTCCCCAGCGGCTATGGTTTTGGGCCAGATGAGTCTTGCGTTCATGCTTGAGTGCAATGGTTGAGTTGAAGGATCAAAGTGCTGATCCGCTCAGTTGGAGGCATCCACACACGCCGACTCGGTGACGATGATATCGGCACTGTCCACGAGCCAAAGATTCTCATTGGTTCGTGCCAAGGCGAACACCTTTTGAGAGCCCGCCAAGCGCACCCGAGTATTGAGTTCAGCCCGCCCATTCCAAGGACCCAACTGAAGATGAGCCATGACGAGCACAGGGTTGCGTTGGGATAGAAGATATATATCGGTGACATGACTCTGGGGCGTCATGGGAGAGGCCACACTCACCCCCAAAGGAACCGAGTTGCCGTTGTCGGCCAAGATGGACAAATGCAACTGAATCCCCTCACTCTTGAGTTGACTTTCCCTCACTTCATACTCTTTCACGCCAGCGAGCATCTCAGAGACCGAGCGCAATTTGCCTGAGGTCATCATGTGCTCAACGGGGTCGTCTTTGGCGAAGGTATTGTTCGCCCACCCCAGCCCCAGCGCTGAGGTGAGGGCCACCAAGCCAGACCCCAGCGTTGCACGCGCTCCCAAGGCCAAGCTTTGGCGTCTCTCAGGTGAGAAAGATGTTTTAGCGCGTGCAGGTCTGGACATAAAAGCTCAAGTCATGAAAATCAAACCCTGCCCGATCAAGCACTCGCCATGACTTGATTGAAGGTCGCACTTGGACGCATGACCTCGGTCATTTTTTTCATATCAGGTAAGAAATAACCGCCGATATCCACGGCTTTACCCTGGACGCTCAAGAGCTCTTGAACAATCTTTGCTTCGTGGTCTGCCAAGGCCTTGGCCAAAGGAGCGAAATGCGCTTGCAGCTCTTTGTCCTCCGTTTGAGTGGCCAACTCTTGTGCCCAGTAAAGGGCCAAGTAAAACTGACTACCGCGGTTATCAAGTTCACCGGTTTTGGGAGAAGGGTTTTTATTGTTGTTAAGTAACTGGCCTGTGGCCGCATCGAGCGCTTTGGCAACGAGCTTGGCTTTGTTGTTGTGGGTCTTGATGCCCAACTCCTCAATACTTGCCGCCAAGGCCAAAAATTCACCCAAGGAATCCCAACGCAAATGGTTCTCCTCCAAGAGTTGTTTCACATGCTTAGGAGCAGAGCCACCGGCCCCAGTTTCATAGAGGCCACCACCCGCCATCAAGGGTACGATGGAGAGCATTTTGGAGCTGGTACCGAGTTCCATGATGGGGAACAAATCGGTCAAATAATCCCGAAGAATGTTGCCCGTGACGGAGATCGTATCCAGGCCACGAATGGCACGCTCGAGTGAGAAACGAATGGCACGCACTTGAGACATGATGTGGATATCCAGACCCGTTGTATCGTGGTCCTTCAAGTAGAGATTGACTTTTTTGATCAACTCGGCCTCGTGTGGACGATAGGGGTCTAGCCAAAACACAGCGGTCATGCCGGAGTTGCGGGCACGGGTCACGGCCAACTTCACCCAGTCGCGAATGGGAGCGTCCTTGACTTGGCACATGCGCCAAATATCGCCCTCCTCCACGTCTTGACTCAAGAGCACCTCTCCGCTGGCATTGTCCACAATGCGGGCTTGTCCTGCCTCAGGAGCCTCAAAGGTTTTGTCATGTGAGCCATACTCCTCAGCTTGCTGAGCCATCAACCCCACATTGGGCACAGTTCCCATGGTTTTGGGATCGAACCTACCGTTGGTTTTGCAAAAATTAATGGTCTCTTGATAAATGCGAGCAAAGGTGCTCTCAGGAATAACAGCCTTGGTGTCTTGCAACTTGCCATGGGAGTCATACATCTTCCCTCCCGCACGGATCATGGCGGGCATGGAAGCGTCCACAATCACATCGTTGGGGGCGTGCAAATTAGTAATGCCCTTGTCCGAGTCGACCATGGCCAACTCAGGACGAGCGTCTTGTGCGGCCTTCATGTCGGCCAAAACTTCATTGCGCTTGGCCTCGGGCAGGGCTTGTAGTTTGTCATAGAGGTTGACCAAACCATTGTTGACATTGACGCCAATTTCTTCAAAGAGCTTGGCGTGCTTGGCAAAAACGTCCTTGTAATACACCCGAACTGCATGACCGAACACGATGGGGTGAGAGACCTTCATCATGGTGGCCTTTAAATGCAATGAAAACAACATGCCTGTTTTCTTTGCATCTTGCATTTGCTCTTCAAAGAATTCACACAGCGCCTTTTTGCTCATGAACATGCTGTCAATGATCTCTCCTTGGAGTAGTGACAGTTTAGGCTTTAGAACGACTGTACGACCGCTTTGGGTCAGGACTTCCATGCGCACTTCACGCGCTTTATCCAGAGTCATGGACTTCTCCCCGTGGTAGAAGTCCCCATGCTTCATGGTGGCCACGTGGGTGCGAGAGGCTTGACTCCACTCGCCCATGCTGTGGGGATTTTTACGGGCAAAGTTTTTCACTGCCAAAGGTGCGCGACGATCTGAATTTCCTTCGCGAAGTACTGGGTTCACGGCCGAGCCCATGCACTTGGAGTAGCGAGCGCGGATTGATTTTTCTTCGTCGCTCTTGGGATCCTCTGGATAGTTCGGAATTGCAAAACCTTTGCTTTGCAACTCCTGAATGCAAGCGACCAGTTGGGGCACTGAGGCGCTGATGTTGGGCAACTTGATGATGTTGGTCTCGGGCAGGAGCGTCAATCGACCCAGCTCTGCCAAATTGTCAGGCAGTTTTTGCGCGTCCGTTAAAAACTCAGGGAACTCACCCAAAATACGGGCCGCCACAGAAATGTCGCTTTGAGCAACTTCGATCCCCGCAGGCTTGGCAAAGGTGCGAATGATCGGCAAAAAAGAGGCGGTCGCCAAAAGAGGCGCTTCATCTGTCAAGGTGTAGATGATTTTTGAGTTCTCAGCTGTCATGTGTATATCTTCCTAAAAGTGACCAAGTCGGGGGGTGTGTAGGCATGGCTCGTCTTAGTGATGCACAGCAAAGTTGGCAACAAAAAAGCCCATGACTGCATGGGCTTTGGGCTACTGGGCTTTGGCGCAATCCAAGACAGCAAACTCCAAGCGGAGCACCTCTTGATTATAGTCCCAGCGAAGCCTTAAAAAGCTCCACCAAGACCCCTTCCCTCTCAGTCCATGGTGGCCTCAAAAGCTGTGCGCCCTTGGACCCCATGGAGCCTAGGACATCAGGCTTTGATCAATGTAAAGCCGTGATTCTTAAGGGGGAAGGAGCGAATGCGTTTTCCTGTGGCGTTGAAGATGGCATTGGCCAATGCGGGGCCAAGGGGGGCTTGAGAGGGCTCACCAACGCCGCCCCAAAACCCACCAGTGGGCGCAACCACCGTCTCCACTTTGGGCATTTCGTTCAAACGCATCATGCGGTAGTCATGGAAGTTGGACTGCTCTACACGGCCATCCTTTAGCGTGATCTCTCCCCAGAAAATTGCACTCAAACCGTGCACCATACTGCCTTGGAGTTGGGCTTGGATGTTATCGGGGTTGACAGCGTAACCTGGGTCAATGCCCACCACAATGCGGTGAATCTTGATTTGCTGCTGCGCATTCACGGAGACCTCGCACACGCACGCCGTGTAGCTGCCGTAGCCTTCAGTCTCAGCAATACCTCTGAACACACCCTTGGGAAGAGGAGCACCGTAGTTGGCTGCCTTGGTCACGGCAAGCAAAATAGCCTTGTCCTTGGGACGCTTTTCAGAGATGTTGGCCAAGCGGAACTCAAGAGGATCTTTGCCTGCCGCATGCGCCAATTCATCAATAAAGCACTCGCGCATGAATGGGTTTTGAGAGTGACCCACCGATCTCCAAAACCCTACAGGCACATTGCTATCGTGCTGAGCGTACTCCACCAAGGAGTTGGGATTGGCGTAAGGATGGTCGCGAAGACTCGCCACAGCTTGGGGGTCCACGCCACCTGGCAGGGGCAACTTCAAGAGGGAGGACAAAATCGAGGGCGCACTCACACGGATGTGAAGCGCATCGATTCGACCCTCAGGGGTCACGACTCCGCGGAATTTGGCCAAAGATGCAGGACGATAGAAATCGTGCTGGGTGTCTTCCTCTCGGGTCCAGAGCATCTTCACGGGCAGAGGCGACATGGCACGGGCGATCTTGGCGCCTTGAATAGAAAAGTCTTGCGACCCGCCCCTTCGGCCCAATCCACCCCCGAGTTGAACGGGATGAACTTTGACGTTTTCTTGTTTAACGTCGGCAGCCCTGGCCGATACGGCCAAAGTGGCTTCAGCACTTTGTGTGGAGGTCCAAATTTCAAGTTTTTCGTCTTGTAGCCATCCGGTGTAACCCATGGGCTCCATGGTCGAGTGCGCCAAGTAAGGGGTGAAATACTCACCCTCGATCACTTTGGCACCTGGTGCAGAGAGGGCGGCCAAGGTGTCACCGTCTTTTCTTGCAACAGCAACTTCGCTTTGCGAGAGACCTTCTTTGAAGTAATCCATCAAGGAGGTGGAGGAGAGTTTGGCGTTTTTCTCAGGCACATCCCACTCGATGCTCACATCCTTCAAAGCCTCCTTGGCTCGCCACCAGTTGTCCGCGACCACAGCAACAAAGTCACCCATGTTGAGCACTTTTTTGATCCCACGGCGGTTATCAATCTTGCTGCTGTCAAGGGACTTGACCTTACCGTTGAAGACGGGGCAGGCAGCAACAGCGGCATACACCATCCCGGGCAACTGGGTATCGATACCGTAGCGGATTTTGGCACGCACAATGTCGGGGATCTCGCGACGCTTGATGGGCTTACCGATGATTTTCCAATCCTTGGGATCCTTCAAGGCCACATTGGCGGGTGCATTGAGCTGAGACGCCGCCAGCGCCAATTGACCATAGGTCATGCTCTTTTTGCTGGGCGTGTGGTAGACCACACCCAACTTGGCCACACACTCGGAGGACGGCACATTCATGGCGTTGGCACCCGCCACGATGAGCATCTCGCGCGCTGTGGCGCCTGCTTTTCTCAAGTACTCGTGTGAGTCTTGGATGGTGCGAGAACCCACTGAGGCCATGTCCCCATAGATACGCTTTTGCGCCAAATTGTTTTCTGCAGTGGCGTACTGCACGATCACTTTCTTCCAGTCGGCCTCCAACTCATCGGCCACAAGCATGGGGGCTGAGGTGCTCGAGCCCTGCCCCATCTCAGCGCGGGCGTAGCGAATGATGATGCTCTCATCGGGCTGAATTTCAATCCAAGCGTTGACTTTTTGTGGCGTATTGGCTGTAGCGGGAGTGGCAGCGCCGGCACTTGGCAAAACAAATCCAAGCGAAAAGCCAAGCCCAGAGGTGACCCCAACACTGGTGGTGAGTTTGAGAAAGTCGCGTTTGGCGGGATCTTGGGCTGCAGGGCTTGAGACATCCTTCAGAGCGTTATTCATGCTGAAACTCCTTTATTGGCAACGGCGTGAATGGCAGCACGGATGCGGGCATATGTACCACAGCGGCAGATATTGGTCATGGCTGCGTCGATGTCGTCATCGGTGGGCTTGGGTTTCTTCTTCAAAAGAGCGACCGCCGCCAACATTTGTCCGCCCTGGCAGTAACCGCACTGGGGCACTTCATGGTCAATCCAAGCTTGCTGGACGGGGTGCAGATGGCCTTTTTTCTCCAAACCCTCAATTGTCACCACTTGTTGCCCCACCGCGGCGGAGACTGGGTAGGAGCATGAGCGCACGGGCTCACCATTTAAGAGGACAGTACAAGCACCGCACTGGGCGACGCCGCAACCAAATTTGGGCCCCTTGATGTCGAGCTCATCTCTGAGTGCCCACAACAAAGGCATCTCGGGCTCCACATCAAGTTCATACACGTGTTCATTAATGGACAGTTTCATGTTTTTTCACCTCTTAATAATCTGTTCAAGCTTAGCATTGGCACGCAAAGGTCAAATTCAGGGTAATCCCCTGAATGCCCTCGTGTGCGGGGTATTCGATAGAGTCCATGGGTCAAGAGCTCAAAGAGC
Organism: Limnohabitans sp.; assembly: GCA_036821105.1. Taxonomy (GTDB): domain Bacteria; phylum Pseudomonadota; class Gammaproteobacteria; order Burkholderiales; family Burkholderiaceae_C; genus Limnohabitans. Next base: position 11,428 of record DAISKH010000043.1, read on the forward strand.
TCACCTTGGGGAGAGCTAAGCAAAAAGCTGGGCTCAGCCCTTAAATTGCGTGAAGTCTTTGAAGTCCTTGAAATCTTTCGGCATCATACAGTCTTCTAAGAGCATTTGCAGGCCACCAGATTGGGCTCCAGGACAAAGGCCTCATTAAACGATCATGTCCTCTGTGATCACCATCGGGCCTTTGCCAGCCCAGCGTTCTAGGTACAAATAAATGACGGGCGTGATGTAGAGCGTGATCACCTGCGAGAACAATAATCCTCCGACCACCGCAATGCCCAACGGAGAGCGCAACTCAGCCCCCGCACCCAACCCCAAGGAAATTGGCAAAGCGCCCATGAGGGCCGCAAAAGTGGTCATCATGATGGGGCGAAAACGCAGCACACAAGCACGTCGAATGGCTTGCTCGGGGTGCATGCCCTCATGGCGCTGAGCTTCAAGTGCAAAATCAATCATCATGATGGCATTCTTTTTGACAATACCAATCAGCATCAAAATCCCGATGGTCGCAATCAAGGTGAGGTCTATCTTGAAGAACCACAAGAACAAAAGCGCTCCCACCGCGGCCGAGGGTAGACCCGCCAAAATGGTCAGGGGATGGATATAACTCTCATACAGCACACCCAGCAAAATGTAGATCACAAGGACTGCCACCAAGAGCAAAACCACTTGACTGCTTTGTGTATTTTGAAAAACAGCGGCATCGCCACCATAATTGGTGATGATGGATGAGGGTACTTGGAGCTCCTGAGAGAATTGCTCAATTTTCTTGGTCGCTTCCCCCAAGGGGGCTTCAGGCGCCAAATTAAACGAGATCGTCACCGCTTGAAGTTGTCCTTGGTGGTTCACGGCGGTAGGCCCCACAGCTCGGGTGACCGTCACCAAGCTTGAGAGGGGCACGATTTGCCCGGTGAGTTTGGAGCGCACGAAGATGTTGCCAATCGAGTCTTCAAACTCACGATTCTCATTGGGAGCCTCCATGATCACCAAGTAGCTATTGACCGGTGTAAAAATGGTTGAGATCTGTCGGTCTCCAAAGGCGTTATAAAGTGCATTTCGAATGTCTTGGGTCGAGACGCCCAGCGCGCCCGCCTTATCGCGGTCAAAGTTCACATTGACCTGTAAGCCCCTTAACTGTGAGTCACTCGTGACGTCTCGAAAGGCCGGATCACTCCGCATTTTTTGTTGCAACTTATTGGACCACTCGTTGAGTGAGTCGGCATTCACACTTTGCATGACGTACTGGTAACGGCTCTTACTTTGCTTACCCCCGAGTTGTAAGTTTTGCACAGGCCGCATGTAAACCGCAAAACCCGGATAGCGAGTTTTCTTACGCAACTGCTCAATCACCAAGCCGATGCGTGGGCGCTCGCTCAGAGGTTTTAACACAACGAAAATCCGTGCCGAGTTCAATGGACTGGGCGTGAAGGAGGCCGAGCCCACAAAGGACTGGACATAAGCGACCGAGGGGTCGTGACTGATGGTGTCAGCAATGATATTTTGAATGCGGACCATTTCTCTAAAAGAAATATCCTCCGAGGCCTCAGTGGTGATTTGAATTTGGCCAATATCCTCTTCAGGGAAGAATCCCTTGGGACTGATTGAGAAGAGCCAAACCGTCAAACCAAAGGTGATGAAGGCGACCAACAAAACCCAGCGACGATGATTGAGGGCGACCTCAAGCGTGCTTTCATAGGCATCCAGGACCGATTTAAAAGCAGCCTCAAACCAACGACCAAACACATTCTCTTGGGTCTCTTCTTGGCTATGGTGCACGGGCAAAAAACGCGAGCACAGCATGGGCACCAACGTGAGTGAGACAGCGGCAGAGACCAAGACGGCCAAGCCCACCACCACAGCAAACTCGTGAAACAAAAGCCCAATGACACCCGGCATGAAGAAAATGGGAATAAAGACAGACACCAACGATAAGGAGATGGAGACAATGGTGAAGGCCATCTCTTTGCCCCCTTTGAGAGAGGCTTGCATGGGGGTCATGCCGTCCTCAATATGGCGCACGATATTCTCAAGCATCACAATCGCATCGTCCACCACGAGACCCACCGCCAAGGTGATCCCCAGTAGAGAAATATTGTCCAAACTGTAACCAAAAGCGTACAAGAGTGAAATGGCACCAATCAAGGACACCGGCAAACTCAGGGTCGGAATGATGGTGGCAACGGTTCGGCGAATGAACATCAAGATCACCAAAATCACCAAGATCACCGTCAAAGCCAATGAGTATTGAACATCTCGAATGGCGTCACGCACAGAAATTGAGCGATCATTCAAGGGCAAGATCTCAACGGACGCTGGCAACTGGGACTTAAAGCGTGGCAACAAACTTCTAATGGAGTCGATCACCTCAACTGTATTGGCATTGGGCTGGCGCTGGATGGCCAAGATGATCGAGGTCTTGCCTTGATAGCTCGCTTGTGTGCGCACAGACTCGTAGCTATCCTCAACCGTGGCCACATCCTTTAAGCGCACCACTCCGTTGGGGCGAGAGCTCACAATCACGTTGGCAAACTCGGTGGACTTGGTCAATTGTTTATTGGCCGTGATGGTGAGCATTTGTTTGGGGCCGTCCAAGATGCCCACAGGGGTATTGGAGTTGCTGGCATTGACAGCGCTTTGCACATCATCCATGGTGAGCCCATGAGAGGCCAAGGCCTGGGGGTTGGCCCGAATGCGAACAGCAAAACGCTTTTGGCCATACACATTCACCAAGGCCACGCCACTCACCGTTGAGATGGTGGGGGCAATCAGATTTTCCGCATAATCATTGAGCTCGGACATACTCAAGGATGCCGAGGCCAGCGATAAAAAGAGGATGGGCGAGTCTGCGGGATTGACCTTCCTGTATGAAGGTGGGATGGTCATCTCCACAGGCAAAGATTTTTGCGCCCTCAGTAATGCCGCTTGAACGTCTACGGCAACGAGATCAATGTTTTTATTGGAATTGAACTCCAAATTGATCGTGGTGCCGCCCAAAATATTGGTCGAACTGATGACGTTGATGCCGTCAATGGTGGAGAACTGTTTCTCCAGTGGCAAGGCCACTGAGGCGGCCATGGTCTCAGGAGAGGCTCCGGGAAAGGAGGCCGTGACGCTGATCACGGGCGTATTGAACGTTGGCAGCGCAGAGATAGGGATTTTGCTGTAAGCGATGAGACCCGCAAAAACCGTGGCCAAGCTCAGCAGCACCGTCATCACCGGGCGCTGGATACACAACTGAGGGATGTTCATGACTTGGGCGCGCTGGGGTTGGTGGGCGAAGACTCTTTGTTGTCCGATTTTTTGCCGCCCCCTGGTGTCACCACTCTCACTTTGTTGTTGGGGCGTACGTTTTGTTTACCGTCTGTGACCACTTGGTCTCCCGCTTTCAAGCCCTCGACCACCATGTCTTCGCCATAAAGATAAACGGTTTTGATGGGTTTTTGAACAGCAATTTGATCCTCGCCCACAACATAGACAAATTTCCCGTTGGGACTATTCACCACTGCTTTGGAAGGGATGGAGAGTGCATCCTTGAGTGTGCCCAAATTGATGGTGGTTTGTACAAACTGTCCGGGCCACAAGGCGTCTTTGCTGTTATTGAATTGAGCTTTGGAGCGAATAGTTCCTGAATTGGGATCCACCAAATTATCGACAAAATACAAATGCCCCGATACCGATTGGGTGGTATTGGGAACTTTGACTAGAACGTTGAGGGTGTTTGACTTTTTGGACTCAGACAATGCTTGCTGCAATTGTGCCAAGTACCCCTCAGGCACACTGAACTGAACTGAGATGGGATCGAGTTGAGTGACCGTGACGAGCGTGGTGGTTTGCGGCACCACCAAGGTGCCTGGAAACACATTGATGATCCCCGTACGGCCTGAGATAGGCGCGCGAATGGTATCGAAATCAAGCGCCACAACAGCGGCCTCTAAGGCTGATTCGTCGCTCTTGACAGTCGCTATTTGAGCATCTCGAAGGCTCAAAGTTGTATCGACAGAGCCTTGCGAGACAAAATTCTTACTCTTGAGTTCTTGTGCACGAGAGAATTGCCTTTCTTGATCAAGTGCCAAGGCTTTGTCTCGCATCAACTGAGCTTTGAGCTTCTCAACGTTGGCGCGGTCAGTGCGGTCATCGAGTGTAAAGAGCACTTGGCCTTTTGTGACAAATTGGCCTTCGTGCACCAACACTTGTTTAACAACATTGGTCACTTGAGAGTGAACATCCACAGTCTGAAGGGAAGTCACCGAACCATTGAGACTTAGGTTAAAGGCGACATCTTGGGGCTTGACTTGTTGAAGGCTCACGGCTGGGTCAGGCGCCCCCTTGGGGGCATCGTCTGCCTTAGGCCATAAACGGTAAGCGACAAGTCCACCTAAAACGGCTGTCACAGCCAAACTCCAAGCGATTGATTTTAATTTCATGACTACATTGATCCCTGGCACATTAATAGATCTGCACAACCGCCTGCAAAGATAGGCCACACTCATACCCTCCTCATCGCAACCGATGAGGACCGAGGAAGTTTACAAAAGAAAACATCCCTAAATTCTAGTGTAAACGATTGAGTTGAAGCTAAAAACCCGACTTTCCATTCATTGTCTGGTCCTTAGCGCAAAAATCGCACAACGATTGGAGCTTGGGGGCCCATTATTGGCCAAAAACTCTGGCGCCCAATGATGGAGCAGAACTCTGCCCCAATGTTTCAGCCCGCCTTAGAGGCCTGCGAAGCGGCCCCCCACCGAATCCACCGAGTCCACCAAGACGCCGATGAATAAGTGGCACGATTGAGAGACGACTCAACCCAGCGATGCAGCGCCAAGCCCCAAGCCAGCGCCGTGAACCAGCACATCAGCACCATGAGGACAGCCCAAAGTAGCCCATGCAGGTGAGCCATATTCCAAATGGCACTGAAAACTATCACCAGCGCGAAGTGACTCAAAAAAGTGGCATAGGCGGCATTCCCAAGCAACGATAGACCACGTTTGAAGGAACGAGACAAGGCATTCCCTCCATGATCTGCAAACAAAAAAAGCAACGCCGTTGAGATCAAGGCCACCACAAGGCGACTTCGCCAAGACAGACACAATGAAGTGGCACCCAATAGCCACACAGCATAAAAAAGAGGCCGTGTATTTTTGAATTGAGTGGCAAAGTGTGCGAGCAGGCCCAGACCATAGGCGCCCATGAAATAAATGGCCCAATCATCGAGCGCTTCAATTCGGTTGAACCACCAAAGTGAGGACACACAGACTGCGGCCACTGCCCACATGAAATTGGCCGAGAGCTTGATACTGACCGAGCCCGCGTCTCGGCAAACACAGGCGAGCAACGCCACCAAGGCAAAGAGCTGAAAATCAATCGCCACGTACCACACACCTGCAGAGATTGAGGGCTCGTGGAGCACGCCTTGAAGCATCAGTGCATGGGCCAACAATTGAGACCAAGTGACAGGCTCGGGGATCCAGTCTTCATTGACCACAGCGCCCAGGGCGTGCACCACTGCAATACAAACTAATAAGCAAAAGAGATAAAGAGGGGCCAAACGAAGATAGCGCTTCACGAGCAACTCAGTAATTGGAGTCCCTCTTGCTCGTGATAGGCTCTGGGCCGCCAAAAAACCCGCGACCACCAAAAACATTGGGACCGCCAAGCGTAAATAATTAAAGAGCGCATCGACGAGGTTAGGGTACTCATGCTCGAGCACATCCGACATGGGTCCGTGGGCCATCAAATGGTGAATGACGATGCACTGTGCACCCAAGAACTTCAATAAATCAATAACCCAAGAACGCATCTATACCGATCAAAGTCAAGCTATAGGAAAGAGGTAGGAGTGGACAAACACCGCCCCATAGCAGCATTTAGCACCATTGAGCACCGATTGAGTAGCGATTAAGCACCGCTTGCTTGGCACTCCCCAGAAAACCCTCTATCATGCCATAAGAATGATTTCAAGACGCTCTTCCTCACCAGCTTTACCTTTCCTGGGGACCCTGGACCCCTTTCCCGATGTCTCTGAGGCTTGGGGGGCAGACTCACCCGCGCCAGGTCTCTTGGCAGCAGGCGCTGATTTGTCCCCAGAGCGCTTGGTTCAAGCTTACAGCCTTGGCATCTTTCCTTGGTTCAGTCGGGGAGAGCCGATCTTATGGTGGAGCACCGAGCCACGAATGGTCCTCAACACGGGTGAGTTCAAGCTGCACCGCTCTTTTTTAAAAACCCTCAAACGTTTCACGACCGACAAAACGTGTGAGGTCAAATTCGATACTCAATTCGAGAGGGTCATCGAGTCTTGTGCAGGAGTGAGCCGTCCTGGCCAAGGGGGCACATGGATCACCCCGGAGATGGTGCAGGCATACACCGAGTTACACCATTTGGGCTTGGCGCACAGTGTGGAGACTTGGATTGAGGGCAAGTTGGTGGGAGGACTTTATTGTGTAGCACTTGGGCGAGCGGTTTTTGGAGAATCCATGTTCAGTCTTGCTAGCGAGGCCTCCAAAATTGCCTTGAGCGCCTTGGTGGCATTTGCCAAAGACCAAGGCATTGAGCAAATCGACTGCCAACAACAAACTCCTCATCTCAAAAGCTTGGGCGCCAAGCCAATGGCCAGAGATCAGTTTTTGCAAGTGGCCCAAAAGGCCATGCAAATGAAGGATACGCTGTGGAGCTTTAAACCGATATACTGGCAAAAACTTCATCCCTCATTGAGCCTGGCGTGACCCATCCCCACGAACTGCCCCTTCAAAGCTTACAGTTTTATTCAACTGCACCCTACCCTTGCAGTTACTTGCAAGACCTGCAAGCGCGCTCTCAAGTGGCCTCTCCCGGTCATCTGATCAACAACGATGTCTACTCCGAATTGGTGGCCAAGGGGTTTCGCCGCTCAGGCCTATTCACCTACCGCCCCCATTGCGACAATTGCCAGGCCTGTATACCCCTTCGCGTGAGGGCCCTTGACTTCAAGCCCAACAGAAGCCAGCAGCGTGCGCTCAAAATGCACCAAAATTTGCAAGTTCGGATCTCACGGTTAAGCTTTGTGAAGGAGCATTACGAGCTTTATTTGAGCTACCAAGCTGCTCGCCACCAAGGCGGGGGCATGGACAATGACAGCATGGAGCAGTATGCGCAGTTCTTACTGCAGTCCAGGGTCAACTCCAGAATCGTTGAATTCAGGGCTCCAGACCCGGCGGGCACGGATAGCGAAGAGTCACGCTTACAAGAGTCATGCTTAAAAGAGTCACGCTTACTCATGGTCTCGATCTTGGACGTCTTAAACGATGGGCTCTCGGCGGTCTACACTTTCTTTGATCCCACAGCTCGTGGCAGTCTGGGAACTTTCAACGTGCTTTGGCAAATCGAGCAGGCCCGGCAACTGGGTCTGCCCTATGTCTATTTGGGTTATTTGATTGAAAAAAGCCAGAAAATGCGCTACAAATCGCTCTTTCAACCCCATGAAGTTTTAAAAGACGGGTTTTGGGTTGCCCCACAAGGAGACACAACACAGGCGTAAAAAACTTGAGCCCTCCTTGTGCAAAGCCAGTAAGATGATGATATGAACTACCACAACAAGGTCCTTCGCCACTCCAGTGAGCCCGGCACAACAGGGCACGACTTGGGCTCTCCCATACCCACCCATGGGTTAACACCCACCATCCAAGTCTTGCAACGCATGTTCAGTCTGATTGATCTGTTGGCCTCTCGGCAAGAGGCCATGAGCCTGAAAGAGATCAGCGAAAAAACCCAACTGCATCCCTCAACAGCGCACCGAATCTTGAACGACCTGGCGATTGGTCGTTATGTTCAACGCGCCGATGTGGGTAGCTATCGCCTAGGCCTCAGACTCTTGGAGTTGGGCAATGCCGTTAAAGAGAGGCTAAATGTTCGGGATGCCGCTCTAGAGCCGATGCGTGAGTTGCATCGACTCATTGAGCAGTCGGTGAACTTGAGTCTTTGCCAAGGCGATGAGATCGTCTACATTGAACGCGCATATAGCGAGCGCTCAGGCATGCAAGTGGTCCGGGCCATCGGAGGTCACGCTCCTTTGCACCTCACCTCGGTGGGTAAGCTTTTCTTGGCCACGCAAAACCCACAAGAGCTGCACGCCTATGCAATGCGAACCCAATTAAAGGGCAACACCAAAAATAGTCTCGATGATTTTGCCAAACTCGAGCAAGACCTAGAACGGGTGCGCAAAACCGGCGTAGCCCGGGACAATGAAGAGTTGGAACTTGGGGTGAAATGCATGGCCTGCGGCATCTACGATGACCAAGGCCAGTTGGTGGCAGGCTTATCCATCTCCGCACCGGCCGATCGGCTGGATGAGGCTTGGCTAGTCCAATTGCAAGAGACGGCTCAACAAATCTCGCACGCCATGGGTTACCGAGTTACGGGGTAACTCGGTGACAAGGTGACCAGAAATTAGAGTGATTAGAGTGACGTGAGCTCTGGGCTTAGCACAAGTGAGCCCTAAAAAAGCACTCAGCTTTGAGGCAAAATTCCAGAGTGGTGCACTTCCACCCAATGGCGCACACGTTCAGCATCGGCAATTCGGCTCAAATGCCCAGCAGAGTCCAGTAGCACCATGATCAGATGGCGACCGGCAATTTTAGTTTGCATCACCAAACACTGACCCGCCTCACTGATGTAGCCCGTCTTTTGTAGACCAATTTCCCAGTTGGGATTCTTGACCAAGCGGTTGGTGGTGTGAAAGCTCATCAAACGCGTCCCCACTTCGACCGTGTGGCTAGGAGAGGTGGTGAACTCTCTCAACATGGGATCTTGATAGGCATAACCCACCAGGGTGGCCAAGTCTTTGGCACTGGACTGATTTTTACTCGATAGGCCTGTGGGCTCGTGATACCGAGTATCTTTCATTCCAAGCGTGGCAGCTTTTTCGTTCATTTTTTGAACAAAGAGATCCAACCCACCCGGGAAGGTTCTTCCCAGGGCGTGGGCTGCACGGTTTTCACTGGCCATCAAGGCCAAGTGCAGCAACTCTAGACGAGGCAAGGAGGCCCCGACTTTGAGCCGTGAGGAGCTGCCTTTTTCTGTATCCACATCGTCTTCGGTAATGGTGATCACCTCATTCATGTCCAACTTGGCTTCACTCACGAGCACGCCCGTCATTAATTTAGTAATGGAGGCAATGGGCAATACGGCTTGATCATTTTTACTAAGGAGAACCTCATTGGTATCTTGGTCCACCACATAGGCAACGCTTGAGCGCAAAGCCAAGTCATCCACCCCTTGGTGCAAACCGGCCAGTTGGCCAAACGAGGGCTTGGCGGGAACAGCGGGTGCCGCACGGTGAGCTTTGTGCGTGACGGAATGGTGATGCGCTTTGTGCGCTGATTTATCGGCGTTGGTGACGCTCGCTTCGTGGCTCTCCAC
>DAISKH010000044.1:0-20513 GCA_036821105.1 Limnohabitans sp.
ATACGGTATTCGGGTGTCCGAGTTAATTCAAGCTGCGAGTTATCCAATTTCTGTGATCAATGGCTCAAGAGCTTATGCCTTTGAGTTGAAGGATAAGTACCCACATGCAGAGATTATTCATATCACTGCCAGTGAGTTAACTATTAAGGATCGGTTACAAAATCGGCAAAGAGAAAATAATTTTGAAATTGATAAACGAATTAAACGTACACATGAATTATCAGCTCATCGAGATCATTATTCGTTTGAAATTTTAAACGATGACTCCATAGACACAGCATTTTCACAATTGGTTCAATTTATTGAAACCAAAAAATAAATCTTATGCGCATCTTTAATTGTGACGAAATGATTTCATATTTGTGATGACTTAAAGTTGTTGGAGCTTTGATGTCCTAACTATATTGAGTGTCATCAAAGTTAAATTTACAGTGGTTACATTGACGAATGAATCGTCGTTATTAATCCTCTAAATTTTTCAAATTCTATGAATCAACTTAATTCAAAGCCGTCATTTTTGGAGCTCGGTCGTCTAACAGTGACCGCATCTGCTGTTCTTATCATGCTTTCTACGCAAAGCGTCTCGGCTCAAGAGGATAAATCGCAGACGGAAGCGAGCACAGCGGTTTTTCAAACGGTAGAGATTAATAGTAAACGTGTAAAGTCAACTACGGCTCTATCAGCCCAGGACATCCAAGCCCCGTTATCTGGTAGCAATCCTTTAAAGTCCCTAGAGTATTTGCCAGGCGTGAGTTATCAAACAGCAGACCCATGGGGTAATAATGAGCAAAACGCATCGTTATTTGTTCATGGATTTTCTGCTCAACAATTGGGATACACCTTAGATGGAGTTCCCCTAGGCGATCAACAATACGGTAACTGGAATGGCTTATCGCCTCAGCGTGCCATTATCAGCGAGAACGTAAGTCGCGCAGTACTCTCTACTGGTGCGGGTGATTTGGGAACAGCATCTGCCAGTAACTTGGGCGGTACGATTGAGATGTTTAGTAGCAACCCAAAAGCTAAAAAAGGGACTGCTTTTGAGCAAACATTAGGGAGTTATGAAACATCTCGCACAATGGCGCGATACGACACGGGTAATATGGAAGGCGATAGCGCAGCCTATTTCTCCGTTCTCAATCAAAGAGCACGTGCGTGGGATTTCCCAGGATATCAAGGTGGAACACAGTTCAACGCCAAATTTGTTAAAGCTTTGGGTGCAGATCGTTTAACAGCGTATTTTGATTACAGCCAAAAAATCGAACCCAATGAAGATTCAATTACTCGTAAATCGGGTGAAGCTTACTTGCCTTATACACGACCATTTTTGTATCCCAATTTAGGTGCATATGAGTCTTACCTAAACCCTACAACGGGTGCCACTCCAGCTGCACAGGCCGATAACTATAGTAACTACTACAGCGCTGCCCAACGCAGAGACTACTTAAGCTACGTGAAATATGACGCTCAGTTGGATCAAGACACCAAGTTTAGCAATATGTTTTACTTGCACAAGGACAATGGTGCTGGTTTGGTCGCTGGTCCCATTGGTGTAGCCGGTTTGCCTGGCCTTTTTGGTGTTTATTATCCTGGTCAAAACCTAAATCAAGTTTTTGGTGGGGCTAATATTGCTTTGCGTACAACTGAGTACCAAATCAATCGACCTGGTTTTACCAGCAAAATTGAGCGCGAGGTGGGAGACCATAAACTTGAAGCGGGATTGTGGTGGGAACAAAATCAATCGACACAAGCGCGCAATTGGTACCCCTACACCCTTGCCAATCCTGGTACACCCTATCAAATCCCGAACGGAAGTCCTAACTTCACTCAATATTCGTTTTACGGCAAAACTATTGAGACCCAGTTTCATCTACAAGACTCTTGGTCAGTTAGCCCTGATCTAACACTTCAAGGCGGATTCAAATCCACTGTTCAAAATGCAACGGGCTATTTCCCCATCAACCAAAAGGCTGCGTCCATCTCTGGTAATTCAACAGGATTGCCATCAGGCAGTATCAATACCACTAAGCCATTCTTGCCTCAGCTAGGCGCGGTATGGTCTTTGACTCCGCAAGATGAGCTGTTTGCCAATTTACAACAAAATATTCGTCAGTTCATCAATTATGGGGCTGGCGGGTTGTCGCCTTGGAGTTTGAGTAGTCAAGCTGCATTTGACTTGTTCAGTAAAACTGTTCAGCCTGAAACTTCAACGACTTTTGAGCTCGGCTACCGTGGAAGTCGCAAGTTCAATGGTGAAGTACTTACGGGTATTGATGGTCAAGTCAACCTATACCATGTTGATTTCCGAAATCGACTTTTGGCCATCACCTCAACCCCCACAGTTAACACTATCAATCCAGGAAATCCGATCTTGGCCAATGTGGGCGGAGTCACAACCAACGGTATTGACTTAGGTGGTACGTTGCATTTCGGAAATCGTTTTTCTTTCTATAACGCTTTGTCCTATAACCATACTACTTATAACGACAACTACGCTACCGGAGCCACAGGTGGTGTGATCAATACTGCTGGGATGCAAGTGCCTGGAAGTCCTCAATGGCTAGAGAAGTTTGTTTTGACAGCTCAAATTGGTGACACTGAGGCTCAACTGCTTGGAGACTATGTCGGTAAGCGTTATGCAACGTATACCAATGACGTCTATGTGGATCCATACCTTTTGCTCTCAATGAATTTGACCCGCAAAATGCCCCAATTGGATGGTGTGTTGGTTAAAGACAGCAAACTACGCCTGACTGTTACGAATTTAGCCAATGTAACAGGGGACATGAATGTGGTGGCCAGTGCTCCAAGTAACACAACGGGTGGATATGCTACTTATCCTATTCCTCCACGCATGATCTTTTTGACTTTCAGCGGAGCGTTCTAAAAATGAGTGACCCATTGTTCAAGCTCCAAAGGCGACATCTGGTATTGGGCACCGCCCTTGGTGCCTTGAGCATGGGTCCAAGCTCAGCATTTGCACAATCCTTTGGCCCTAATGCAAATCGTAACCCTAGGCTAAGCTCCCGAGTAGAACTGTTCGCCCACCGAGGTTGCAGTGCTCAACGACCAGAGCATACATTGGCCTCATATGTCTTGGCGATGCACCAAGGCGCAGACTATATCGAGCCTGATCTGGTCAGCACGAAGGATGGTGTTCTTGTGGCTCGCCACGAAAATAATCTGACAGAAACCACTGATGTTGCTAAGAGAAGCGAGTTTGCTTCTAAGCGGGTTACCAAAACCATTGACGGTGTGAAGCAAGAAGGCTGGTTTGTAGAAGATTTCACCTTAGATGAAATTAAACGATTGAGAGCCATTGAGCGCTTACCTCAAGTGCGGGTAGCGAACACTGCGTTTGACGGTCAATACCAGATTCCCACTCTTGATGAAGTCATTGAGGTCGTGTCTGCTCAGGCGCAAGCGACAGGTCGAGTGATCGGCCTTGTGCCGGAGCTTAAGCATTCGAGCCACCATCACAGTGTTGGTCTGAATGTGGAGGAATTGCTGGTAAAGACTCTGGAGTCACACAGTTACTCTCGAATTGCACCTCTTGAGATTCAGTCTTTTGAGGTGGCCAACCTTAAGGTGCTTAGAAGTATGTTGGGGCGTCGTCGTAATCTCAGAATTATGCAGTTGGTGGACGCACCCAACATGAGGACTGGAGATGCCATTGCCTCAGGCTCTAATGTGACTTATGCTGATCTTATTACCCCCAAGGGGCTCAAGGCTATTGCCCAATACGCCGATGTGGTGGCTCCTTCACACCGTTTGGTCATCCCATTGAACCCAGATCAAAGCTTAGGCAATCCCACAAGGTTGGTGCCCGATGCTCATGAGGCTGGTCTTTTGGTTCACACATGGACCTTTAGGCCAGAAAATCGCTTCATGGCAACTGATTTTAGAAGCAACTTGGGAGAAAACGCTCGAAACGATGAGGGTTCTATTGCAGAAATGCAAGCCTACATTGCTGCGGGTGTTGATGGTTTCTTCACTGATGATAGTGCACTAGGCCTTGCTGCTATTAAGTCTTATTCTTGATCATCACGAATCGTCATCTCCAGACTTATATGTCTTGCGTCAAGGAAAATTCAAGGTGCTGAGAATTAAATTCTTTCATTGGATCTTGATCACTGGTTCAATTGGACTAGTGGTTATGTTTTCAATGAAGCCCTCTGAGTTTAAGCAGTTCAACGATTCTCCAAAATTTTCTACTGCGTTGAATCTCGATAAGCATGTTGAATCTTCAACTCCTCAAATTTTAAATATTCGATTAAAAGCCATTATTGCTGTTGAAGGTTCGACTCTACCTCCCCAGGCTTTGATGGCGTTGAATGACGGATCTGAGCAATACTACAAAGAGGGATCTGATTTGAGCAACGGTTGGCGATTGCTAAAGATCAACGCAGATCATATTGTTATTGCTGATCCTCATCAAACCCAAGTCATTGCCTTGGCAGCCCCAAGTGTGCAGTCCACTCAGACCAATCAAGAGAGTGAAGAGCAAAAGAATTGGCGAATAGAAAATGAGAAAAAGCTTAATTTTTCTAAAACAGTAAAACCTAATTTGAATAAGCCTGATTTTGTTGACGATGCGACTTGGGCTGACATGAAAAGTAAGTACGGTTTGTAAATTTATTTTTCATCTTACAACGATCATAAGAACTAACTCATGCAAAATTTTAAACTCACTTATCTTAGACAAACTCTTTTATTGGTCTTTTCATTTTTAATCCTCACGAACACTCAATGTGCGACCAATATTGATGGCATCAAGATCTTGGGCTTGGATTTTTATGAGGGTATCAATGAAACTTTAAGCCAATCAGTAGCCTCTTATTACAAAAAAAAGATATTGGGTGAGGCATTGAATTTTAATTGGACTAAGTTGGAGGAATCTGTTCCAAAGTCTTCGCCCATGATGTATATGGATCTCAGTAAAAGAGTCACCATAGCTGATCAAAAGGTTGAATTCTGGGGTTTAGAGGAAACGACCTCTGGTTTTTCGGTGGCATACAAATATATTTTTGATTGTGCACACATTGAGAACTCGCAATTGATGTATGCGGTTCAATTTTCTCACCCCAAAGGGGAGGGGACTATTACATCTATTGATACACACTTTAACGGTCGTTGGTATCGAGGCGGTAATGAGTTGGTCGATCAATCGCTTTCAAATTTTGAGCCATTCAGAGTTGCTGCTTGTAAAAGTAAATAAATTTCAATATTTTCAGTTTTTAAAAAGGGACCATGTATGAAAAGTATTTTTTTACGCTTGAGCATATTGCTCACGATGTTTTTGCTCTTGATTGTGTCAGGGTGCAGTAACAATTCAAGCTCAACTTCTACCTCCTTGACATCGGGTTCGCCCCCTGTAATCAAGCATGTTTTCTCCATTACTCTCGAAAACAAGAGCTATGACGAAATCTGGGGACCCACATCTCAGGCAGTCTATCTAAGTCAGACACTGAGAGCACAGGGTGCTTTGCTGACCAATTATTACGGCGTAGGTCACGTCAGTTTAGGAAACTATATTGCACTGCTGAGTGGTCAACCCTTGAATCCTTCGACTCAATTTGATTGCCAAGCTTATACGGATTTCAAAACCACAGGCACGATCGGCAATGGTATTTTGCAAGGTGATGGATGCGTTTATCCTGCAACCACTTTGACATTTGTTGATCAGCTAAAAGCCAAAGGCTTGTCTTGGAAGGGGTACATGGAAGATATGGGGAACAATCCTGCGCGTGAGGAAGCGACTTGTGGTCGACCTCTTGCCAATGGCGTTCCTGCAACGGGTTTGGCTGACGGTACTCAATCTGCTACTGCCACGGACCAATATGCGGCAAGGCACAATCCTTTTGTGTATTTCCATTCAGTGATTGATTCGGGTGACTGTGCAAAAAATGTGGTTCCCTTGACAAGTTTGACGGCTGATTTAGCGCTGCCATCTGCCAGTGCACCTGCTTTTTCCTTCATTACACCCAATCTTTGCAATGATGCTCACGATGGATCAGGTACGGGTGCTCCGGGCACTTTGTGTAAAAACGGTGATCCTGGTAATTTGGCGACTGCCGATGTTTGGCTTAAAAAATGGATTCCATTGATTCAAGCATCTCCAGCTTATCAAGACGGTGGTTTGATCATCATTCAGTTTGATGAGGGCGATTTGCCAACCACTACCACGGGTACACCACCCAATGCCACTGTGGTGGTTGAAGCTTATGGAGACAGTTGTTGCAACCAGCCCTTGGGGCCCAATGTTACACGTCCTTTCACCAATTCAAGTCCATACCCCGGTCTTGGTCAATACGTGATTCAGTACTACGGAAACGGTGGGGACCGCATGGGAGCATTGCTTTTGTCACCCGCCATCACTCCCGGAACAGTATCCAATACGCCCTATAACCATTACTCAATGCTTGCAAGTCTTGAAGCCATTTTTGGTATCAGTACTAATCTTGGTTACGCAGCACAGTCTGGTTTGGTGACATTTGGGAAGGATATATTCGCAAAATTTTATTGAGGTTTGTTGGCTTGCTCACCTAAGCCTTTAAATTGACCGATAAACCAAAAGACGAATATGTAAATAAAAAAATTTAAAAAATGCCTCGTAGCATTTGAGGCATAGGGAGATTTGAAGGGGCCGATAAGGGCCCCTTTTTTATTCAGATATTTAGATTTTTTTGAAAAGACGTTTTGGGTTAACGATGGTTATTTGTTCAATCTCTGAGTTTGAAAACTGAGCATCATTCAAACTCTTCAATGGATTTGAATCTGCGGGTGGAAAAGAGTCGTCCGTTCCTAATAGGATTTGTGATACGCCCACTTTTTCCTTTAGGTAGTTGAGCGCTTGGGGGTCATGCAAGATCGTGTCGTAGTGCATTGCCGCCAAGTAATCACTGGGCTTTTTTAAAGCTTTGATGCCCGTGTGGTGAGGATTGGATTTTGAGTGCATCAAGTCAAATCGACCGACCAAATAGGGTAAAGCCCCCCCGCCGTGCGACAAGATCAATTGCAATTTGGGAAAACGATCCAAGACCCCTGCCCACATGACCGAACCCACCGCCAAGGTTGTGTCAAAGGTGTACTGTACAACTTGGTTCAAGGCAAATTTTGCTGATCGTGCGGTGGGTTGCGGTTGTGTGGGGTGCAAAAAGATGGGGACATTGAGAGACTGTGCCGTGGCCCAATAGTCGTCGAGTTCCAGTTCACCTAAATTCACGCCCTCCACATTGCAGGCCAAGACACCACCCACTGCCCCCAACTTTTGCACGGCATACTCCAATTCTTTTGCCGCGACGCTACCCTTGGGGGTGTGGCCAGAGGCCATGAAGCTGAACCGGTTTGGGTTTTTGGCGCAAAATTCAGAGAGGTGCTCGTTTTGGAGTCTGTGCCAAGCTTGACCCTGAGCCTCATTCAAGCCGTGACCAAATACATCGACCCAGCCACTTAATATTTGCCTCTCAATGCCCGTTTGGTCCATGGACTCTAATCTCTCCCCGGGGCTTTCTACCAAGCGTGTAAAAAATGGTCTGCATTTCAATCCGTAATGAAATTGCACGCAGTGGCAATTGGGCTCGGTTTCGATCAAGTCGATACCCAACTCTTTGCCTTTTTTCTCCAGAACGGGGAAAAGACTGGGTGGAACATAGTGAGCGTGAACATCGATGGCCATGGTGGGTGTGCTTTATGGTGGTTAAAAGTTGCGTGATTTGCGTGATTTGTGGCTCAGGCCCCGTAGCCCAAGTTCAAAGTTTGAGTTCAGAATCAAGCCTTGGGTTTGGCTTTTTTCCAAATGCCTGTGGCCTCGGCCACCAAGCGGTCCCGCACCTGCAGTCTTGCACTGATAAAGACAATCTGCGATGCCTCTCGCGTGATTTGAGGGCTTGTGGTGACGACTTCACCTGATTTCACAGAATCAATGAAGTTGTAGTTCAGTTGAACCGTGGCTGTTTGGGTGGCGCTGGTGGTCTCTCGTACCGTCATCCCACAAACTCGGTCAACAAAGGTCATCAGCGCGCCACCGTGGATCACACCATTTTTGTTGAGGTGTTTATCCTGAGTTGGAAAACAAAATATCAAGGCTGGGGTGGCGTGTCGATAAAAGTAGGGGCCCACCAAACCCACATATCCTGTGTCCTCGATCAATTCCCACCCTTGAAGGGTGTATGCCTTTATCAGTTCTTGTTCACTCATGACCCAGGGCGCTAAATGTTTAGATCTCTATTGTATTTCACAAGAGTGGCGAAGACCGAGGTAAAACTGTATCGAGCAAGATGTACAAATATGCCGCGAAAGTTTTCTTTTACAGTCATAGAGACATAGAGTTACAAACTAAAAAGCCACCGATTCAATGAAGAATGGGTGGCTTTGTCGAGTGAGAAGCTTACTCAGGCGGCTGCATCCTGAGCGGAAGACTTCTTATGAAACGTTAGGATGAGGAAGAGCCGTTGGTATTGATAACGCCTGTGGTGGTGTGCGTACTTGGGTGAGTGCCCACCAAGGTAATGGGTGCACTGGGGTGGGTGATGGTTGTGCCAGCTGCGTGAGAGCTAGGAGTCGCAACTGTGCCATTGCCCGCAATGGGTGTGGGGGTGTTGGAGAATACTGTGGTCATCCAATCCATCGCGGTAGTGCCACTGGGGATGGGAAGTGTATGCCCGCTGGTTGATAACACAACGCCTGGGGGCATGGTGAATTGGCTTGAATGTGTATCTGCTGAAGAAGATGCTCCTGCAGGCGGCGTCCATGTGGTGGGGATGACTGCTGGTGAGCTCTTGCTGCTGGTTTTTCCATTGGCCATGTTCATGTCTCCTATTCAATTATCCCTATTATAAAGCGTGTGAATAGAACTTCTTGCTTGAAACCACCAATGTGTGTCTGTCAATCATCAAAAACCCAACCTTTGGACCTGTAAAAACAGTAATAAATTAGGTTTTTTGGCTTTTTTGACCGTCAGTGGATAAGTTTCCCCTTTTAACGGGCTGAGCAACCAGGCCAACTGCTCAGGCGCTCAATCTACCCATGGCCCAAGGTTTTTGGGCAATTGGGGGGTATGAGCCCCCAATTTCTCAAGCGTCAGGTGCGAAACACAGAACGGTTATTTTTGATCATGATGGTCTGAAAGTAGGGCCCGAAGGTGGCCTCGGTCATCCCATAAGCGGTCATAGCGCGATTGAACAAGGCTTGCTCGTTGGGCTCGGCGCGGCCGTCAGACAAGAGGGAGTCAGCCATGTTGATCAGAACACACAGTTTTTGCTGCTCATTCATGACAGCAGCGCTCTCGGTCAAAAATTGGTCCAAAGATGAGCTTTTCAAGTACTTCAAGGCAGTCTGGATAACGGCATCGTCTTCTCCGAATACTGTTCTCAATTGCCCAACTTCCTCTTCTTCGATCTGACCATCTGAGGCCATCATATAAAGTAGGCCCACGGCCAGGGACAAATAGGGGTTGAGTTTGATGGGTTCACTTTTAAAAACGTCGAATAGTCCCATGATCTTGATCCTTCTTAAAAGAGTGAGTGAAAATTTAAGTAAAGTATAACAAGCAACTCAACCCAAGAGGCCTTGGATGAAGCAGACTTAGAACTTTATATTTTGGGGCGTGGGAGTGACAGATGCATGACAAACTCGTTCATGAACTGCATCAGGCGCATCTCAATTGAGGGTAACGTTTTGTTCAACGATTACTTTATTCCAACGTGCCATTTCATGGTGGATCCATTGATCCAATCCCTCTGGGGTTGACGGCGTAGCGTCCATGCCGTTATTGACCAAGATGGCTTTGACGTCTGCGTTTTTGAGCACCTGGTTGATGTCTTTATTGATTTTTAAAATCAAGTTGGCGGGTAACTTGGCGGGTCCCATGATGCCCACCCACGCATCAGTGCCAAAACCCGGAATGGTCTCACTCATCGCAGGCACATTGGGGGCCAAACTGCTTCTTTTCTCAGACGTCACTGCCAAGACCTTGAGGCGGCCGTTTTTGATGTGTGGCGTCACAGTCGCTACGGATGCAATCATGGCGTCGACTTGGCCCGAGATCAAATCCACCATGGCGGGACCACCACCGCGGTAGGGCACCACGGTCACATTAATACCGGTCGCACTCTTTAAGAGCTCCAGCATCATTCGAGACGGAGAGCCGGGGCCCACCGTCACAAAATTCAAATTGGAGGGATGATCCTTGGCAAATTGCAGCAACTCGGCGACGTTGCTGGGTGCAAAGCTTGTGCTGCAAACCAGCATCATGGGAGATTTCGCTACCAAGGCAATGGGGCTCAAGTCCGCAACCGGATCGTAGTCGAGCTTGTACAAATAAGGGGTTGCCGCATGGGTATCAAAAACGGTGAGGAGTGTGTAGCCATCAGGTGCTGAATGCGCCACAGTCGATGAACCAATTGTGCCCCCTGCACCGGGCTTATTGTCCACCACCACCTGCTGGTGCCAAACCGATGCGAGACGTTGCCCCAAGATACGTGCGGCTACATCGGCCATGCCTCCACTGGGGTAGGGCACCACGAGGCGAACAGGGTGATCGGGCCAGACCGGCTCACTGGGCACAGCCCAAAGAGGGGTGATGATGATTGAACTCAGAAAAGTTGCCAATAAAAGACCCATCAAACGCTTGATGAAATGATTCATGATGGATCTGGCCCTAAGTCTTTATTGACGGAGATGAGTTTCAAGCAAAAAGGTCAGGGTTTTCTTTGTTGACTTTGCCAACCTCATATTTCCATACGCCCATGTAGGAGCGTTCAGTCTTTTTGTGCTCACGAGCTCTCACAGCCTCTTCATGGGGCAAGAGGTGAAGGGTGCCCGCCGCCATCGCTTTGAGTTGGACGCCCGCAGAGATTTCTACCTCTTTGGTCACGACCACAGCCTCTTGTACATTTCGCCCGCACACCATGATGCCGTGGTGTTGCATGATGACGCTGTTTTTTTGTCCGACGATACTCACAAACTCTTTGGCTTTAACGGGATCAATGTGTGCATTGTCATAGTCTTGCAAGATGACCATGTCGTCATAGCAGCGTGCCGCGGATCTCTCAAAGGGCAACAAAATCTGCCCAATGGCTCCGAGAGCCAAACAATTGTCGGCATGGTGGTGGGTGATGGCATTCACATCTGGCCGTGCCGCGTATAAGAGGCCCTCGATCTTGAGGGACTGGTTGACCTGACCGTCGCCTGTGATGACATTGCCTTGGAAGTCACACTCACGAAGGCCGTCCATGGTGACATCTTCAAAACTGTCCCCCCACTGATAGCTCCAAAACGTGTTGGCGCCTGGAAGCCTTGCTGTCAAGTGCCCCAGTAAGCCCACGCCAATGCCGTAGCGCGCCAAAATTCGGTAGCCATAGACCAAGTTGCGTTTGAGCTCGTGAAGGGCCTCTGGGCTGTGATCAGCTTGAGCGATGGATTGAGAGTGTTGGGGAGTGTTGGCATTCATATAAAGGTATAACGAAGAGTAGAAGTCAATTGAAAGTGATGGTGATGATGAGAAGGGTTGTGGGGCTTTGATGCATCAACCCCATGGACCTAGCAAAATCTCCCCCATGTAGGTGTCGCTCTTGGCTTCAATGGTCTTGGGCCAATGCTGCCAATCCCGACTGGGG
Source organism: Limnohabitans sp. (assembly GCA_036821105.1). Classification (GTDB taxonomy): domain Bacteria; phylum Pseudomonadota; class Gammaproteobacteria; order Burkholderiales; family Burkholderiaceae_C; genus Limnohabitans. The sequence goes on from DAISKH010000044.1 coordinate 11,619, forward strand.
TAGGCCTCATGGGGGTCGCGAGTTCGAGCCACGCCGTCCCAACCCACTTGTTCCATGCTGAAGTAAATCTGCACTGCATGCCCAGACGGGTCAAGAACATGCGCGGAGTACTCAATCCCAGGGGTGAGTTCAGGGGGGACATCGATAAAGGTGCAACCTCTCTCTTTGAGATACTTCAACGCATTTTGGAGTTGGCGATAACTCCCCACTTGAATACCAAAATGCATCACAGTGGTGTTTTCATTCATCCCTAGGATTTTTCTAAGGGCGATGGGGTAAAGGGCCAAGGAGTGGTGCTCTGTGTTGCATCTCAGAAAAACACAGCGGTGGCCGTGATAATCAATTTCAGTGGTTTGATTGAACCCCATGACTTGAACGTAGAAGCGCTCCATCGCGTCCAAGTCTTTGCAAAACAAACCCACCGGGCCGTGCCGAACAACTTTGAAGGGACGTGCGAGCAAAATGCCGTCGACATCGTAGGTGGCTGCTTCTTTTTCAGGGTCATGGTGACCTGAGCTCAGGTCAACTCCCGCTTCTCGCATGCGCTCGACTTCCATGTACTCGGGCACTTGAGGCAAACTCGGACGCTCTCGAAAGCCACGGTCGTAGGCCATTTTGGGCTTGGAGGTGCCACTCCAGCCAATTTGTTCCATCCCGTAGTAGAGCTCATTGCGATGACCTTCCGGGTCATAGGGATAGACATGCCAGTTCGATCCTGGCATGTCACGACCGACTCGCTGAATGGGGATACCCAGGGACTTGAAGTAATCAATACCCCCCGAGATCTCCCCCAAGCTTCCCACTTGCCAAGTGAGTTGGTTGACGGTTACATCGTCAGGGAGTTTTTCGCCTCGGGCTTTCACTACATTTCGGTCACCAAAAACAAATGAGTGGTGATCGGTGCCGTGACGCGTGAAGTACAAATGCGTATCACCGACTTTTTTAAGTTCTGCCCCATTGGGTAAATGAGAGGCCAAGTCCATGGGGTCAGACAATCGAAAACCCAGGAGATCACAATAAAAGGCCAAGGTCGCTTGGGTATCTTCGACATTGAGTCCAAAGTGTCCCAGGCGTCTTACTTTGAAGGGTTGTGGAAACAGGATACCGCCCACATCGTAGCGTTGACTGGAGCTTGGTTGCATCATGGTTTAAGTGGTCTGGTGAGTTGGGGGGGGGCAAGTTTTGTCACTGGCCCAAACATGAATTTCATCTCATCTGGGTCTAGATCTAGGTCTAGGTCTAGACCTAGGTCGATGAATGAAATATCACTGAAGAAAAGCCATTTTATGGAACCCCAAACCTCCCAGCATAAGGGCAAACCCCTGCTAGTGAGGGTGTGCTGGGTAAAGCTTGGGAGCGACCTTTCAGTCGATGGTTGCACCGGCTTGGCTCACCACCTTGGCCCACTTGTCGAGCTCCAATTTGATGTGACTGGTGAACTGCTCTCGTGTGCTTCCGATGGGGACCAATCCATCGGTTTTCATGCGCTGCTGCATGTCTTGGGTTTGCATGATGGCTTGCACTTGTTTACTCAGAACGTTGAGCACTTCTGTGGGCGTGCCCACTGGGGCCAAGATGCCATACCATTGACTTGACTCGTAGCCACTTAAACCCGAGGAGGAGACAGTGGGTAAATCGGGAAAGGAGGCAAGCCTCTCTTTACTGGTCACCGCAATGCCTCTCACTCGGCCTGTTGAGATGAGTTGTCCCGCATTGATCGCGGGCAAGAACATGACGGGCACCTCTCCACCAACCAGACCAATGATGGCGGGCCCAGAGCCTCTATAGGGGATGTGAACCATTTTCACGTCCGCGAGCAAATTGAACAATAAGCCCGCCAAATGGGGTGTGCTTCCGTTTCCAGAACCCGCAAAGCCAATGCGCTCAGGCTGGCTTTTGGCCAGCGCTATCAACTCCTGCACAGAATGAACCGGTAACGAGGGGTGCACCACCAATACATTGGGACCCAGTGCCATGAGGGAGATGGGGTCGAACTCTTTGATGGGGTCATATCCCACCCGTTTGTAAAGACTGGGGTTGATGACAAAGCCCGCACCCGTGAAGAGTAAGGTGTAGCCATCGGCGGGAGATTTTGCGACTTGTTCGGTGCCAATATTGCCGTTCGCGCCCCCTTTGTTGTCAATCACAAAGGGCTTACCCAAGGTCTCCGTCAAGCGTTGCGCCAAAATTCTTCCCGCCGCGTCCACCCCACCTCCGGACGGAAAAGGCAAGATCACCCGAACGGGACCTTTGGGATACCCTAGCGCTTGTGTTTGAGTCGAGTTTGCTGACTGCGCCAGTGCAGGGGTAGGCGCGAGTCCTGAGAGTCCTGAGCCCACCATCACCATCACCCCGAGGGTGAGAATGAATGCATGAAGTGTTGAGCCTATCGTTACACAATAATTATTACGTTTGGACGGCGCTTGGATGTGACTCCAATCCGCTGGAAGAATTTTCAAGAAAGATCTCCGATTATTTTCGTATTTTTTAAATTTAGCAGAAGTTACTGCAAAGCGCATCAGTGCTTGCGAGAGTCCAGGACAGATAATTTGCTCTGAATGTAGACGATGTCTGTTGGACTCAATGTATAGAAAAAGGGTTTGTTGTGAGGCAATTGCCCTTGTTTTTACGAGACAATAGAGGGCTTGAAACTTTACAGTTTCTCTTTGCAAAAAAAATTCTCTTTCACCACCTCCCATTTTTTTAAGAACTCTACAGATGACCGCTTCCATCAAGATCATTGCATTTCCTGGTGCCCCCAATCTTCCCGTTTTTGCCGCTATTCATCATGGTTTTTTCGCCAAGCACGGTGTGCAAGTGAGCTTGACCACAACGCCCAGTTCGGTTTATCAAATTCAAGCATTTCATGCGGGTGAATTTGATTTGGCCTTCACAGCCTTTGACAATATTGTTGCTTACCAAGAGGGGCAGGGGGCAGCCAAGTTAGAGGGCACGAGCGATTTTTGTGTGGTGATGGGTGCCACCCAAGTGGAGTTGAGCGCAGTCATGAGCTCAGATATCAAAACCGCACAAGATATCAAAGGCAAGAGCTTAGCCCTCGATGCCGTCGGTACGGGTTTTGCCTTTGTGCTCTATGACATGCTGGAGCAACTTGGACTCAAGTTAGAGGACTATGAGCGTGTGCCTGTGGGCGCCACCCCCGAGAGGTGGCAGTCCGTGAAAGAAGGCCAGCATGTGGGTACGATCACGATTGAGCCCTTTACGAGTATTGCCAAAGCCGCTGGATTTCATGTCCTCAGACAAAGTACCGAGTCTTTCCCCGTCTACCAAGGCGGTATTGTGGCGGCAAGACGTGCATGGGCCCATGACCATTCCCCCGCACTCCAAGCGTTCATCAAAGGTTACTTGGAAGGCTTGGCCTGGACTTTGGAGGAGAGCAATCTGGGTGCGGCACAGGACTTATTGATGCGCGAGATGCCCGAGATCAAACCTGGGGTGGTCGGAGCTGTCATGAAAAGTCTCACCTCCCCACGCTCAGGACTCACCCCCCAAGGCGCCGTGTTGCCCCAAGGCATGAAAGTCGTCCTTGATTTACGCAGCAAGTATGGACGCGACAAAACCAAGCTCACCGACATTGAGAAATACCTTGATCTGAGCCACTACCAAGCAGCCTTGGCATGAAGAATTTAAAGCTCAACGCAGTCGGCACGCCGCTGCAAAGAAAAGAAGACATTCGCTTAATGAGGGGCGAGGGTCGTTTTAGTGACGATCAAACCATGCCCTCTCAAGTGTGGGCTTGGATGGTGAGGTCTCCTCACCCGCATGCGAAGATTTTAAAAATTGACAAATCAACTGCACTGACCATGCCCGGTGTTCTAGGTGTGTTCACCGGCCAAGACTGTTTAGATGCGGGGCTCAAGCCCATCAACCATAGTCCAGTCCCAGCCACCCAGTACGATGTCAAACTTCGGGGTCGAGACAACACCGAGGTCTTTGTCGGGCGACACCATTTGTTGCCGGCGGACAAGGCTCGATTTGTCGGAGAGGCTTTAGCCATGGTCGTGGCCACCACAAGAGAGCAAGCTTTTTTGGCCTCCCTTTCTGTGGACATAGAGTACGAGGTCTTGCCTTTCGTGATCGATACCGAGCAGGCAGCCCAAGCGAACTCACCTCCCGTGTGGGACGACTTGGAGGACAACGTTTTTGTGGACTCGAGCTACGGGGACAAGGCAGCGGTTGAAGCCGCATTTGCCAAAGCTCACCATGTGGTGAGTTTAAAGACCCATATTCAGCGCGTGACAGCCGTCACCATGGAGCCCCGCGCGGCGTTGGGCTTTTATGACGCAAGCACTGATCGTTATACCCTTTATGCGGGTTCGGGCTCGGCGGTCCGTCAAAAGCGTGAGCTCGCTTCTGTGCTGGGCATTGAGCCCGATCACTTGAGAGTGCTATCACTGGATGTGGGGGGGAATTTTGGCTCCAGAAACCGCGTTTATGTGGAGTTTGGTCTGGTGCTCTGGGCCTCCAAGTGTGTGGGCCGCCCGGTCAAATTTCGTGCCGATCGAACCGAGTCTTTCCTAAGCGACTATCAAGGCCGAGATTTGGTGACGAGTGTGAGTTTGGCCATGGACGAAAAAGGCAAATTCTTAGCTTTGAAGGCGGACAACATCAGCAACTCAGGCTACTGTTGCGTCTCGCTTTCACCCCTCTCCAAGGGGTCTGGGTTGATCACGGGGAACTATGACATTCCTTGCATCACGCTCAGAGCGCGTGCAGTCTACAGTAACACCATGGCCACACAGGCCTATCGAAGCTCGGGTCGTCCTGAGGTGACTTACGCCATTGAGCGGCTCATTGATAAAGCCGCTGCTGAGCTTGGGTTCGATAGACTGGCCCTTCGACGTCAAAACCTGGTGCGTGCCGATCAAATGCCCTACACCAATGCCATGGGTTTGGAGTATGACAGTGGCGAGTATGAGGCCAACATGGACCGCATCTTGGCCCTCAGTGATTGGGCTGGAGCCCAAGAACGCAAAGCCGCGGCAAAAGCACGGGGCAAGCTCTGGGGTGTGGGTTTTGCCAACTATGTGGAGTCCTCCATCGGTACACCCAAAGAGCGTGTGGATGTGATTGTGCTTAACAATCGTATCGAAGTGGTCATTGGCACGCAGTCCGCGGGTCAGGGCCATGAAACGAGTTTTGCTCAAGTGGCAGCGGACTTACTGGGTGTTCCATTTGAGAAAGTTTTCATCATTGCGGGTGACACCGATCGGGTGAGTGCGGGCGGGGGAACACACTCAGGTCGGTCCTTGCGTCATGCCAGCACTGTGCTCAGTTTGGCCACCCAAGAGTTGGTGGTGAGAGCTAAGGAGATGCTGCACGCCTTGGTGGGCGCCACTCCAAGTGAAGTCTATTTTGAGGGGGGGTCATTGAAGTGGCCCCAAGGTGCACAGGAGTGGTCTTGGTTTGAGTTGGCCAAATTGGCTCAGTCCTCCACATTGGAGCCTTCTCTGAAAACGCTCAAGGTGCGCACCGATCACGAAATGCATACCCCCGTGTTTCCCAATGGGGCCTGTGTTTGTGAGATTGAAATTGATCCACAAACGGGCTCCCTCACCCTCATGCGCTACAGCAGCGTGGACGATGTAGGGAGATGCATCAACCCCTTGATCGTGCATGGACAAACACACGGCGGCATAGCCCAAGGGGTAGGCCAAGCCATGTGGGAGGAGTGTTTCTTGGATCCTGAGTCGGGGCAGCCCATCTCCTCCTCGCTCATGGACTATGGGATGCCACGCTTTGATAACATGCCGTCCTTTAAGACTCAGATTGTCGAGGTGCTCTCGCCCACCAATCCCTTTGGTGTGAAGGCGGGGGGGGAGGGGGGAACCACTCCGGCTTTGGCCGTGATCATGAGTGCGGTGGAAGACGCTTTGCGTCCCCTTTGTGGGCCACTGAACTTTGAGATGCCTGCCACGGCTCTCAAAGTATGGACTGCCTTGAATGAAGCCCAAAAGCATTCCACGCCCCAAAAAACAGCAGCTTAAGAATTCATGACATTTAAGCACCGTACCACTAACATTTTTAAAAAAATCAAGGAATTCCATTCATGACCACCGTCTCCCTCAAAGTCAACGGCCAAGTGGTTGAGCGCGATGTGCCCGACAACACGTTGTTGGCTTTTTTCCTTCGCGAAGAACTCGGCCTAACCGGCACACATGTAGGGTGCGACACCTCTCAGTGTGGGTGTTGTGTGGTTCGTTTAGACGGTACGTCGGTGAAATCTTGCACCACTTTGGTCCATCAAATCCAGGGCTCAAGCGTTGAGACCGTGGAGAGCTTGGCAAAAGGCGATCAGCTCCACCCGATTCAACAAGCCTTCACCGATTGTCACGCATTGCAGTGCGGCTACTGTACGCCTGGCATGATGATGTCTGCCCTTGATTTGATTGAACACCATCAAGAGGTTTTGACCCCGGAGGTGGTGAGAGCGGAGATGGAGGGTAATTTGTGCCGATGCACGGGATACCACAACATCGTCAAAGCGGTTGTGCAAGCCTCCAAGGTGATGAAAGAAGGGGTGAGTCCTGTTTGATGTCTCATAGTGCATGTGAGCCACGCGTCGCCAGTGATAAAGCCACGTCAATCATGCAATCAATGCAATCAATGCAATCAAAGTAATCATTTGTAACTTTTCAGCCCTTCTTTGAGGATCTCGATTTGTACCCCACCACATTCCACCGAGCCAAAACACTGGAACACGCCAGTGAGCTTTTTCACCAATTGGACAATGCAAGCTTCTTATCGGGTGGCCACACCTTGGTGCCCACCATGAAGCAAGGCTTGGCCAGCCCAACCCATTTGATTGACCTCACCGGCATTGAATCCTTGGTGGGCATTGAGCGCGAAGGCGATGAGATCCTCATCGGAGCGGCCACTCGCCACTGTGTTGTTGCTCAATCACCCCAAGTGCAAGCCGCCATTCCCGCATTGGCCGCATTGGTGGGGTCGATTGGTGACCGACAAGTGCGTTTTCGTGGCACGATTGGGGGCTCGCTTGCCAACAATGATCCTGCGGCTGACTATCCGGCCGCCGTCCTGGGTCTTGGAGCCACGATTGTTACCAACAAGAGGCGCTTGTCAGCAGAGGATTATTTTGTGGGACTCTTTCAAACCGCTCTCGAGCCTGGTGAAGTGGTGGTTCAAGTGCGTTTTCCAATTCCCAAGGCTGCTGGCTACGCCAAGTTTCGAGGAGCCGCCGCTCGCTACTCGGTGGTCGGTGTTTGGGTGAGTGATTGCCACGAAGGGGTGCGAGTCGCCATCACGGGGGCCGGTGAACAAGGGGTGTTCAGGCACGCGGAGTTGGAGCGCGTGTTGACTCACCATTTCACTCCTGAGGCCATACAGGGTGTGGCCATTGAGGGGACAGGGCTTCTCAGTGATTTGAACGCGTCAGCGGCCTACCGAGCAAATTTGATCAAGGTGCTCACTGGCCACGCTGTGGGTCATATGGGCGGTATTGTGAATTTAAAGTAAAAGGCTAGCGAGCACGCAATTAAATAAATGGCGTTAAAGCTTCGCCAAGCGCTCTAGCGCGAGATGAAGGGTCTCATCTTTTTTTGCAAAACAAAATCGGATGATGCCTTGATCGTTGGCATTGGCGTAAAAGGCGGACATCGGAATAGCGGCCACACCGACCTCTGCGGTCAGCCACTCGCAGAACTTGGATTCACTCAAGGTGCGCTCACTCACTTTCAAGTCATCTTTTCTCACACATTGAAAATAAGTGCCCTCGCAGGGCAGCAATGTGAAGTGAGTTTTCTCAAGTCCCGCCCGAAACAAATCACGTTTTCTTTGATAAAAAGCACTCAAATGAATCGCTGGGTCAGCGTTGCCCATGTAGCGCGCCAAGCCATGCTGCACAGGGGTGTTGACGGTGAATACATTGAATTGGTGAACTTTGCGAAACTCAGCCGTCAGTGTGGGGGGCGCCAAGCAATAAGCCACCTTCCAGCCTGTGACGTGATAGGTTTTACCAAAGCTAGAGATGATGAATGCTCTTTGTGCAAGTCCACTAAAACTGGCCACACTGTGGTGTACTTCAGGTGCGTACACCATGTGCTCGTAGACCTCATCGCTGATCAAGAAAATGTTGGTGGGTTCAAGTAACTCTTGAAGTTTCAAGAGGTCTTCCTTTGACCATATCGTGCCACTGGGGTTGTGCGGTGAGTTGATAATCATCGCGCGGGTTTTGGGGGTGATCGATTCTGAGATGCGGTCAAAATTCACTCGGAAGGTTCCCTCATCCAAGGGCACTCGAACCACAGTTCCCCCAGCGAGCTCGATATTGGGGATGTAGCTGTCGTAGCAAGGCTCTAGCACCATGACCTCATCTCCCGGTCTCACTACAGCGAGCACCGCGTTCAAGATGGCCTGGGTGGCGCCAGCTGTCACCGTGATCTCATTGGCTGGGTCATAGTGAGCGGCATATAAGGTTTGCACCTTGTGGGCAATGGCTTGTCTTAGCTCCAAAACACCGAGCATTGAGGGGTACTGATTCAAGCCCTCAAGCATGGCGTCACTGACATGACCCACCAGAGCCGGATCACAAGCAAAATCTGGAAAGCCTTGTCCAAGATTGACAGCTTTGTGCTCAAGCGCCAAAGCTGACATGACAGTAAAGATGGTGGTGCCAACGTGGGGCAGTTTGCTATCAAGAATAGGCGTCATGAAAAGGCTCTAAGCAAAGTTCAACATGGACAAAATCACTCAACAAAATCACTCAACATCATCAAAGGCAAAAAACCAGCTGCAATCTACGGTAGTGCGCTTGGACCAAGTTTTTTTTTCTCTCTCCAATGCGCTCAGCACCCAGGCAACCAAGCATCCCACCTCACAACCCTGAGCTTACTGCGAAATAAGGCTCCACAGCAA
>DAISKH010000045.1:0-12085 GCA_036821105.1 Limnohabitans sp.
TTTCCCGTTGCCGGTTTTCAAGACCGGTGCAATCGACCACTCTGCCACGCTTCCGTTTTTGAATAATTTGAGATCTGTTGAAAAGATCCCATGCTTTGGGTCGATCTAAAAGCTCACGTATTATAGTCTTAACTTCGGGTGACAAGTCCAAGAAATGTTGGGTTTTGTCTTAATCGTCTAAAAATAGACTTTGCAAGTCATTGAGAAAGTCAAAACCCTGTTCACTAGGGGTGAGCCAGTTTCCCTCGCGAAGCAAAAGCCCTTTTTGAAGTCCCTTTTGCAGGGGCGCTTCAATGCGGGTGGGTGAGAGGCCCGTGCGTTCGACAAACATATCGATCGAGAATCCTTGCTTGAGTCTCAAGGCGTTGAGCATGAACTCAAAGGCCAAATCTTGGTGCCGGATCTCTTCGTGTTGGGCTAAACACTCGTCAATTTTAGACTTCTCTTCGTAGAGTAGCGGATCTCTGACCCTGATTTGGCGCACTATTCGATGCGCAAAACTGATCTTACTGTGTGCGCCTGCTCCGATACCCAAGTAGTCACCAAATTGCCAATAATTCAAGTTGTGTATACAACCGTGACCCTCCTTGGCAAAAGCGGAGACTTCATAACGGTGAAGCCCTTTGCTCTGAGTCTCATGGGTGATCAAGTCGAGCATCTCGTAGGCGGTGTCCTCGTTGGGTAATTCGCTTGGAGGATATTTGGCAAATAGAGTATTGGGCTCAATGGTGAGTTGGTAGATGGAGAAATGAGGAGGTGAAAAAGACAATGCAGTATCCAAGTCCTGTTTCAAGTCCTCTAAACTTTGTGTTGGCAAAGCGTACATCAAGTCAATATTGAAGGTCTGAAAGGCTGAGGCCGCCTCAGCAACTGCTGCCAATGCTTGATCTTTGTTATGTATGCGCCCGAGTTTTTTTAGGTGCTGATCATTAAAGCTTTGAACTCCAATGGAGAGTCGGTTGACGCCGGCCTGGGCAAAGGCTTTGAAACGCTCGACTTCAAAAGTGCCGGGATTGGCCTCCATCGTGATTTCGCACCCCGGCGCCAAGGGTAGCAATGCTCTCAGTTGAGAGATCAACTGCTCAATGGCAGAGGGCTCAAATAAGCTAGGAGTACCTCCGCCAATGAAGACCGTGTGCACACTTCTACCCCAAATGAGAGGAAGAGAAGATTCCAAGTCTTTTAAGACCGCTTGAATGTAGCGCTGTTGCTGTATTGGCTCGAGCCTTGCCTGGGTATTGGGGTCTGTCCCCAGGCCATGGGAGTTGAAATCACAATAAGGACATTTTTGTACACACCACGGCAAATGAACATAAAGCGACAAAGGGGGGAGGGCTTTGAGTTGGAGTAGTCCTGGGCGGGAGAGGTGGCCGAGTTCGACGGGTTTCAAAACCAGTTGTCCTTCATGAGTTGAAGCATTTTTTGTGCTGCTTGACCTCGGTGACTGAGCGCATTTTTTTCTGCTGGATCGAGTTCTGCCAAAGTACTACCCAGCTTTGGAATGAGCATGACAGGATCAAATCCGAAGCCGTGCTCACCTCGAGGAGATTCGGTGATTTCACCACTCAGTCGTCCCACTGCAATTAAAGGCTCGGGATCATCGGGATGACGAACGGCAACTAGGGTGCTCACCAACGCTGCTCGTCGGTTGCTTTGTCCCTTGAGTTGTTCAAGTAAAGCAACCACGTTGTTATCATCTCCTTTAGGAAGCCCGAAAAGAGTTGCAAAAAAAGCGGTTTGTACTCCGGGTCCTCCACCAAAATGATCAACGCACAAACCCGCATCATCGGCCAAAGCAGGTAGGCCACTGTGTGTGCTCGCATGCCGCGCCTTGGAGAGAGCGTTCTCCACAAAGGTATGGTAGGGCTCCGGTGCCTCAGGGATGCCAAGGCTTGCCTGGGACACCAATTCCACACCCAAAGGCGCAAAAAGAGATTGGAGTTCAGCCAATTTGCCTTGGTTATTGGATGCCAGGATCAATTGCTTCATGTTCAATGCGTGACTCAAACGCTTAAAGGGGTTTGCTCAATGAGTTTTCTTGCGCGAGGATCAACGTTTTGATGCCGTCTTGGGCCAAGTCCAGTAAGCTGTTCATCTCTTGACGCGTGAACGCTTGGCCCTCAGCGGTACCTTGAATTTCAATGAAATGTCCCGAGCCAGTCATCACAACGTTCATGTCTGTGTCGCACTGTGAGTCTTCCTGATAATCCAAGTCCAACAGTCCTTGTCCATTCATGAGTCCCACAGAGATGGCGGCAACCGAATCCGTGATGGGCGACTCTTTGAGTTGTCCGCTAGTGATGAGGCCGTTAATGGCATCCTTTAATGCAATGAATGCGCCAGTGATGCTTGCAGTTCGTGTGCCACCATCGGCTTGGAGTACATCGCAGTCCAAATGAAGAGTCCGTTCGCCAAGTTTTTTTAAGTCCACGACCGCACGCAGAGAGCGGCCAATAAGGCGTTGGATCTCTTGAGTTCTACCGGACTGTTTGCCTTTGGCGGCTTCACGGTCACTCCTGGTGTGAGTTGAGCGCGGCAACATCCCGTACTCAGCTGTCACCCAGCCCTCATTGCTGCCACGTTTGTGGGGAGGTACTTTCTCTAGTACTGAGCAGTTGCACAACACTCGTGTTTGACCAAACTCGATCAACACCGAGCCTTCGGCATGCACCGTAAATCCACGCGTGATTTTGAGGGGCCTTAAAGCATTGGTGGCTCGGCCTTGGCGAGTGTATGTTTGGGGTGTTGTCATGATAGTGATGGGGTATGCGGTGAGTGATGATGAAACCATATGGATTTTTTAGCCAAGTACCTATTGTCCTTCAAGCTTGTACCCCAGTGACTTTTAAGACTATCGATTGCAAGCGAGGTACTTAAAAATGAATGGGCATTGACGAATCTTTAAAGATTTTCTTAGTTGGCTAATATTAAGTGCTTCAACTTGCATGGCGAATCATTTTGTTTAAATTAATACTTAATAGCTATTTATTATGGTTTTTTAAACTAGATTTAGGGTTTGTACGGATCAATAAGATGATCAAGTAGTCAATTGCATCAACTTTTTAAGTCATGATTCCATCTTATTTCATTAAGTGACTAACCATATGGTCTGAAAGATCGGGCCAGAAGGTGTTTTGAAGAGGAAGTATGCATGGAAACAGCTGAGCAAAACAAAATGTTGACCCAAGTTGGTCCTGGCACGCCCATGGGCGAATTGATGCGACGCTATTGGCAGCCGTTTGCGGCGGCCTCAGAGATCAAAGACAAATGGACCCTGAAAGTGCGCTTACTGGGCGAGGACTTGATCTTATTTCGTTCAAGACAAGGAAAACTTGGACTGATTCAGGCGCAGTGTCCCCACCGAAGAGCATCTTTTGAGCACGGTATTCCAACTTCACAAGGGATACGGTGTCCCTATCATGGATGGGAGTTTAGTCTCAAAGGGGAGTGCTTGAATCAACCCAATGAACCTGACAATGCTGCCTTTAGAGAAAAAGTAGCCACCAAGGCCTATTCGGTACAAGAGTTGGGTGGTTTGTTGTTTGCCTATATGGGACCCCAACCTCAACCCTTGCTGCCAAGGCTGGATGGTTTTGTGCACCCGGGGACCATTCGCATGCTTGGCCGAGTGATCTTGCCCATTAATTGGTTACAGATCATGGAGAATTCCCTCGACCCAGTCCATACCGAGTGGTTACATGGTCATCATTACGAATTTTTGAAAGAGCAAGAAGGCGTGAAGGTTGCCATCAGTGCCCATCACCAAAAAATTGATTTCAAAGAGTTCACTTACGGTATGACCAAACACCGTCTTTTGGAAGGACATTCTGAGGACGGAGACGATTGGAAAATTGGTCATCCCATTGTGTTTCCCAACACATTGGCCGTGGGCAACGGGGATGAGTCGCAACGCTACTTCTCTTTCCAAATTCGAGTGCCTGTGGATGACGAAAATACGTTACACCTTTGGTACAACGCGTACGTACCACCTGCCAATGCAGTGGTGCCCGAACATTTACTCAATACTGTTCATCAGTATGAGGTGCCCTACAAAAATGAGAAGGGTGAATTCATTGTCGACAATGTCGATGGGCAAGACATGATGGCTTGGATCTCACAAGGGACCATTGCCGATAGAACCGAGGAAAACTTGGGCTCTACCGACAAAGGAGTGGCCATGTATAGAAGATTATTAAAGCGTGAGATGAAAAAAGTCGAGCAAGGCTTGGATCCCATTGCTGTGGTTCGTGATGCATTGGTCAATGAAAGAATTGATCTACCCAATGAACGCAAAAAGCACCACAACAGTGACGGCTTTGCCTCCTTTATGCTGCGAACCCACGCGAAATATTCTCCGATTGCTGCCGATTTGGTGAAAATTTTTGAAGGCGAGAATTCGCCCAACTTAAAACTCGTGCCGCAAAAAGAGTTGGCTTAAAAGCCTCTTTCATTGCGCTTAACCTTTTCCCTATCAACAAGAAAGAAATATTGCCGTGAATATTGAAGAAATTACTCGCAAACTCATCGACGCTGGCCGCATTTTGGAAGATCAAGGCCAGGGCGACTTGACCCGTGGACATGTGTCTATTCGTGTGCCCTCAGACATGGAACACTTTTACATGAAGCCGCACAGTTTCGGGTTTGATGAAATCACACCTGAGAATATGGTGGTTTGCAACTTGGCTGGGGAAAAGGTGAGTGGTGGAGGGCGTCGTCATAGCGAGGTATTCATTCATTCTGAAATTTTTAAGGCCAGACCTGACGTGATGAGTGTCATCCACACCCATCCCACCTACGCTGTGGCGCTTTCGGCCACGGGAGCTGCCTTGGAGCCCATTTCTCAACCCAGCGTAGCCTTCTACGATGGATTACCTTATTACACCGATACCATTGACCTCATCAGAACTCAGGAGATGGGGGCCGGGGTTGCAAAAGCGTTGGGTTCATGCAAAGCAGTTTTACTTCGCAACCACGGTGCTGCCATTGTGGGGGCTAGCGTAGAGGAGGCCACAGTGTTGGCCATCATGCTCGACAATGCTTGCCAGATTCAGTTGGCCACCATGGCTGCTGGGGGGAGCGGTGAGAAGTTCACGGCCCAAAGCATTCAGCGCTTGCAGCACAACATTACACGTGAAGAGCAATATGTGGTCAATTTCAATTACCTCAAACGCAAAGCCGATTCGCACTACGGTAAATTAGCCTGAGCGCGAGAGCGTTCAAGCGCTCGAGTGCATCGTTTTGGTGTTTTTAATCGTTGAGGAGATCCATCAATGACAGTCTCAAAGTATCGTGGCCGCTTGGGCCTGGTTGTTTTGGGTTGGGCCACTTGGTGTGGCGCGCAAACTGCAAAGCCTGTGATGACCGCAGCGGAGGCGGCGCTCTATAAGGGTACGGACCGGTATGAGCGTTTGGTCGAAGCGGCTCAAAAGGAGGGCAGCGTCTCCGTCTATCACGTCTACCCCAGTTTGCCCAGTGTCTTGGCTGAGTTTACAAAAAAGTACGGTATCAAGGTCAAAGTCTGGCGCTCTGGCTCAGAGACTGTTTTACAACGAATTGTGACCGAGGCCAAAGCAGGACGCTTTGAGGTGGATATCGTTCAAAACAATTCTCCAGAAAATGAAGCCGCTTATCGTGAGAAATTGTTGCAAGAGGTGCGCTCGCCCTACCAAGCCGATTTGATTGCAGCAGCAGTTCCATCTCATCATCAATGGGTGGGGTTGACCGTTGATGTATGGGTGGCGGCCTACAACACCAATAAGTACAAAAAATCTGATCTCCCCAAAACTTACCAAGATCTGCAAGATCCAAAATGGAAAGGGGCTCTCGGGATTGAAGCGTTCAATCAATCTTGGTTTGGTACTTTACTTAATGAAATGGGAGAAGAGCAAGGCTTAAAGCTTTTCAACACCATCGTGGCCAACAATGGGATATCTGCCCGTAAGGGTCACTCCTTACTGACCATGCTTGTCTCATCGGGAGAAGTACCTTTGGCGTTAACCACCTACAGTTGGATTCCAGAGCAGCTTAAAAGCAAGGGCGCTCCAGTCGATTACATAGCCTTACAGCCCTTAATCGCACAAGCCAGCACCATTGCCATGCTTAAAAAGGCTCCTAACCCCAATGCAGCGGTTTTGCTCTATGACTTCTTATTAAGCGATGGCCAGAAAATATTGGCAGATGACAATTTCATTGCCACTTCAAAGAAAATTCAAAATCCCTTCACAGGTGTCGCTTTGAAATTCGTTGATCCAAGCCTTGCCTTGGATACACAGGCCAAATGGCAAAAGAATTTTGAAGACACGTTCACCAAGAGAGCAAAATAATATTATTGCCATGAAACGCGACTTGGAGCCCTTGAGCAACGAGAGGCTGGCCCATTTGGTCAAAAACGTATTTCGCATGACCTCTGAGATGCTTCAAAAGCGTTTAAAAGGCCACGGCGTTTTGTATAGCCATTGGACGCTATTGCGGGTCTTGTGGGTGGGCGATGGTTTGACTCAACGTCAACTGAGCGATTTGGCCGGTATCAGTGAGCCCTCGACCTTCATGGCCTTGCGAGCGATGGAGAAGAAAGGGTACGTTTTGCGCCAAAAAATGCCCAACAACAAGAAACAAATTCGAGTCTTTCTTACGCCTTTGGGTTTGCAGCTCAAGCATGTGATGGTGCCTGAGGCTGAAAGAATCAATGCACAGGCTCTCTGGGGCCTGACAGACCAAGACATTCAGGTGACCCGTCGTACATTGCTGGCCATGTTAGATAACTTAAAGCAACTCCCCTCCATCCAGAGTGAAGATCCCGAGTTCAACGCTGACAGCGAGGAGGAGTCCTTGGCACTCAAGCATGGCACTTTAGGCGGCCAGCTTCTCAGCTCTTAAACCCAGTACAAAAACTTGTTCTGGCCCACCCCTCAATTCATCTTCACCATTGACTTAGCCCATGCAAAAGCCACCTGACTCTTTTGAATTCACTCTTAAGAGCACGCCCTCATCTCCACTCAGAGTGGGTATTGTGGGTCTGGGCGCAGCGGCCCAGGCCTTCTTACCCGCTTTTGCCAAAAACCCTGGATTTGAGTGGGTGGCCTTTGCAGAGCCAGACCCGAATTTGCGCGAAAAACATGCTCATCCTAGCAAGGCCGCCCTGGCACCTCAAGGGTATGCGAGCTTGCAGGAGATGCTTCAAGCCAACTTGTTGTTGGACGTGATTTATGTCGCCACACCGACAGATTTGCATCTTGAGCATGTGTCCCAAGCCTTGGCCGCTGATTGTCATGTGTTGGTTGAAAAGCCCATGGCCAGTCGGTTAAGCGATGCGTTAGAGATGGTGAAGACGGCTGAGCGTCATGGGAAATTGTTGATGGTAGGGCATTCTCACAGCTACGATCGCCCCATCTTAGAGATGCGTCGCATCATCGAATCTGGCAGATTGGGTCGAGTTCAGATGGCCCATACATGGTGCTTTACCGATTGGATGTACCGCCCCCGAAGAGTTGAGGAACTTGATTACCGTTTGGGGGGAGGGGTCACCTACCGCCAAGGGGCGCATCAAATGGACATATTGCGCTATTTGTGTGGTGGTCTTGTACGAAGCGTTCGAGCCAAGACCTTTGACTGGGACCCCCGTCGATCTGGGGTGGGAGCACACACGGTGTTTCTCGACTTTGAGGATGGCCCTGCTGCTACGGCCATTTATAACGGCTACGGCGGCTTTTCCAGCATGGACTTGGGGTTTGATATCTCAGAGTGGGGATTCGAGCAACCCTACGATCTTAGAACTTGGAAGAGACGGCCTGCCCCCGATCAAATCTTGGGGGCACAAGATGAATTGAAGGCTAAGAAAGCCCGGGCAGCCTCTGCAATTCCAGCAACTGCACCTCATCAGCCGTTTTTTGGCTTGACCTTGGTGAGTTGTGAAGGCGGCGATATTCGGCAAACCCCCAATGGCTTGAGTATTGATGGTCCTAACGGGCGTGAGAACATTGATTTGACCTTAGACACCAGCCCTAGGGATCTGGTGTTGCTGGAGTTGCTTAACGCCCTGAGAGGCGCGAAACTCCCGGTTCACACCGGTGCTTGGGGGGCAGCGAACTTGGAGGTGTGCGAGGCGTCGATTAGCTCATCGCAAGAAAGAAAAGAGGTGACTCTTAAACACCAAGTCGCTGTGAGCTCAAACTCCGTCCAGAGGTGAAAGAGGGGAGTGCTTACTCAGCCTGGCATGGGAACAATGCGAGAGATCTTTGCGCCCACACTCTCAAAATAGGAGTGCCAAAACTCCATCAACTCGTCCCCTTGGTATTGTGGGGAATTCATCAATAAGTAGAGCTCCACGTCCACATCTTTAAGCTCCAGATAGGACTTGCGTCCATATGTGCTTGTTTGAAACTCCTCAACGGTTGGGATTTTTTTATACAAACTCAACCCTTGCGTGTTGTGCAGCATATCCGAGACGATCAATAAATGGCGTTCTCCCTCAATGGGATGGCGCTGATAGGACTCCAAATTCACCATTTGAAGCATCTCTAAAATTGGTGAATATTTGGAGGATTTATCACTGATCATGGACTGAAACTGTTGACTCAAGGGAGTGATGAACTTCTTACTGTATTGGCGCTTGAGTTGCTTTAAGTTTGCCGTCAATTCGCTCTTGTCCTCTCCAGTGCCTGGGTTGCAGATTTCAACCAGAGGTTTAGAGTTAAGCGTATAGTCCTCGCCCACGACAAAGACAGACACCAAGTTGCCTTGAGGTACTTTGTGTTCAACAAAATCAGCAAACAAGGTTTGCAGTGCAGTTTTTTGTGTAAACGACAAGGGGTCGGTTTTATCGACCAAGAGGACATAGTGACCTTTGGGGCCAGACAAAGGACACAATGTCTCGGGATCATAGCCATCGGAGCGGTGAGTCAACTGATAACCCACCAGTGAGACAATAATGACCACTGTCAAAATGATCAACAGACCAAAAACAATTTCTCGTCTTTGTTGTTTTTTTGCGCGTCGACTCAGTCTAGCCATCAATGAAACCTCGTGTTCAAGGGGTCCAACTCTTCGATGGGCACAAAGGTGAGTTGTTCCAAGTGGTGGTGAAAGGTCTGATTCAATTTGTCGCGAATATCTTGTGACTGAGACGCCAGGGTTTGCATTAACCGAGTATGAAGTATGAGTTGTTGCTCATCTTGTTCAACCCAGGGTAACTCTAAAACTTTCAGTGTCGGGATGGTGTCAAAATAAGGTGGTCTCACACCGTCAGTGCGGTGAATTTCATTCTCTGTTCTGAAGTGCTGTATGAGCACTTCTAGAGTGCGAGAGGATTCACTGAGCATTTGATTGAACTGCATACGAATGGATTTCTTTTTTTCGATCAATCCACGGTACTGCAGAATCGATTGCTTGGCTTTTTCGATAGAACTGTCCAAATCCACCAAGGCTTGTATTTTGTCATCCTCAAGCTCTTGTCGAATTTCATCGAGTTCGTCCAAATAATCGTTCAAAGCAATTTGTGCCTGTCTGGCCATTTTGCCGTATCCAGGATAAATATCATCAATCAGTAGCCCGTCTGTCATGGCGCCAATGGCAAAGGAGAGACTCACAGCGAGCAGTAGCCAAGAGAACAAATCCCCCAATGCAAAAGGATGCGTTTGTAAGCTCTCCAGAGCTAGACGTGCTGGGTCCAGGGATTCGAGAACGAGTTGATCGCGAATGTGAGCAATGCCCAAAGCCATACAAAAGACAAAAGAGAGCGTCACGAGGAGTGCTAAAAAACCAAACGCTTTATGAGTTTTATCATGGTGAAAAATCCACCTTACCAGGCTCTTACCTAGAAAAAAAGAAATCAATATATTGACCGCTGCCAATGAAGCTGCGTAAGTGAAACCTCCTAACAGTCCACTGGAGAGTCCCTCAGAGAAAAATTCTGCATTGAAGAGGGCTTCGATAACGATCAAAAAAACCAATAAACAGTAACGTAGAAATTGACCCGAACCGCTAGGGTAGTCTGCATCACGTTGGAGTTGGTGGCGTTGCTTGAACCGCTCGAGTTCCTTGACTTGTCGCTTGGCAGCGCTGGCCAAACGCCTGACCAAATGGCTTTGCTCAGAGACGATTTGACTTGCATTTTTCTGGAACTCAGACTCGATGAGCCAAATGTTTTGCAGGTCTGGAAGTTCGTTGATTTGGGAGATATCTTGCTGGACGCCTTCAAGCGATTGAAGGGTAGACTCAAATCGCTTTTGGCGAAACTGCTCAATGGTTTGAATTATTTGTAACTCAATACCACTCAAGGACTGGGCCTGAGCGTTAGGCAAATTACTGGCAGCGAGCTTGCGAGCTTGCTCCGTCACATTCAGTCGTCTGTCCAGATCCGAGGCTTCAAGGCTAGAGATGCTCACAGCGGCCGTTGCAGGCTTCAACGGTGAGCTCTTATTTTTCAAGCGAGAAAAAAGTCCCTCAGCCATGACGTTGCTGGTCCATGGCGTCGCGTGACATGACTCTAGATGTAAAAACCACGAAGGGCACTCCCCAAAAAGGCAAGCGTGAGTAACTTGACGGTATATGCATCGATATGGGGAGGGTTGACTTAAAACTCAAGGCTCACAAACCAGCGCCATCATTTTGGCAATGACAGTCTCGTCTTGTACTGGGTGCCAGAGACCACCTTGAGAGCTTTTGTAGACTGGTTTATCTTCGGCCATGTGCGCTTTGTGAGAGGTAAAAGCAATGGTACGCCTACTTTTCTCGTCACAGTTGAACTCCAGTAACACCCGAGTCGATAAAACTCCTCGTGGATTGGGGTGTTTTAAATCGGTGAGTTGCCAAAGGGTTGGGAATTGTGCATTTTTTTGAATTCTGTCCTTGTCGATATAGACCACGGCACTCTCAGTCTCTTCGAATTTCTCCCAGTCAGCCCAAACACATTGGGCCGTGAGGATGAGGACAATAAAAGCCAAGAATTTCATGAATAAATGATTCTAAGGTGATTAATCAAGTGACGAAAAAGCAGTTCACAATTCGTAATAATTGACGTCAAACGCTGACCCAGTGAACAACCCAGGGGTGGCCAAGCCAAGCATCCACGTTTAAAATCAATCAATAATGAATATTTTGCCTTAAGAATCAGCTTTTGAGTCACCCAAATCAAGATTGTTGGGATTTCTGGGGGTTAAGGTCTATCAAGCTGTTGAGCCTGTTTTGGCTCAAATCAGATCAGATGTAACTCTCACAAGATACTTGATCCAAGGCTTATGGGGCTAAAAAAGAGGACGACATGGAAAACTTAGATGTAATGGTTTTGCGAGCCTTGAGGGATTGGCGTCTTAAAGGGCTGAGAGCGGTTTTGGTCACCGTCACTCGAACTTGGGGTTCATCTCCAAGACCCGTGGGCTCTATCATGGCCCTTTGCGAAGACTCCAGTGTGATGGGCTCGGTCTCCGGGGGGTGCATTGAAGATGATTTGGTGCAGCGCTACACGCGTTCGTATTTGGCCAGTGCAGCGGGTGGGGGCAGTTTGGGCGAGCAACTCGATGGCCCGCCTAAACAATTGAAATATGGGATCAGTGCGGATGAAGCGCATCGATTTGGTTTGCCGTGTGGAGGCACTCTAGAGCTCCTATTGGAGTTCAATCCCGACTCAACAGCGCTGGTCGATTTGGTCAAACGCCTAGAAGGTGGCGAGTTGGTCACGCGTGAAACCCAGATTGCTACGGGAGACGTGACCTTGAGTGCGTGCGCTGCTCCCAAGGCTTTGGAGATCAATACCGAGCGACTGAGTAATACGTTTGGTCCTGAATACCGGATGCTCATCATCGGGGCGGGTCAGATGTCTGAATATTTGGCAACAATGGCCCTATTCAATGGATTTTCTGTCACTGTTTGTGATCCTCGCCAGGAGTATTCGTCTGGATGGTCATTGGCCAAAGTGCTCGTGACTCAGGAAATGCCCGATGATGTGGTGATGTCCTTTAAACCCGATCGACGCAGTTGCGTGATTGCGCTAACCCATGACCCCAAACTTGACGATTTGGCGTTGATTGAAGCTTTGTCCAGCGAAGCTTTTTATATTGGTGCCATTGGCTCCAGAAAAAATAACCAAGCC
>DAISKH010000045.1:12095-20374 GCA_036821105.1 Limnohabitans sp.
CGAGCATTTCGATCAAACGCCCCAGTCCTTGGAGCGGCTTCGAGGTCCGATTGGGCTCTACATAGGATCCAAGACACCCGCCGAGATAGCCGTGAGCATCATGGCGGAGGTGTTGGCCGTTAAAAATGAGGTGGTCTTACCCAAAGAGATGAACGTGGCCCAAGCCAAGAATCAACTCATCGCAGTTTAGCCTCAAGGCATGGCCTGGCTCGCACTCAGCCAATGCACTGTTTTGAGGCCTAAATAGGTCAACGACAAAGATCCAAAAAGATGCAAGCCCGTGCTCAGTAATGCCAC
This sequence comes from Limnohabitans sp., assembly GCA_036821105.1. GTDB lineage: Bacteria > Pseudomonadota > Gammaproteobacteria > Burkholderiales > Burkholderiaceae_C > Limnohabitans. The sequence continues at coordinate 12,393 of DAISKH010000045.1, forward strand.
CGCGTAGCGTCCGTTCAGTAAGAAAGATACCACCTCCGCACTGAAAGTGGAGAACGTGGTGAGGGTTCCTAAAAATCCCGTGATGAGGAGCAGTCTCCAGTGTGGATCCAAACTGGGCCAAGTTTGAAAAACTCCAACACAAACACCAATAAGATAGCCGCCAATCCAATTAACACTCAAGGTCCCCAACGGAACGGCCACGAGCCCATTGAATGTGACGCCCAATTGCCAACGCAAAATAGCACCCACGCAGGCCCCAAGGCAAATGACCAATGCTTCACTCATTTGTAGTTCTCTTTGATGGTGGGTGGGTGTTTGTCAGAAGGTTGAGCTCGTCAAATAAAGCTACAGATGATTCTACAATTTTTAGCCTTAAGTCTGCTCCCCTTAGTGAAAGGCGCGGTTGCGCGATCAATTCAAAATGCATCCACGTTTTATAGATACAGGACAAGACACGCTGAATGAAAATTAGAAGAAAATCAAATAAAAATTTAATTTTGATCAGTGATTTTTGATCGGTGATTTCACTTGCGACATTGTGAATTTAAGGGTCAAGCTTGGCTGATACGTTCAGCGCATCAACTATTCAATAATCAGGAAATAATACTGTCATAATATCCTTATAATAAGAATTATTATTAACATGATTATTCACATATAATCATCCCATTCAAATACGAATGAGAAATATTGTCATGACTAAATTAACTGTCTCAACCCAAATATCCAAATTGCGCAAAGAGCGTATGGCTCTTGAAAAGCAAGAGCAAGCGTTGATCAATAAGACTTACAAAGAAGCCATTGCGCAAATCAAGTCAATCATGAAGGATAGCGGTTTAGGGTTGGAAGATTTGGTGAACTATCTTGAGGGAGTTCCTGCCAAGTCTGAGTACAGTACCAAGCCATCGTTGAGTTCGACACTCTCAAAGCTCGGCACGAAGTCATCCAAAGCCGACAAAGTAGGCAAAGCCGACAGGTCTTTGAAAACGGCTAGCAAGGTTAAATCTGCCACAGCCAAAAAACCTTCCAGCAGGGCAGGGATCAAGGTGCCGATTAAATACCAGCATCCCACGCAAACACAATTGAGTTGGACGGGTCGTGGCAAGATGCCCGCTTGGGTGGCGGAGCTCAAGGCCGCCGGTGAACTGGAAAAAGCGTTGGTTCAAAAAGCTTAATTTATCTTTTCAGTTGCTCCAACTTTGTAGCCTTCTAGATTTCTAGCTACAAAGCGACTTGGCCACAAAGACACTTGGCCATCAAGCCCTCCGTTTGTGAGAGCTTTAGGCTTTTTAAGCGGGTTGTCTCAATAGGTGTTCAATGTATTGCGCCACACCTGTTTGAACATCCATGAATGCATGATTACAACCCGTCGACCTCAAGTTATCCAAGTTGGCTTGGGTGAAGCTTTGGTATTTTCCCTTCAAAGAATCTGGGAAATCGATGTACTCTATGAGCTGATGTGACACGGCTTCGCTCAGACTCAGGGTGGACTCACCTTGGCGAGTTCTGTGGCTGTTGACCACACTCAAAGCTACATCATTGAAGGGCTGTGCGCGACCCGAGCCCAAGTTGAATAGTCCGCTTTGTTGTGGGTGATCAAAAAACCAAAGATTGACTGCAACCACATCTGAGACATGGACAAAATCTCTCTTTTGCTCACCATTGGCGTAGCCATCGTAGCCACCAAAAAGTTTGACCCGTCCTAGGCTTAAAAACTGATGATGTTGGTGGTAAGCCACTGACGCCATGCGCGCCTTGTGTTGCTCGTGAGGGCCGTAGACATTGAAATAGCGAAAGCCAACGACCTGGGAGGTGTTTTGGCGCCACTCTGGTCCACAGATTTTTCGCATGCGTTGATCAAAAAGAAGCTTCGAGTATCCATATACATTCAAGGGCTGTTCGTATTGGGGTGACTCTATAAAAATTTGCGAGTTGCCATACGTGGCGGCTGAGGAGGCGTAGAGTAGTCGAGTGCCTTGCTCTTGTGCGCTTTCAAAAAGTTGGCATGTGCGCTCATAATTGTTGTGCATCATGTAGACACCGTCATGCTCCATGGTGTCACTGCAAGCCCCTTCATGAAAGACCGCTTCCACATGGCCGTAGTGTTTGGCTGCAAAAAGATCGTAAAAAGTAGATTTGTCGACGTAATCTTCGATTTGCAGATTGACCAAATTCTTGAACTTATCCCCCGTTTTGAGGTGATCAACAGCCACGATATTGGTGATGCCTCTGGCGTTCAGGCCGCGAATGATGTTGCTGCCGATGAATCCAGCGGCTCCAGTGACGATCAGTCTCATGCAAAAAGCTCCTCAAAACTCAGAGTTGCTGTTCCAAATTTGCCCACCACTAAGCCCCCCGCACGGTTGGCCCAAGGGAGCGCTTCTCGAAGGCTCATTCCACATGCGAGCAAACACGCCAATGTGGCAATGACAGTATCGCCTGCGCCAGTAACATCAAACACCTCAAGAGCCTGTGCCTTCACATGGCACGAACCTTGGCTATCAAAGAGACTCATCCCTTCTTCGCTTCGTGTCACAAGCACCGCACCGAGATTGAGTTCTTGTCTGAGCGCTTGAGCTTTGTGTTCCAACTCGGCTTCGCTACTCCACGGACCCACCACATCTTGGAGCTCCGCTCTGTTGGGGGTGATCACGCTGGCATTTTGATATTTTGAGTAATCACTTCCTTTGGGGTCAATCAAAATAGGACGATGATGCTCGCGTGCAAGCTCAATCATGTCTTGTATGTGGGCCAAGCCCCCTTTGCCGTAGTCCGAGAATAACACGGCGTCTTGGCTGGCCACGAGCTCGCCAAATTTCTGCGTCTGTGAGGCCAAAATTTCTGATTTGGGGAATGCCTCAAAATCGGCTCGAATCAATTGTTGTTGACGACCAATGATGCGCAACTTCACAGTTGTTTTGAGCTCCGGATCACGCCCCAAGAAGGGCTCAATGCCTGTGCGCAAAATGAGCTCTTCAAGGCTATGGCTTGCTGGATCCTCTCCCACAACACTCAATAGTGAGGCGTGGGAACCCAAACTTGCCACATTGAACGCCACATTGGCTGAGCCACCCAGACGCTCTTCTTCGCGGACAACTTTCACGACTGGCACAGGGGCCTCGGGGCTGATGCGTTCAACTGCACCGTACCAGTAGCGGTCGAGCATCACATCACCCACCACCAAAATCCGGGCATTTTTTATTGATTGCGCGTTGATAGGCTTCATAACTCTTCGATTCTAAGACTGGGGTAGCTGTCCCAGGCTTGGCAGCCAGGGCAGTGCCAGAAATGCTTTTGTGCCTCAAAGCCACAGGCTGCGCAACGGTAGCGATTGAGCGCAACGGTGGCTTGATCCAATGCTTTTTGTACAAAAGCACGTTCCTCTTCGTGTTGCAATTGCTCATGCCCCAGCCACCAAGAGGCGACCAAAAGGGAGGGGTGGTTGTGCAAGTGTTGACTGAGTAAACTTTGAGCTCTTTCAGAGGAGCCCTCCAAACTTGCCACCGCCTTTAAGACATCCAAGGAGGGGTGCGTGGAGTAAGCAGACAAAAAGAGCGTGTGGATTTCCTTGACTCTACCAAGCGCTCTTGCCCAACTCAGTAGCCTCTCGCACAGGAGCGGTAAGCATGTGGGGGTGCGGCGTGCCAGCTCAATTAAGGTTTGGTAGGCCTGCGCTGTTTGTCCTTGAGAATAGGCCAAATCCGCACTGGCCAAGAATGCTCTGGGGTGGTGTGGGGCTGTTTCCTGGGCTTGCAGTAAGAGTCGCTCGACCACGCTTAACTGTGCTGGAGTTGAGCTCAGTGCCGAAGAAGCCAATTCGCACAAGTAGTGGGCTTGCCGAGTCTTAAAGTCTCCTAGGCCTTTGGGCTCAATTTCCTTTGTGACCTCAAATGCTTTTTGCCAATCTCGGGTTTTCTCAAAGATACTCAACAAGGCCAATTGAGCCTCTTGATCATGGGCTGTATGTTTAAGCTTCGTGAAGCCTTCCTCGGCTCTGTCGAGTAAGCCCGCTTTAAGATAGTCATAAGCCAATGCACTTTGAGCGCGTTCGTGCTCTTCGCGGCTCAAGTCAGAGCGAGCCAATAAATGTTGGTGCACACGAACAGCCCTGTCAAATTCCCCGCGGCGACGAAAAAGACTCCCCAATGCAAAGTGCAACTCACTGGTGTCGGGATCTTGTTGGACCGCTTGAATGAAGGCATCAATCGCTTGGTCTTGTTGCTCATTCAAGAGATGGTTCAAGCCTTTGAAATACGCTTTGGGATTTTGCCGGTTCTCAAGCCTAAGTTGACGAATATCAAAACGTGAGGACATCCACCCCAGCACAAAGGCCAAAGGCAGGCCCAACAATATCCAGCCCAAATCAAAGTCCATGGTGATCAGTCCTTTGCTGTGAGGCGTTAGGGGGATTGCGATTGGCCGAGTCATTGACGGGTGAGTCCGTGGAGTTTGAGCCTGAGGTCATTGGACTGAAGGCATTTTTTTCGGCATTCAATTTGCTCGACTCCCACCGACGATGTGCCCACCACCTGGGTAGCATACCCAACACACCGACCATTACGCCCAGAGAAAAAACCGCCAAAACAACCAAAATCATGGGGCCAGTCCATTGTCTGCCAAAGAAAAACTTAAGGCTCACATCCTCTAAGTTATTGAGTGCAAAGGCAAACAGTGTGAAAAAAATTGCAACTTTGCAAATCGTGATAAGCCAACCCAGGAGTTGCTTCATGGGGTGCTCCAGCACGAGGAGGATTGTTCGTGATAGACCAAGATGGGTTGCACGCATTCACATGAGTGACCCATAGCGCAACTTGGCGTTACCCACATGCATGAGGCGTTCACCATGCTAGGGATGCGAATCATGTCTTTGGAGGGATGACGCTTTGGTCCACGGCCTCTCGAAGGGCCTTGCCGGGCTTGAAATGTGGAACCAGCTTTTCGGGAATGGCCACGCTTTGACCCGAGCGGGGATTTCGGCCCATGCGTGGCGCGCGTCGATTGATCGTGAAAGTCCCAAAGCCCCTGAGCTCAATACGGTGGCCCTTGATCAAAGCAACACTCATGGCATCCAAGAGCGTCTTCACCGCCGACTCGGCATCAGGGTGAGTGAGTTGAGCAAACCTCGCTGCGAGCTCGGTCACCAAATCGCTTCGTGTCATGAGGATCTTGAGAAAGTTACAAGGGGAGGTCTAACACCTGAGGGGACAATGCATTGCTTGTGGCTTTGCATGGAGTCCCTCAGGGTTCAACTCACCAAGGGGTGAGTTGAACGTTACCAATTTAGCCGTTGTTGTCCAACTTGGCTCTGAGCAAAGCACCCAAACTGGTGGTACCAGCGTTGTCGCGCACAGATTGTTGGCTCAAAGTGGCCATGGCTTCTTGTTGATCAGCCGCATCCTTGGCTTTGATGGAGAGTTGGATGTTGCGTGTTTTGCGGTCAACATTGACCACCACAGCAGAGACTTCGTCGCCTTCTTTGAGCACAGAACGTGCGTCTTCGATGCGGTCACGAGAGATTTCGCTCACGCGCAAGTAGCCGACAATGTCCTCACCTAGGTCAATCTCAGCACCTTTAGCGTCCACAGTCTTGACTTTACCAGTCACAATTTGGCCCTTGTCATTGACAGAGACGAACGTGGTGAATGGATCAGCATCGAGTTGTTTGATGCCCAAAGAAATGCGCTCACGCTCAACGTCCACTGCAAGCACAATCGCTTCGACTTCTTGGCCCTTTTTGTAATTGCGAACAGCGGCTTCGCCCACTTCGTTCCAAGACAAATCAGACAAATGCACCAAGCCGTCAATACCTGCAGCCAAGCCTACGAAGACGCCAAAGTCAGTGATGGACTTAATGGGGCCTTTGACACGGTCACCACGCTTGGTGGCTTCAGCAAATTCTTGCCATGGGTTGGCACGGCACTGCTTCATGCCCAAAGAGATGCGACGCTTGTCTTCGTCAATTTCGAGAACCATCACCTCAACCTCATCGCCCAATGCAACGATCTTGTTGGGGGCGACATTTTTGTTGGTCCAGTCCATCTCAGAGACGTGCACCAAGCCTTCGATTCCTGGCTCGAGCTCAACGAATGCACCGTAATCGGCGATGTTGGTGATCTTGCCAAACATGCGTGTGCTTTGTGGGTAGCGACGTCCAACACCAAACCAGGGGTCTTCGCCCATTTGTTTGAGGCCCAAGGACACACGATTCTTTTCTGTATCGAACTTGAGGATTTTTGCTGTGATCTCTTGACCGGCTTGCACCACTTCACTGGGGTGACGCACACGTCTCCAGGCCATGTCAGTGATGTGTAATAGGCCGTCGATGCCGCCCAAGTCCACAAACGCACCGTATTCGGTGATATTTTTAACGACACCATGAACCACGGAACCTTCTCTCAAGGTCTCCATGAGCTTGGCGCGCTCTTCGCCCATAGACGCTTCTACGACGGCACGGCGGCTCAAGACCACGTTGTTGCGTTTACGGTCGAGCTTGATGACTTTGAACTCCATGGTCTTGTTCTCGTAGGGAGACAAGTCTTTGATGGGGCGTGTGTCAATGAGTGAGCCAGGTAAGAAGGCACGAATGCCGTTGACCAAAACGGTGAGTCCGCCTTTGACTTTGCCGCTGGTGGTGCCGGTGACGAATTCGCCGGACTCTAGCGCTTTCTCTAGCGATAGCCAAGAGGCCAAGCGCTTTGCTGTGTCGCGACTCAGAATGGTGTCGCCATAGCCGTTTTCAACGCTACCAATGGCCACGGAGACGAAGTCACCTGCTTGGACTTCGAGTTCGCCTTGATCGTTTTTAAACTCTTCAATTGGCACGTAAGCTTCGGATTTCAGGCCAGCATTGACGACCACGTGGTTGTGCTCGACACGGATCACTTCAGCAGTGATCACCTCACCGGTGCGCATTTCAGAGCGTTTGAGAGATTCTTCAAACAAGGCGGCAAAAGATTCAGACATTCAAATTTCCTTGAAACTCAACAGACAATAGACAGACTCGCCATTCGCCATTGAGGGCTTAGGGCAGGGAATGATTAAGGTGCAGTGGAGTTATTGGTTGCGAGATAAAACCCGCGGGTTAAATTAAAAAATCCGCCCCCTCAACATGCGTGATGCATAGGCTCGAGAAGACGGTCCGCAGCCAAATTAATGGTTAAAAAGGCTGTTTGCTTTGCCACTGTTTTAGCACCATCTCCACTGTTTCTTCGATAGTGAGATGGGCATTGTCCAGTAGCACAGCGCCTACTGCAGGCTTTAAGGGTGCAACAGTGCGCTGTGTGTCGCGCAAGTCACGAGCCTCCAAATCTGCAAGCAAGTCCTCCAGTTTAGCTGAAAACCCTTTAGAAATCAATTGTTTATGTCGTCTTTTCGCACGGGTCTGTGCATCCGCAGTCAAGTAAATCTTTAGTTCTGCATCTGGAAAGATCACGCTGCCCATGTCCCGCCCGTCAGCGACCAAGCCAGGCACACGGCGTGTGTTTCTTTGCAAGTCAAAGAGAGCTTGTCTCACCACAGGCATCGCCGAGACTTGGGAGGCTGCCATCCCAATGGCCTCGCTCCTGATCGCTTCACTCACCTCTTGTCCGTTCACCATGATGCGCTCGCCTTCAAATTGAAGTGAGAGCTCACTCACCTGGTGGGCTATTTTTTCTTGATGTTCAAGCGTCAAGGCAATGCCCAGATTGCTGGCATGCCAAGCGGTGATTCTGTAAAGTGCGCCAGAGTCGAGGTAACCGTAGCCTAGGCTTTTGGCCACAAGACTGGCCAAGGTCCCTTTGCCCGACGCGGTCGGCCCGTCGATACAAATGACCGGTATACGCTCGCTGGGGGTGTGGGCCAGGGAGAAAAAGGTTTCAAAAAAGTCAGGGAAAGTTTTGCCAACGCAACGCGGATCCAAAATTCTCACCGGGCAGTGCTGGGGGTTCAAACTTGCCAGCGCAAAGCACATCGCGATACGGTGATCATCGTAAGTGTGAATG
>DAISKH010000046.1:0-2295 GCA_036821105.1 Limnohabitans sp.
TCGAATGGGAGGCAATTCGGCCCAAGCCACCTGAGCGTGTTGGGCTGCAAGAACGGCGGCATTCACATCGCTAGCATCTCCAAGAACGACTTCCTTGCTCACGTGTCCGCTGGCGGGGTGATAGACGGCTTGCTTACGCGTGTTGGGAGCGGCTTGAGTGTGTCCGTTGATGAAGTGCTCAATCAAGGGCAAAGAGTGGGGGTGACCCGTCATGGAGAAATCCTTTTGTCAATCACAGGCAGTTACAGAAATTTGAAACCCAGGGCCAGGGTCGTTTAAGCACCTAGTGAAGGGGTGCAAGAGATCCTCGCTTGGGTTGAGCCCATGCTTGGGTTGTGTTGGAGCTTAAACCAAAGGGAGAAGAAACACTATAGAAAAAAACCCAATGGGATGGATCCCAATCCCAATCCCGATCCCAATCCCTCACCCTTTAACCACCCAAATTCACACTTTGATCCACAATCAGGACTCAATACTCAACACCCAGCTCTCAACTCTCAATATTTAAAACCTTTGGGTGCTCGATGACCTAGCGTGCGCCAGAGACGTCCAAAATGGAGCCCGTACAGTAACTTGACTCTTCATTTAAAAACCACACGATGGCTTGTGCGACTTCTTGGGCAGTACCAGCGCGACCCATTGGCATTTGCGGGCCAACATCTCGCACGCGATTGGGTAGCCCACCACTGGCGTGAATTTCGGTGTCAATCATGCCAGGGCGCACGCAGTTCACCCGTACACCCTCGGAGGCCACTTCCTTGGCCAATCCAATGGTGAAGGAATCAATCGCCCCTTTACTTGCCGCGTAGTCTACGTACTGAGCTGAGCCCCCCAAGCGAGAGGCCACAGAGCTCAAGTTCACAATACTACCGCCTGTTCCGCCGTGGCGAGTGCTCATACGAAGAAGAGCTTCCCTACTCAAGATGAAGGGCGAGACAACATTCAGGAGCATCATGCGCTCAACGCGCTCAAAACTGTATTCATCAACCCGTTGAACTTGGTCCACAATTCCTGCATTGTTCACGAGCCCTCGCAAAGGGCCAATGGCAGCAAACTCACGGTCGACCTCTGCAAAAAGGCGCTTGATATCGGCCTCAACGCTCACATCGGCTTGGAAGGCTTTGGCGTGGCCACCGAGCGCCAAAATTTGGTCCACCACGCTTTGGGCTTTGGAGGCTTGGGAGGCGTAGTTCACAGCCACGGCCCAACCGCTTTGGGCGGCCAAGATTGCCGTGGCGGCCCCTATGCCGCGACTCGCTCCGGTGATCAGTACGACTGGGGTCATGGATAAATCCTTTAATGAGGTTGTGGATCTTGAGTGAAACCATTCGGGGACAAAGTGGATGCAGGGGCAGCTTGGGCAGCATGGGCTTGCCGATCTGCATGATAGCTCGAGCGCACCATGGGCCCCACTGCTGCGTGTTTGAAGCCCATTGCATAAGCCTCGGTCTCAAACATGCTGAAGGTCTCGGGGTGGACGTAGCGAGCGACGGGTAAGTGGTGTACGCTTGGCGCCAGATATTGGCCCAAGGTGAGCATATCAATGTTGTGCTCGCGCATGTCTTTCATGGTTTGGAGAATTTCCTCATCCGTTTCCCCTAGGCCGACCATCAAGCCACTTTTGGTGGGAATGTGGGGGTGTTGGGCTTTGAACTTTTTGAGCAAATTCAAACTAAAGGCGTAATCACTCCCGGGACGCACTTGCGCGTAGAGTCTTGGAACAGTCTCCAAGTTGTGGTTCATGACATCGGGGGGAGAGGCGTTCAGGATCCCCAAAGCTCGGTCATCGCGTCCCCGAAAATCGGGTACCAAAATTTCAATCTGTGTTTTTGGTGAGCGCCTGCGAATTTCTTCAATGCACTGTACAAAGTGTTGACTCCCACCATCTCTCAAGTCGTCTCGGTCGACACTGGTGATCACCACATAGTTGAGCTTCAAGGCTGCGACGGTTTGCGCCAAGTGCTCGGGCTCGAGTGGATCCAAGGGGTCGGGTCGTGCGTGCCCGACATCACAAAAGGGGCACCGACGTGTGCACTTGTCTCCCATGATCATGAAAGTGGCCGTCCCCGCACCAAAGCATTCGCCAATGTTGGGGCAGGAAGCCTCTTCACAAACAGTCACGAGTTTATTGGAGCGCAAAATATCTTTGATCTCGTAAAAACGAGTACCAGCAGACGCGGCTTTCACTCGAATCCAGTCGGGTTTTTTCAAAACCTCTTGAGTGCCCTGAACCTTGATGGGGATTTTGGAGAGCTTCGCTTGGGCTTTTTGTTTGACACTGGGGTCGTAGGAAGC
>DAISKH010000046.1:2395-20199 GCA_036821105.1 Limnohabitans sp.
ATTGGGCAAATTTTGTCGTTGAACTGAGCGCCAAGGCCACAAAGTGAACAAGGCTAAGGCTCCAAGTAAAGGGCCAGTTTTTGAGCCAAAGCTTGTTGCGCCTGTTCTGAATTTAACACGATGCCCAATTGGCGTAAATCGGTCACCTGAAGTCCTCTATAGCCACATGGGTTGATAGCGCTAAAGGGGGTCAAGTCCATATCCACATTCAACGCCATGCCATGGTAAGTGCAGTGCTTGGAGACTTTCACGCCCAGGGCTGCGATTTTGGCCAAACCGGCAAAGTGCACCTCAGGGCCAGCGGGGGGCTTTGATTGACCGGCAAGGCTGGCCCAGGTGGTGTGAGCGTGGGGATCCTTGGGGTTGACGTATACGCCGGGAGCACCCGGCACTCGGTAGCCACTCACTCCCCAGTCATTAAGGCATTTGATGGTGGCTTGCTCCAGGCGGTGGACGTATTCTTTGACAAAGTAGCCCCGGCGTGACAAATCGAGCAAAGGGTAAGCAATGACTTGGCCTGGTCCGTGATAAGTGATCTGTCCGCCTCGGTTGGTCTGCACCATGGGAATGCCCAGGTCTTGGAGTAAATCGCCCGCCCTTGCTGACAAACCCAAGGTGTAGACCCTTGGGTGCTCACACATCCACAACTCATCAGGAGTGTTGGCTGTTCTCTCCCGTGTGAAGGTCTGCATCGCCAGGGCCGTTGTCTCGTAGTCAACGACCCCCAGGTGTTTGATCAACATAAAGGCTTGAGTGGGCTAGAAAAATTGAGTAAGGACTGACCTTGGAGTCTCTCTTGGTGCTTAATAAGGAGCTTGGCTGGGGGCGAGTTTTGAGGGTGGCTTAAAGCACCACTTTTACCATGGGGTGAGTGGACAACGTCCGATAAATTGCATCCAATTGTTCACGACTCGTGGCCCGAATGGTCAAAGTGACGCCCAAATACTTGCCCGTGGAGCTTTCTCTAAGTTCGACCGTGCTAGCGTCAAATTGCGGGTCAAAAGACTCGGCAATTTGAGTCAACGTGTGAACAAAGTGGTCCACTTTGGGTCCCATGACTTTGATGGGGAAGTCACTGGGGTACTCAATGAGGGAGTCTTTGGGGTCAATCATGGTCAGAGTCAATGCGTGGCAGTGGTGGCAAATACGGCAATTACTGCAAATGCGACCCGCCCATTTCAAATGATGGGTTAAAGAGCTTGAGTGCTAAAGGGTCTAAGGACGCCCCTTGAGGCGGTCTCAGCTCTCTTGGGTCTCATTATGACAGGCCGATCTTGAAAATAAGAAAATAGGCGGGTCTGGCCAGAACAGGTGTTTTTCCTTTACAATCTTAGACTGCATTATTTCAGGGGGTCTTGGGCCAACACGACCAGTCAACCTAGGGTTTACTCTGGGTTCAGATCCAATCGCAAAAAGTGCTTGGGTGTCGTCCTCATTGAGGAGTGTCGGGTTTCCCCTAGGGGCAGTACTGAAAAAGCATGCACATGGACAACAATAAATCAACTCACGAAAGTGAGTGGGACACAGAAGAGCCTTTGCCGGTTGCTTGGACGGCCGAGCAAGTTCAGGCGCTTCGCGAGAAAGACCCCACGTTTTCAATAGCGACGGTTCTTTTCCTGCAAGCCTGTGTGGGTGTTGTGCTTTGTGTTGTCACGGGAATCGTGTCTAATCGTTTGAATTATGCATGGTCCGCGGGCTACGGTGTATTGGTTGTGTTGCTGCCTTCTTTGCTTTTTGCGAGAGGCTTGTCGCGGTCCAATCAGGCGAAAGATCCTGGCGTGGCCATGCGAGGGTTTTTTATTTGGGAGTTTGTGAAACTCATGGCGATGATTGCCTTGTTGGCTTTGTCGTCATTGTTTAATGGATTGAATTGGTTGCTGATGCTTTTGGGCATGGCCATCACGATGAAAATTTATTGGATTTGCATGTGGCGGTACAAATCTGCCAAGGCAATGAACCAGTTTGTGGATCAAAACGTTTTAAAACAGTGAACAAAAATGACTGCTGAAAATTCCACTGAACACGTGCTCACCGCGGGTGACTACATTAGTCATCACCTGACGCATTTGCAAAACAAAACCATGTCTGGGATTGTTGACTTTTCTGTCTACAACATGGACTCGGTATTTTGGTCTATTTTGATCGGAATTGTCGGCTCTTTCTTTTTGTGGCGCGCAGCCAAAGCCTCCACCTCTGGGGTGCCGGGTCGCTTTCAAGCCGCGGTTGAAATTTTGGTGGAATTGGTCGACTCGCAGGCCAAGAGCATTGTGCACAACGCGCAGAGTCGTTTGTTTGTTGCGCCACTGGCCCTCACAGTTTTTGTGTGGATCTTTTTGATGAATGCCATGGACTTGTTGCCCGTGGACTTTTTGCCCCAACTCTGGGCTTGGTATTACGAGAGCACGGGCCAAGAGGTGCACCACGCGTATTTGCGTGTTGTACCGACGGCGGATTTGTCAACCTCCTTGGGTTTGTCCTCTGCGGTGCTCTTGGTGTGCTTGTTTTATAACCTCAAAATCAAAGGTCTGGGTGGCTGGTTGCACGAGCTTTTTACGGCCCCCTTTGGGAACCACCCCGTGCTTTGGCCAATCAATTTTGTCATGCAGATGATTGAGTTTGCTGCCAAAACAGTCTCTCACGGAATGCGACTTTTTGGTAACATGTACGCAGGCGAGCTCTTTTTTATGCTGATTGCCTTGATGGGCTCCTATGCGGCCATGTCATTGTCAGGAATTTTGTTGCCCATTGGGCACATCATCGCGGGCTCAATTTGGGCCATCTTTCACATTTTGATTGTCACCTTGCAAGCCTTCATTTTTATGATGCTTACCTTGGTGTACGTCGGTCAAGCGCATGACGCGCATTGATTCGCACGAACTCGACTCTCAAACCGTTTTTCTTTCAACATCACAACTCTCAGGAGCATTTCATGGAACACATTCTCGGCTACGTTGCATTGGCAGCAGGTTTGATCATCGGCTTGGGTGCCAACGGCGCTTGTATCGGTATCGGTATCATGGGTAGCAAATACCTTGAGTCCGCTGCACGCCAGCCTGAGCTCATGAATGAGCTACAAACCAAAATGTTCTTGTTGGTCGGTTTGATTGACGCCGCCTTCATGATCGGCTTGGGTATTGCAATGATGTTTGCATTCGCCAACCCCTTCGTATTGAAGTAAGCTCGTTTGGATTTACAAACTCATAGAAAGGCGTTGCCGTGAGCATTAATGCAACCCTCTTCATCCAAGCCATCGTTTTTGCGATTTTGGTGTGGTTCACGATGAAATTCGTGTGGCCACCCATTGTCGGGGCTTTGGATGAACGTGCTAAAAAAATCTCTGATGGCCTAGAAGCCGCTGAAAAAGCCAAATTTGAGCTTCACTCGGCAACACGTCATGCAGAGCAAGAAATGGCCAAGACCAAAGATCTTGCTGCTGCTCATTTTGCTGAAGCTGAAAAGCGTGCGCACTCCATCATCGAAGAGGCCAAGTCTCAAGCGGTTGTTGAAGCCCAGCGCATCATCGCCCAAGCCCGTGCCGAGGCAGAGCAGCAAGTGGTGCAAGCGCGTGAGGCTTTGCGTTTGCAAGTGGCTCAATTGGCGCTCAAAGGCGCTGAGCAGATCTTGCAAAAAGAAGTCAACGCCAATGTGCACGCGCAGCTGCTCGAGCAGCTCCAGGCGCAACTCTAAGACCAAGCAAAAGGGACCGACATGGCTGAAATGGCAACACTCGCTCGACCTTATGCTGAGGCTTTGTTCAAGTCTTCACAAGCCAAAAATAGCTTAGAAGACACTCAAAGTTGGCTCGAGGAAATGGCCTTGGTGGCACAAGACGCGCAGCTCTTGGAGTTGGCCAAAAATCCTGGCGTATCTCGCGAGGCCTTGATGCAAGTCATTACTCGTGTGGGCAAGCACACTTTGCCCGCTGAGGGAATGAACTTTCTTCGAGTGGTGATCGAGCACAAGCGTTTGACGGTCATGGCTGAGATTGCTGAGCAGTTCAGGGCCCATAAAAACGCCTTGGCTGGTGCGTCCGATGCCATCATTGAGAGTGCTTATCCCATCGATGAGGAAACACTCTCGCGATTGAAAAAGGTCTTGGAGAAGAAATTCTCCAGACAATTAAACCTCTCCGTTGAACTCTCCCCCGAGCTCATTGGTGGGGTCCGCGTTGTGGTGGGTGATGAGGTGTTTGATACCTCCGTCAAAGCCCGCTTAGAACACATGAAAGTCACGTTGACTGCTTGAGTCCCCAAGGGGCCCCAGGCGTTGACCTTTAACCACTAGAAAAAGGAAAGAGTCATGCAACTCAATCCCGCAGAAATTTCTGAACTGATCAAGAGCCAAATCGATGGCATGTCTACCCATGTGGACATTAAAAATCAAGGTACGGTCATCTCCGTGACTGACGGTATTTGTCGCATCCACGGCCTCTCGGACGTGATGCAAGGCGAGATGCTTGAGTTCCCCAACAACACCTTTGGTTTGGCCCTGAATTTGGAGCGTGACTCCGTGGGCGCGGTGATTTTGGGTGACTATGAGCACATCACTGAAGGCGATACCGTTAAATGTACCGGCCGTATTTTGGAAGTTCCCGTAGGTCCTGAGTTGATTGGCCGTGTGGTCAACGCTTTGGGTCAGCCTATCGACGGCAAAGGCCCCATCAACGCCAAGATGACTGACGTGATTGAAAAGGTAGCGCCTGGTGTGATCGCGCGTCAATCGGTTAGTCAGCCAATGCAAACGGGATTGAAGTCCATTGACTCCATGGTGCCTATTGGCCGTGGTCAGCGCGAGTTGATCATTGGAGACCGTCAAACCGGTAAAACTGCTGTAGCGATTGACGCCATCATCAATCAAAAGGGTCAACACATGACCTGTATTTATGTGGCGATTGGTCAAAAAGCATCCTCGATTAAAAACGTGGTTCGCTCTTTGGAAGCCGCTGGCGCCATGGACTACACCATCGTGGTGGCAGCCTCAGCCTCTGAGTCTGCAGCGATGCAGTACGTCTCGGCATACTCCGGTTGCACAATGGGTGAGTATTTCCGGGACCGCGGTGAAGATGCGCTCATTATTTATGATGACCTCTCTAAGCAAGCCGTGGCATACCGTCAAGTGTCTTTGCTCCTTCGCCGCCCACCAGGCCGTGAGGCATATCCTGGTGACGTGTTTTATTTGCACAGCCGTTTGCTCGAGCGAGCAGCCCGCGTGAATGCCGACTATGTTGAAGCGTTCACCAAAGGCGCTGTCAAAGGAAAAACCGGCTCTCTCACCGCATTGCCCGTTATTGAGACCCAAGCGGGTGACGTTTCGGCTTTCGTGCCGACCAATGTGATTTCGATCACCGATGGACAAATCTTTTTGGAGACCAGCCTCTTTAACGCTGGTATCCGTCCTGCGATCAATGCCGGTATCTCTGTGTCCCGCGTCGGTGGAGCAGCGCAAACCAAATTGGTCAAGAACTTGTCGGGTGGTATTCGTACCGACTTGGCCCAGTACCGTGAATTGGCCGCGTTCGCGCAGTTCGCCTCCGACTTGGATGAGGCGACTCGCAAGCAGTTGGACCGCGGTGCACGTGTGACTGAGCTACTCAAACAAGCCCAGTACAGTCCTTTGTCCATCAGTTTGATGGGAGCCACACTCTTTGCAGTGAACAAAGGCTATTTGGATCACATTGAGGTCAAGCAAGTTCTTCACTTTGAGGCGGGCCTTCACCACCATTTGAAATCCAATCACGCTGCACTGCTGGCCAAATTGGAAAGCGACAAGGCGATGGACAAGGAGGCTGAGGCCGAGTTGACCGCAGCACTTGAAGCGTTCAAGAAATCATTTGGCTAACCCAAGAGCTCACGCAAAGGAGCCTTAAATGGCAGTCGGCAAAGAAATACGAGGCAAGATCAAATCGGTGGAAAACACCAAGAAGATCACCAAGGCCATGGAGATGGTGGCCGCCTCCAAGATGAGAAAAGCGCAGGAACGCATGCGCGCGGCCAGGCCCTACAGCGCCAAGGTTCGCGACATTGCGTCCAATTTAGCGCAGGCGCATCCCGAGTATGTGCATCCTTTCATGAAGGCGCATGTGAACGCGAAGGGCGTGGGCTTCATTGTGATCACCACCGATAAGGGATTGTGCGGCGGGATGAATACCAATGTGCTCAGAGCTCTCACGCATCGCCTAAAAGAGATGGAGACCCATGGGGAGAGCGCACAAACAGTGGCCATTGGCAACAAGGGCTTGGGTTTTTTGAACCGCATCAACGCCAAGGTTTTGGCCAGTGTCGTGCAACTCGGTGACACACCTCATTTGGAGCGCATGATTGGGCCTGTTAAGTTGATGCTCGATGCCTATGCCGAGGGTCAATTGAAGGCTGTGTATCTGTGCTACACCCAGTTCATCAACACCATGAAACAAGAGGCTGTGATTGAGCAGTTGTTGCCCTTGTCCACGGGCAAGATGAAGGAAGAGTCAAAAGCGTCAGCGCATGCTTGGGACTATTTGTATGAACCCGATCCACATGCAGTGATTGACGATTTGTTGGTCCGTTATGTGGAAGGCTTGGTGTACCAAGCCGTGGCTGAGAATATGGCCTCTGAGCAGTCTGCACGCATGGTGGCCATGAAGGCCGCCACTGACAATGCGGGCAGCGTCATTGGCGAGCTCAAGCTCATCTACAACAAGACCCGTCAAGCCGCGATCACCAAGGAACTCTCCGAGATTGTGGCCGGAGCGGCCGCCGTTTAAGTTGAATTACTTCGATTAAAGCAGTTTTCAGAATTTCAGTTTTATCTCTATTTGGAGCAAAAAAATGGCTCAGGCACAAGGAAAAATTGTTCAATGTATTGGCGCTGTGGTGGACGTGGAATTTCCACGCGACCAAATGCCCCACATCTACGATGCATTGAAACTTGCAGGTACAAATTTGACGCTTGAGGTGCAGCAGCAACTCGGCGACGGCGTGGTGCGCACGATTGCCCTCGGGTCCTCTGACGGACTTCGCCGTGGCTTGATGGTGGACAACACCGGTAAAGCGATTACTGTGCCTGTGGGCAAAGGGACCTTGGGCCGAATCATGGACGTGCTGGGTCACCCCATTGATGAGCGTGGGCCTGTGGACGCTTCCCAAGAAGCCTCCATTCATAGAAAAGCACCTGCTTACGACGAATTGAGCCCTTCACAAGAATTGCTCGAGACCGGCATCAAAGTGATTGACTTGGTCTGCCCCTTCGCCAAAGGCGGTAAGGTGGGCCTCTTCGGTGGTGCGGGTGTGGGTAAGACCGTGAACATGATGGAGTTGATCAACAACATCGCCAAAGCGCACTCAGGACTCTCAGTGTTTGCTGGAGTGGGTGAGAGAACCCGTGAAGGTAATGACTTCTATCACGAGATGATGGAGTCTGGCGTGGTGAACTCCGACAATTTGAGCGAATCCAAGGTGGCCATGGTGTATGGTCAGATGAATGAGCCTCCTGGAAACCGTTTGCGTGTTGCTTTGACGGGTCTTACCATCGCCGAGTCATTCCGTGACGAAGGCCGTGATGTGCTCTTCTTTGTGGACAATATTTACCGTTACACCTTGGCCGGTACTGAGGTGTCTGCTCTGTTGGGCCGGATGCCTTCTGCGGTGGGTTATCAGCCAACGCTGGCTGAAGAGATGGGCCGTTTGCAAGAGCGGATCACTTCCACCAAAGTGGGTTCCATCACTTCAATCCAAGCCGTGTATGTGCCTGCTGACGATTTGACCGATCCATCACCTGCGACCACTTTTGCTCACTTGGACTCGACTGTGGTGCTCTCACGTGACATCGCTGCTTTGGGTATTTATCCCGCTGTGGATCCTTTGGACTCCACCAGCCGCCAGCTCGACCCCAACGTCGTGGGTGAGGATCACTACAACACAGCTCGTGCAGTGCAAGGCACCTTGCAGCGCTACAAAGAGTTGCGTGACATCATTGCCATTCTCGGTATGGACGAGTTAGCACCTGACGATAAGCTCGTGGTGGCCCGTGCTCGTAAGATTCAGCGTTTCCTCTCCCAGCCTTTCCACGTGGCCGAGGTCTTCACAGGCACATCAGGCAAGTACGTGTCTTTGGCTGAGACCATTCGCGGCTTTAAGATGATTGTGGCGGGTGAGTGTGATCATTTGCCTGAGCAAGCGTTCTACATGGTGGGCACCATTGACGAAGCGTTTGAGAAAGCCAAGAAAATTTAAAGCGAGTTGTTCGGGCCAAGCCTTGGATTTGTTTGAGGGGTGCCAGTCACCTTCAAACGAGACCTGAGTCGGCCCGACTTGCAAGACCTTCTAGGAATGAATGACATGAGTACCCTGCACGTGGATGTTGTGAGCGCTGAGGAATCGATCTTCTCGGGTGAGGCCCGTTTTGTGGTGTTGCCCGGCGTGGAAGGCGAGTTGGGCATTTATCCTCGCCACACGCCCTTGATTACGAAAATCAAGCCCGGGAGCGTGCGCATTGAGTCTACCGATGGGGAAGAAATATTTATCTTCGTGGCAGGTGGCATCATCGAGGTACAACCCCACGCCGTCACTGTGCTCTCTGATACAGCCATTCGTGGAAAAGACCTTGATGAAGAAAAGGCGTTGATCGCTCAGCAACAAGCACAAGAGGCCGTCAAAAACGCAAAATCTGACATCGATCTCGCCATGGCTCAAAGCGAGTTGGCGGTGATGGCCGCAGAGGTCGCTGCCGCCCGTCGCTTCATGAAAAAGCATTGAGTATCGAGTTTTATTGAGCTTAACTTGGGTTGGTCTTTTACTCTGAAGCGCTGGTGTTTGGGATTTCTTCACTCTGTGCGGTTTTGTGCTGCTGGTGGTTAAAGTCCCTTTTTGATCGGTGATGCTTGAGGTGAGCGCCACACCCTGGTGAACTGGTTGCTTTGTGTGCTGTGTGCTTGGCGTGTTCCTTTGGCCAAACGACCAAAACTCAATGACCCAATGACCCTATGACTCTATGACTCAATGGATGATTGATCATGTCCAAACCCAAACAACGCTTCACTCTGGGTGGTTCTGCCACTGAAGTGGAGAATGCCTTCTACGAAGCCTTACAAACAGCCAATTTAGACAAGTTGATGGCTTGTTGGGCTGATGAGGACGACATTGTTTGTGTCCATCCGGGGGGATCAAGGCTTGTCGGGGCGGGTGCGATTCGCGAGTCTTTCGAAGCCATCTTTGCCCAGGGTGCAATCCCTGTGGTCGCCCTGGGCGTGAAGAAAGTTGAGTCCATGGCCTGTGCCATGCACAGCGTACTCGAGCGCATCCAAGTCGCTTTGCCCGAAGGCTTGTCTGAGGGTTATGTGATTGCGACCAATGTTTATCACCAAACCCCGCAGGGCTGGAGACTGGTGGTGCATCATGCTTCGCCAGGAACACTGGAGGAGTCTCAAATCTTGGGTGCTACACCAGCGGTTTTACACTAAAGGTGCTTTGTCGTTGCCCCCTTTTTGTTTGGGTTTGGGGTGTTTCGCCTTGATTCAAACGCTAAATCTTATACGCCCTCGAGCACCCCAACCGACATCAAACCATGGACGATTTAGTCAAAGACGCCATGCGCAAATGGCCCAATGTGCCCCATTGTTTTGGTTGGTTAGGACTTGATGGTAGGGGTAACTGGTTTTTAAGGGATGACAAAGTTCAAGCCAAGGGTGATTTTTTGGTCGCTAAAGGCGATAGGCTCGAGCACACGGCTCTTCGCGAGTTTATCGAGCGCAACTACACCCATGACGACTTGGGGCAGTGGTATTTTCAAAATGGTCCACAACGGGTCTATGTGGAACTTGCCCATACGCCTTGGATCTGGCGAGTGCATACGCTTGAATCTGGCCAAGGTACTGATCATGGTGACTCCAAGCATGCCGTATCCCTTAAGTCACATACGGGTTTAGAGGCGACATTTTTGCAGGCCTTCGAAGATGAGTCAGGACGTCTTTACTTGAACACATCGCTTGGTTTTGGGATCGTGCATACCCAAGACATGTGGCATGCCGCAAATTGTTTGGAGAGCGTGTGGCCTGGTCTAGAAAAAGTTGATAGCGCTGAGCTACCTGGTCGTTTCAAGTTCGTGTTGAGCCCATCATCGGGCCCAAGGCTTTAAAGCCAGCTTGGCATTGATGGGTGACGACCTCAGCCGTTTTCCAATGGCAATTGGGGAATCGCAGGCAGAATAAGTGCGCGGACAATAAAAAACCCCCTGAATGAGGGGGTTTGAGGGGACACCGATCATTAAGCTTAAACCAAAGTCTAAGCCAATGCCCAAGTCCTAGTCCAAGTCCAAGTCCAAGTCCAAGTCCTAGACCAAGTCCTAGACCAAGCTCAGGCTCAAGGACAGCAAATGAGTTAAGCCTGAGTCAGTGAGCAATTACTTGGCAGCAGGTGCCTCGGGAGCTTTGGGTTCGGGGAACTTGGCTCCGCCAGCATTGGCCATGTAGACCACAGCGCGACCGACTTCAATGTCTTCAAAGTCTCCGCCGCCTTGAGCGCCCATAGCTCCTTTGCCTTTTAGGGCAGACAGGAGTAAAGCGTCATAGCCTTTTTTGATACGTGGGCCCCAAGCAGCGGCATCACCGAACTTGGGTGAGCCTGCAGCGCCAATGCTGTGACAAGTCGTGCACTGAGCTTTGAAAACCTCTTCACCGGTTTTGAGGACTCTGTTGGCGTCTTTAATGGCAACAGCACCGACCTTTTGAATGCGAGCAGTGACCATCTCAGGGGTGTTGTCTGAGCCAGCCGTGGGCTTATTGGCTGAGGTGACGTAATAAACCAATCCAATGATGATGAAAATCGGCACCACGAAGGAGGCCAACACCACAACGGCAAATTGCTTGGGTGTTTTAATCGGGTTGTGGTCGTCGTCTTGGGTGTGCTGGTCGCTCATGCAAGCCTCAAAGTAAGGGTGGAATGTAAGACCACTATTATAACGACACTACTGTCCACTTGCGAAACAACACCAGTGTAGACCCAATTTTCTCGTACCAAATTGCGAGTCACCCGCTTACAATGGCGCACCAACAAAAAAACGGATGCGGCTGTAGCTCAGTGGATAGAGTATTGGCCTCCGAAGCCAAGGGTCGTGGGTTCGATCCCCGCCAGCCGCACCAACCCTGTTGGGTCCATACCGGACACATGGTTTACAGATCGCACCGATCACTCATCAATTGGGAGCTGTTCTTAGCGAGCAAGCCGTGAACTGCACGGCGTATTAATTTGAAAATACTTGACTAGACCATTCTTGTGCGGGCATGAACGTTGGATCAGCCCGAACGATTTTTTCAGTCTGCGCCCAAATCACTTCGTCAGGCAAATCCAAATCCAATGGGTCGCCATGGGGTTGTGCCACATACCACGGCGTGTCCATGTAAACCTCCACCGTGTTGTCTTCTGGGTCAGAGAAATAAATAGACAATGCGTTGCCATGACTCAAGCCCCGGACATTGGTGGCGCCGTGCGCTATTGCGCGCGCCTTGGCCTCGCGCAGTTCAGACAGCGTGTTCACCAAAAAGGACAATTGCATGACCGTGCTTGGACAGCCTGGGGCTCTATTTTGAGAGAGCACGAGTTGGTGGTGCTGGCTGGGACTGGCACTCAAAAATGCCAATAGAAACGGGAAAGTACGCCCGTGTCCTTTGTCAGTCACTTTGAAGTTGAAGACACCAGTGTAGAACACCAACATTTTTTCAACATCAAAACAAGACATGCCCATGTGTGAGAGTTTTGGGGAAAATGTGCTCATTCGTGAATCTCCTGATTTGAGTGATTAATGCTGAGTGCGAACTCAGTGACTGCTTGCCGACTTCATGCCGAATTAGCGCTGCCCGTCATGCACGGACACATCCTCCTTTTTAAGGCCCCCTAAGCGCGAGTGAACCCGTGGGCCCGTGCCCATTAACAAGGCAAACAAAATCTCATTGGGGCGGGGTGCATCTTGGATGCCAATCTCCATGGTGTTGAAGTGGCTACGAACATAGGAGGCGTGGATGTAGTGCAGTGGCACCATCAACCTAAAACCACAAGCCCCAACGGCCTTGCCAGCGGGCACCATTGCTTTGGGCTCATCCAAGAGCGCGCGCATCGCCCAGCCTCCCGCTTCGTGCCAGACGGCACCGTGCTCGAGCTCACCATTGACCCCTACGATGGCGGCTTTGCTGTAGACCTCAATGTTGTCCTTACCCAAGGTGTCGACCAACTCTTGCGCCAAGAGAGTGCCTAAGCTTCGCAACTCCTTCATGAAGGGAATCAAGTCGGGCTCGTAGCGATTGGCGTAGGGGTTTTCAATCACCGCACAAGCAGCGGCCAATTTCAATGGATGGTCGGCCACGGGCCCACCTTCATGGTAGGTGGTCTCAATGGTGAGGCTTCTTTTACGGATGCGAATGAGGCTCATGGTCGGATGGCTTTCTATGGTTGGTTGGGGTTGGTGTTGATGGCAGGCTCAGCTGATCAAGCTTTAATTAGCCCAATCTCATTGTTTGGGGATTTTGGCATCAGCCACAACTTGAATCCACTTTTGTAATTCAGCACTGACCATGGATTTCATCTCCTCAGGGGTACTGCCTTTCACGTCGCCTCCCATGTCTTCAAGGCGAGATTTGACGCTGGCTACCGTGAGGGCTTTGTTCACCTCTTGGCTTAAGCGCTCAACGATAGCCTTGGGGGTTCCTGCTGGAGCCATCAAACCAGCCCAAGACCTGACGTCATAGTTGGCAACACCTTGCTCGGCCACGGTCGCCAATTCGGGCATTCCAGACCAGCGTTGTGCACCACTGGTGGCCAAGGCGCGAATCTTTCCAGCCTTGATGTTGGAGGTGACCGCAGTGGGTGGTACCACAATACAACTGACATCGTTGGCCAAAAGCGCAGTGATCGAGGCCGCATCTCCTCTGTAGGGGACATGCAGCAAGTTCACTTTGGCCATTTTGGCGAGCAATTCACCAGCCAAGTGATGGGTCGAGCCAATGCCGGCCGAACCAAAGCTCACCGACTCGGGGGCTTTTTTGGCGGCATCAAGCAAGTCGCTCAAGTTTTTGAACTTGGACTCGGCTGAGGTCACAATCAAAAATGGGAAATAGGTGATGGTGGAGACCATCTCAAAGTCGGCCACAGTTTTGTAGGCCAAGCTGTTGTAAAGAGCCCCCGCCACGGCATGCCCACCAGTGGCTAAAAGCAAGGTGTAGCCATCGGGTTTGGCGCGAGCTACGGTCGTGGCGGCAATGGTGCCTCCAGCACCCGTTTGTGCCTCGACCACAAAGCTTTGATTGAACGACTTGCCCATCTCGTTGCCCAGTGCTCTAGCGATATTGTCCGCGTTGCCACCGGGTGCGAAGCCTTGCAAGATTTTGATGGCGTGATCTGGGTAGGCCTCAGCCCACAAGGGCGGGAGGGTCCCTAGGCTTAGGACGCCAGCACTGGCTTTCAAAATCGAACGTCTTTTCATGTGGGTCTCCTCTCACCTCGGGGTGTTGGTTGTTGGACTTGTCGATTTAGATTTCGACTTAAATTTCGACTTATTGGTTTTAAGTATGTCAATTGATAGAGAGCTTCATTGGGTTGGCGTCTCAGCCGTTGGAGCTCTCCTCATCACCCTCAGTCCAAGGAGTTCTTGAAGCGCTGAGGGGTGATCCATTAATAACTCCCTCAAGCTTGGTCAACGATGGGGTTAATGAGTGTGCCCACACCTTCAATTTCAACCTCGCAAATGTCGCCCGCTTTCATGAAACGGGGAGGCTTTCTGCTCCAACCCACGCCAGCAGGAGTTCCTGTGGCAATGACGTCACCAGGGGCCAGGGTAAAGATGGTGGAGGAGTATTGAATCAACTTAGCAATGCTAAAGATCATGTGCCCCGTGTGGCTAGATTGAACAGTCTCTCCGTTCAAGCGAACTTCGAGTTTTAAGTTTCGTTTGGGATCGATCTCATCGGCGGTGACCATCCAAGGCCCAAAGCCGCCTGTGGATTCAAAGTTCTTGCCTGATGCAATTTGCTTGGCATGGAACTGCCACTCTCTCACGCTTCCGTCGTTGTAGCAAGAGTAGCCAGCAACGTGATCAAAAGCATCTTTCTCAGCGATGTCTCTCCCGCCTTTACCGATGATCACCGCAAGCTCTCCCTCCCAGTCCAAGGACTCAGACACGCGAGGACGAACGATGGGCTGAAGGTGCGCGCATTGACTTCTCCAGACACGAAGAAATATGGGGGGTTCCTCGGAGAGCTCTCGGTGCATACCAGCGGCCAAAACCTCTTGATGGTGATCCATGTAGTTGCGCACAGCGCAGATGATTTTCTCTGAACGAGGGATCACGGGTAAAAAGGTGATCTCACTCAATTTGGCATGGGGTGCGAGACCCACCACATCTTTGGCCGCGTTCAAATAAGCGTCGCTGGCAATGTAGTCCACCAACCCAGGATATTGCGGGAAATGGGCTCCGAGATCGATCACATGGTCGCCAGAGACAGCGCCCCATGTTTCATGGCCGTGGTGTGAATAGGAAAGCAGTTTCATGATGACTCCAAAGATTAGGTCTTGTTAAATTAAGAGGATGAAGAAAAAGGAAAGCAGAAAAAAAGAAAGCAGAAAAGGCAAAATAAGAAAAGGGGAAAGAAAAAATTAAAGAGCGAAAAAAACTTTCAAAGGATTCAAATCCCCATCAACATCTAGAAAAAAAGGGCTCCTGGTCAATGCTGGTTGTTGGAGATGAGGGCGAGGGCACTCAAAACATGGCTCTGCGTGTTCAAGAGGTGTTGTTCAATCAAGCGGCAGGCCAAAGCGGAGTCGCGTGCCAAGACAGCTTGCATGATGGTGTGGTGCTCATTGGACTTTTTTCTAGGAGATTGGCGGTGCTTGGCGGCAAATTGGCGGTAGCGCTCAGCTTGATCAAAAAGGGAAGCACAACCTTGCAATAACCGAGGCGAGTGGCAGGCACTCAAAATCGCCATGTGAAACTGTTTGTGCGCCAATACCCAGGTGTCTCCCAGGGACTCAGAGCCCTGGCCCATGTTTTTTTCAAGTTTTTCTAAGGTGTAATGACTCGAGACGATTCCCGCCTCCCAAGCATCGTCCCCTTTGGAGAGGGCGCTTTTTAGAGCTTGAATGTCCAGGAGTAAGCGCATTTGGGTGATGTCCTCTAGATCTGAGGCGTTGATCTCACACACCCGAAAGCCTTTGCGATCATCCAGGCGGATGAGCCCGTCTTGACTCAAGCGACTCATGGCTTCTCGCAAGGGACTATTGGAAAAGCCATAGTGGGCTTGGAGCTCATCGAGCTTTAATTTGTGCCCCGGCTCAAAGTGCCCCATCATGACATCACGGCGCAAACACTCAAAAGCTTGATCGCTCAATGTTGTGCTGGCCAAAGGTGAACTTGAGGCCTTGGGTGGCAAGGGCGAGGACTTGATGGTGCGCATGAAAACAATTATTTGCGAAAAAATGATTTTTCGCATAAGTGTTTATACCCATGCCGAGTCAAGAGAGCCCAGATACTTCACCTTTAAGCTTAAGACTTGCTGGTGAGCTTAAAGCTCAGAGTTCGTGGTCGGTGGAGTCTTCGCCCTTCAGTGCCAAGGCCATGGCATAGAGAGGTTTTTTGGCTTGCCCCGTGATTTCTGCACTCAAGGCCACAGCCGTTTTGAGAGGAAGATGGGGCAGTAAGAGCTTTAGAACGCGGGTGTCAAGCGCGGTGACTTCTTCGTTGTCTGAACCCTTTGATTTCAAAGGGTGCACAAGGAGGGCAAACTCACCACGTTGACGCTCGCTAGATGCCAAAAGCCACCCCTCAAGCATGTTGGAGGGCAAGGTCACGATCTCTTCAAATTGCTTGGTGAGTTCCCGCCCCAGTGTCAGCGCTCGGTCTCCCAATGCGGCAAGCGCCTTGGCGGTCGCGACAATACGGTGGGGTGCTTCAAGAAGAATTTGGGCGTGGGGTTGCAGGCTCATCGATTGGATTTGCGTTTGTCGAAGGGTGGCTTTGCTAGACAAAAAACCCACAAACACAAACCCCGGCCCATCCGATTCGATCACCCCACTCACACTCAATAGCGCAGTGACACTGGAGACGCCTGGGATGGGCATGACCCGAAAGCCTTCACGTTTGACCTCATGCGTCAAAATGGCACCGGGGTCACTCACCCCAGGCGTGCCAGCATCGCTCAAATACGCGACCCGAAACCCCTCTCGTAAGAGTGAGACCACACGCTGTGCGCCCTCGTGCTCGTTGTGTTGATGAACGGCGATGCATTTCGAGGCGGGTAAATCAATGCTCAGGCTTCTGCACAATTGCTGGGTGTGGCGTGTGTCCTCGCAAGCCACATAGTCCATCACTTGAAGCGCATAAAGCGCGCGCAAGGTGATGTCTGCCAAGTTGCCAATCGGTGAGGCCACAACATAAAGAGTTGAGCCCGGGAGGGACTGTTGGCCCACAATCTCCCGGGCTGCGAGGCATGCGTTTTGAAAGGATGTGCTCATGGGTCTATCACCTCTAGCCTTCCAAGTATTGAGTTCTAAGGGGTTCGAGCCCTGGTTTCATGGTGGTGTAAAAACCCCATGTTCAATGCAACTTTTAAGCGCTTTGCTGCCTAGGGGACTGGTATGATCACACACAATTTCTAAGCGTGATGTTGGCAATCATAAGGGCAAACCGCTCCGGTGACTTTGTTGACCCCTTCGCTTTAGCTTTGCCAAGTCTCGAACCGGACCATGAGCACCCAATGCTAGAACAACGTATTGAACAACAGTTTATCGACAGTGCTGACTTGAAGTATCAGTCGGCACAGGTCTTATCCAAGCCCATTGCCTCGGCCATTCAAGCGCTACTGGCCTGCGTGACCAGTGGGGGCAAGGTTTTGGTGTGTGGCAACGGAGGCTCGGCTGCCGATGCACAGCACTTCGCTGCAGAGTTTGTGGGTCGATTTGAGCGTGAGCGTCCAGAGTTGGGTGCCATAGCGCTCACCACGGACAGCTCGATTTTGACGGCCATTGGTAATGATTACGATTTCAGTCAAATTTTTGCCAAGCAAGTGAGGGCGTTGGGCCAAGGGGGTGATGTGCTCTTGGCCATCTCCACCAGTGGTGGGTCGGTCAATGTCTTGAAAGCGATCGAGTCCGCCCATCAACGGGAGATGACGGTGGTGGCTTTGACAGGCAAGGGCGGTGGCAAGATTGCCCAATCATTAAGAGAGACGGATGTGCACATTTGTGTGCCTCATGAAAGAACGGCCCGCATCCAGGAGGTGCACTTGCTCATATTGCACTGCTTGTGCGACGGTGTGGATACACAATTGTTAGGGGATCAGGAAGGACAACCATGAAAAATTCAACAGCATTGACACGTTTTATTCAAAATCGCACCCTTCGCTTGGGTTTACTTGTGGCGTTGACCGCCTTGGGCCTTGAGGCTTGTGCGCCAATGTTGGTGGGTGGCTTTGTTGGAGGAACCATGGTGGTCTCTGACCGTCGCAGCTCTGGCACTCAGCTCGAAGATGAGGCCATTGAATTAAAGGCAACGTCTCGCATCAAGGACAATTTGGGCGACAAAGCCCATGCCAATGTTTCAAGCTACAACCGCTTGGCATTGATCACGGGTGAGGTGAGTAACGCAAGGGACAAAGAGTACGTGACTCAAATCGTCTCCCAAGTGGACAATGTGAAGTCAGTTCTTAATGAACTCCAGGTGGCGCCCTTGAATGGTATGACCGAGCGCAGCAAAAATATATTGCTCTCAACCCGTGTCAAAGCGAACTTTGTCGACACCAAGGATTTGTCAGCCAATGCGTTCAAGATTGTGGCCGAGGGTGGAACAGT
>DAISKH010000047.1:0-19953 GCA_036821105.1 Limnohabitans sp.
ATCCTTAAGGGTTAAACAATGAAGTGACGTTTGAGGAATGAGGTGAAAAGTGATGCCATTTTGGGTTCGGCTTCTCGCCACTCCTGACGGTCCCATTCTTTGAGCAACTGCTCGGGCGGGACTTTTCGGACCACATCGTCATGGAGCTCGCAGTTCTTAATTAAGCGGGAAGCTTTAAGTGCTGTTTCGGGCGTGTGGATAATATCGTTACCCGCGATCAGGCAAGTTGGTGCTGAGATTGAATTGAGTTGTGCCTCTGTTGCACCGACGATGGGCAAAGTAGAGGATTCATAGAACCGTTCACGCCACACAGTCATGACCCTGATGAATTCTTGAACATCGGTGGCCAATAATTTGTCGCGGTTTGATGGGTTGTCTTTGATGCATTGGGCGAAGTGCTCACTTTCACAAATGGCTTTCATTCCACCTTCTTTTGCGATGGTGATGAATTGTCCGTAATAGTTTTGTGCCAAATGGTCGACCGCTTCTTGACCGCCCGTTACGCGCCACAATAAGAGTGAACTTACCGATTGACCATGCCTGATGGCAAAGAGGATGGCGAGTCTTGCTCCCGCCGACGATCCACCAACAGCCAATGGTAAGGCCCCCAACTGCTGGGCCAGTTCGTGCAAATCATCGACCCAGACCTCATGCTCAGAGGCTGATCCATCAAAGCCTACATCGGATGAGCCACAATTTCTCCGGTCATGCAAAAGAACTCGGTAGCCAGAGGATGCAATAGACTTGGCAAAATCGAGTAACTCATGGTACGAGCGTCTCGAACCGGGGGTGAGTGCTATCCATGGACCCGTGTTCCCTACCACCTCGTAGTTGATCTTTAAATTTCTCACCAATGCTGTTGCCATCGCAAACTCCCAAATTATTAAGCTCCAATAGTCTTTCAATCCCTTGGGGGGTCATCATTGAAAGGTATATTTAAGGAAGATTATGCACGCGTTTAACTTTTGCTAATATGAATTTTTGTAGTCTTTCAAGAGAATTGAGACTGAGTTTGGGTGCACCGGTCTTCTGGAAAACCCTTGGTTGTGGAGCGGCGTTTAAACTCAGTCCAGAGTTAATGCATCACTTCGCTTTTGTTCTCTCGAGGCTCTAGACGTGAGAGTCAGTTTCTAATCAATCAAAGGAATCAAGATGGATTTGTATGGCACTTGGCATTTGGTAAAAACCATCGGGCGTGACGAGCATGGAGGGCCAGGCCTTCATCCTTTTGGGCCAGAGCCTTTGGGTGTTTTATGTTTCACTAGGAACAATCGAATGATTTGTGCTCTTTGTAACAACGCTGAACACTTGAATGAAAAAGACGCTCCTAGAGAATATTCATCTTATGGTGGTCATTTTGTCTTCGACGGAAAGGTCCTAACCACTCGAGTGGACATGGCATCAGACCCGGAACGCATGGGTTCAGATCAAGTTCGTCAAGTCGAATTTGATGGAGAGCAAATGATCTTGATTCCACCTGTGCGAGTTTATAGAGGTGTCACTCAGGGAAGAACCTTGATTTGGGAAAAAGTGCATTCGTTTTGATCTTGAGTTATCTCAATTTCTTAGGCGTCTTTTGTTAGAGGCTCTTCAGATACTGGGTTCATGCGATAACTCTCAAGCAGTTTTCCAATTGGGGGTGCGTTTGTCAACGAACGCTTGGATACCCTCTTGGGCTGATTCATCCAGCAAGTTGCAAGTCATGATTGCACTGGCCAATGAGTACGCTTCCTTCATGCCCACTTCCAATTGTTCATAAAATAGTTTTTTCCCCAAAGCGATGGCGAATTTAGGCTTTTGGGTAATTTGTTTTGCCAAGGCCTCCACAGCTTCGTTGATCTCAAGTGGCTCCACCACTTGGTTGATCAAGCCTTTGGTCAGGGCTTCGCTTGCAGTGATAAAGCCTCCGGTGACCAGCATTTCAAAGGCGGCTTTTCGGTGCAGATTTCTCGATAAGGCAACCCCAGGTGTTGAGCAAAAAAGTCCCAAATTGACACCGCTCACGGCAAATCGAGCGTTGCTAGTCGCTAAAGCCAGATCACATTGAGCCACCAATTGACAGCCCGCTGCAGTGGCAACACCTTCCACCTTGGCAATCACGGGAATGGGTAAAGATTGAAGTTGCATCATCAAGGCGCTGCATTGCTCAAAGAGCTCAAGGTAATAGGCCTCACTGGGGTGATTCATCATTTGCTTCAAATCATGACCTGCACAAAAGGCTCGTCCCTTGGCCCCCAGGATCAAGACCCGGGCGGATTCATTGGCGTGTATTGCAGTCAAGGCAGATGAAAGATGATCCATCATCTCTTTAGACAAAGCATTGAAGGAGTCTGGGCGATTGAGGGTCAGCGTGATCACACCGGGTAAAGATTCTTCAATAAGCACAGGGTCTGATTCAATGGTCATGATTGCATTACTCCAGCGTTTTAAGTCATCAGTTGTGCATGGTCCACCTTGATACAACGATCCATGACCGAGATGAGGCCAGCTGTTTGAGCCATTTCATGGGCCGTTGTGTTCATGATTCCGAGCTGTTGCCATAGACATTTGGCGCCAATGGAGATCGCCTCCTTGGCAACAGGAAGGACGTCTTCAGTGCGTCTGAACACGTCAACAATGTCCACCTCAACTCCGATCTCGTGAAGCTCTGCGTAGCACTTCTCCCCCAAGATGTGCACACCTTCACTGGCATACCTGGGGTTGACTGGAATAATGCGATAGCCCTTTGATTGCATGTACTTTGAGACTGAATAGCTCGCTTTACTGGGGTCTGCTGATAAACCCACGACCGCAATGGTTCGGCTTTGGGTCAGGATGCGTTGGATGAGGTCTTGGGTATTCATGGAGGGGTTTTCAACGCTCGGCAGGGTTTGGGAAAAAATTGGGCGAGAACGACGTGGGATGCAGTATTTTGACTTCTTGGTGAACAAAACTACCGCGATTGGTCTCTTTAAAAGCTGTCCACGCGGGGTCAGCCTCTAAGGCAAGACGTCTCTTTTCTCGATCGGCATGACTGGCGTAAGCCCAAATGTGGACGACTTGGTTAAGGGTGCCAATTTCAGATACAAAAAATCCTAGTAATCGCCCTAAGTGTTTGAGCTGTAACGGTAGTGCATCTCGTTCATAGCGTTGCAGATAGGTGTCCATGGTCCCATGGGGCAAGGTGTAGGTTCTGTGCTCGTAGATCATGCTCTAAATCTTTTCTTTAACTTGAAA
The DNA here is from genome assembly GCA_036821105.1 of Limnohabitans sp. Taxonomy (GTDB): domain Bacteria; phylum Pseudomonadota; class Gammaproteobacteria; order Burkholderiales; family Burkholderiaceae_C; genus Limnohabitans. The sequence goes on from DAISKH010000047.1 coordinate 3,217, forward strand.
CGAGGTCCTTCGTCCTTTGAGCTCAAACACTTTTAAGCTATCTTCATTCGGCAACAATATTTTCTTCTTTGAGCCATGGAATCCAACGCTCAAAGTCAGCATCCAATTTGTTTTTAAAGCCGCTCATGTCTTTGGCATTGATGAATCCTGCTTCAGATAATTTGGCCGCAATATCGGGTTGACGTACCACCTTACCCAAGGCCTCTTCAAGGCGTTTTTTTGCATCCATTGGAGTGGCTATGGGGACCAAAACTCCGTACCAATTGCTCATCTGTAGTGCTGGTAGGCCCGCTTCGACGGAAGTAGGGACATCGGGCAAAAGGGGAGAGCGCTTTGTGTCATAAATCACAATGGCTTTGATTCTTCCGTCCTTCACCAAATTTTTTAGAATTGGGACGTCAGCATTGACAAAATCGATGGTTCCTGCGAGTAAATCGGTAAGCGCAGGTCCCGCACCCTTATAGGGGATGTGAACGATGTCAACATTGGCCGCTTTGCCAAACAGCACAGCTCCAATGTGCATGGTACCGCCCACTCCGGTCGAGCCGTAATTGAGTTTGTGGCTGCCTTTTGCTTTGGTGATGAGTTCATTCAAGTTGCTCACCCCCAAGCTATTTTTAACAGCCAAGACAGTTTGCACCTCTCCCAGGAGATAGATGGGCTCGAAATCCTTTCTGGGGTTGTAGGGCAGATTCGGTGTGGTTGCCGCTGTCATCACAAAACTCGATGTCGTGAGTAGTAAATTGTTGCCGTCAGCGGGTGCCTTTGCAGCGGCCGCAACCCCAATCACACCTCCCGCTCCTCCACGGTTATCAATGACCACCGTTTTTCCTGTTACCTGGGACAAGGGTGCGCCAATGATCCGAGCAATTTGGTCTCCTGGCCCTCCCGCGGCAAAGGGCACAATGATCTTGATGACCTCGTTTTGTGCAAAAACGTTGCCCTCTAAACCCAAGCCCAGCAATACGATTAAAGTCAAGTGTTGAACTAACTTATTACCAATAATTGAAGATTTCATGGAGTACCCTTGATCGATAAAATACAACTAACCCTTGAAGCGTGTCTCAGCAATACCCCTCACTCCCACATTGAGTTGCAGTAGTGCTCCGGCCCAGGGCTCCTTGACTTGCTCCTCATGCGTAAAGCGCTGCGAGTGGGAGGTGATGTAGAGTGTCTCCAAGTCTGGACCACCAAAGCAGGGGCAGGTCGGATTGGTAACTGGCAATTGAATGATGCGTGCAATTTTCCCACTTGGATCTTGGCGCACCAATTGTCCGGAAGCCACCATGCAAGTCCATAAAAACCCTTCTGCATCGACCGTGGCACCGTCTGGGCGACCTAACTGATCACGCCAATCTTTGAATACCCTGCGGTTGCTGATCTCGCCACGTTCAGTGTCATAGTCAAATTGCCAAACCATTTGGTGATGGGTATCGGCAAAGTACATGGTGCGCCCATCGGGACTCCAAGACAACGAATTGGGAAGTACGAAGTCGGTGAGCATGGTGTGAACCGAATGGTTCGCGTCGACTCGGTAAAGTGTTCCCAAGGGCTCACGCAGTGTGTCGTGCATGCTCCCTACCCAAAAGCGTCCTTGGCGATCACACTTACCATCATTCAAGCGCATTCCAGGCTTACCGTCTTCGGGGTGAGCAATACGATGGGGGGCTTTAAAAGTATCTGGGTCAAAGAGATAAAGACCTGTTGAGGTGGCCAGTAAAAAACCGCCATCATCCCTCATCGCATAAGAGCCCGTTACCCAATCGGGGTGGAGTCGAATGGCTTGGTAGTGTTGGGTACTGGGGGAGTAAGACTGAAGAGCTGGGCGGCGTACATCGACCCACCAGAGCTTTTGGGTCCGATCGCACCACAAGGGCACTTCCCCCAAAATATCTGCACATTGAACGGCACACTCGATGGGAAAGTCTAATTCAATTTGCATCTTATTTGTATTTGGTTTGAGCCAAGACTGCCAAATCTACACCTGAGTCAATGTCCTTTTTTTGACGCAGATCACCTTGGTGGATCTTTTCTGCTGCCTCAAGCACCTCTTGAACTCTCTCAAAAGGGATGAACACCACCCCAGCCTCATCAGCGGCGACCAAGTCGCCAGCGCGGACTGCGACACCACCAATTCGGACCGTTCCATTGATCTCTGTCGTTTGAAGTCTCCACTTGCCGGTGATGGGCGTGGCACCCTTGGCCCAAATGGGAAAGCCATGGGTTCTTGAGACGTCGGGGTCACGGTAGCTGCCATCGATAATGGCGCCCGCGCAGCCCGAGCGGTGAGCCAAAGTGGCAGATTGTCCCCCCATATTGGAGACACCAACAAGACCTTCAATGACAATAACGTCACCAGGCTCTGATAGGTTATACGCTTCGTGTTCTCCCATGGTGCCTTTGCCCGTCAACGCATTCAGATGTGGGGTACCCACTCTTTCAACATTTCTCACCGTCACAGCTTGGCCGACCATTTTTGTGGCGATCAAATTGGGCTTTAAAACGCTGGCTGGTACTGCTCCCTCAATGCCGATGAGGTCCATTGCGTCAGATAAGTCGCCGGTCAAATCCTCTAAGTGTTTAAAGCGCTCAATGATTGAAGGCGAGAGGCGTGGAATTTCAAGAAATTTGACCGCCTCGGGTGGAACTTTGCCAATGAGTTTTTTCATTTTTTGATTTGCGATAAAGAAGTGAGGATGCACTAGCTCACAATCTTGGAGCGTGTTTAACCTTGAGATGCTCAAGGCGTATTCAAAACAAGTGGGTTATGGTTGGCATTAAAAAAGCGCTAACGATGCTTTAATTTTAGGCATTAACAGTACAAAGCAAACAATGGTTAGTACCAATGTTATTAAGCAATACTCGGGTTATGGTTAATTGAAGTGCTGTCGACTGAATTTAGCGAGATTTAGTGTTTGTGGAAGACTTGAGGTCAAAATAACAAAAACGAGTAGAGCATATGTTTCAAAGTAAATTAATTTCATTCGTCCTAATGGTCTGCTTGGCTATGCTTTTTTCGCATAAAGCGATGGCGGATCGGCTCGAAGAGGCGAGAGCGAGGCAACAATTAGTCGTGGGCGTTAGTGATACAACTCCCCCATTTAGTTTTCGAAACAAGGAGGGTGAGCTTGATGGATATGACATCGACCTTGTGAAAGCTGTTGCACAAAAAATGCATTTGCAATTGATGCTCAAGCCTCTCACCAGCGCGGAGCGTATTCCATTGCTACAGAAGGGAGAACTTGATTTTGTAGCAACTTCAATGACTCGAACTGCTGAAAGGCTTAAGGAAATTGATTTCAGTTATATTTATTTTGTAACGCCTCATGCAGTTATTGTGAAATCTACCTCTCCTATCATGTCAATTTCGCAATTGGCAGGTCGTACAGCATCATCAGTTAATACGTCTACCGCTGGAGGGAATTTGGTTGAGGCGCAGCCTCTGGTGAAAATTAAGTACGTACGAGATTATTCTGTCGCTTTTCAAGAGCTCAAATCAGGCATGGTGGATGCTTTTACAACTGATCAAACTGTTTTATCCAGCATTTTAAAAAATGATGGTCACACACAAGAATACCGTTTTATTCAAGATTTCACGAAGTCTCGAAATGTGGGATTCGCAATAAAGAAAAACGAAGAGTCGATCAAGCAAGAAATCAATAAAGCACTCTTGGAGATTGAAAACACGGGTGAAATTACATCTATTTGGGAGAAGTGGTTCGGAGCTAATTCGCAAGAGCCCATGGCGCGAAACTTTAAGATAACTGCTCAATATTAAAGACAGTATGAGACATTTATTTGATTTTCAATTCGGTTAAAGAGAAACTCCTTGTTTTTGAATCTTTCCAGAGATCAAAATATTTTTGATCTCTGTGAAGGCTGTTGAACTTAATTTCATGGATCAAACGGATTTCTTTATGCCAAATGTTTTCTGAAATGCTAAAGATTAAATTTATTTCAATCGACCGATTCTCTTGAGACAGAGAATCTCTAGGGAATTCCCGATTGACTCGCTTATTCTAGAAAGATCCAATAAACAGTTGACTGCGTAAACTCACATCATAAGGCCATACAAAATGAAAGTTTTGAACAGTATCAAGTTATTGCTGGTTTTGGGGTTTGTATTCCTGCTGAACTCAACAGGCTATACACAAGAATATCCCTCGATGACCATTAAGTTTGGGGATTTATTAAATAGGAATTTTGGATACTACCAAGGTATTGCAGCTTTCAAGGAAGAAATTGAAAAGCGCTCTGGTGGAAAAATCAAGGTTGACATCATTACCGATAACAAAATGGGCACTCCTAAAGACGCTTTGGAGTCCTTGCAGTTGGGCGCAGTACAAATGGGAGTTAATACTCCCGCTTATACCCAAGGTAGTGTCAAGGAGCACATGATTTGGGCAATGCCTTATCTCTTTAAGGATCGTGACACGTGGCAGAAATTTGCTTATGGTCCTTTGGGAAAAGAGCTTGGTGACAAAATTGAGCCATTTGGCATCAAGTTTTTATCCTGGTGCTCAGCGGGCGGTCGTGGATTCATCTCTAAAAAGCCTTTGGCAACGCCGGCAGACTTTAGTGGATTAAAAATCAGATCCATTCCTGATCCTGTTGTGGTTGAAATTATCAAGTCTTTTTCAGCCCAACCCGTGGTGATGAATATTCAAGAGGTTTATACCAGTTTGCAACAAGGTGTGATCGATGGTTCAGAGTTGTCCATTGAATTGGTCACGGCATTCAAATTCAATGAGGTCGCAAAATACTACACCGAAACAGCCCACAATGGTACCCCTGGGATGGTATTGACCAATTTGGCTTGGTGGAATAAGCAACCCAAAGTTGTTCAGGATCTAATTGAAGATGTTGTTCAGAAAAATTACATCAAAGCCAATGACGATTTCTATGCAAAGGTAGATCCACTATCGACCCAGCAACAACAAACCGTATCAGGCAAAGTTTTGACCGACAAGGGAGTCACCATTGTTAAGCCTGACATTGCGGCTTTTAAGAAAGCCAGTGCACCTGTGATTGAGCAGTTTAAGGTCAAGATTGGTAAAGATTACGTGGAAAAAGTACTTAAAGCTGTTGGCTACTGATGAAGTGGCTCTGCGATGAGTTAGAGAAAGCACTGGGTTTAATATGTGCTTTCTCCTTGGGTGCTTTTGCATTTCTGATCATCTTGGATGTCGCTTGCAGATTTGTTTTCCATTTTCCCATCACTTGGCTCAATGAGCTTAGTATTTTTTTATTTCAGTTGACTAGTTTCACTGGAGCTGCAATTTCTTTGCGTAAAGGGATGCATTTTGGTCTTGGATTGATGGTCAAGGATGTATGGCCAACTCTTTCCAAATTTTTTCAACCCATTGCTATCGTCATTGTTGCCATCACTGCGTGTCTAATTGTTTACTTGGGCATTATCATGGCCAAGCAAGCTTGGAATTCAACTTACACCACGCTACCCTTTAGTCAAGCGACAATTTATGTGGTCACATCGATCAGTGCAAGCATCATGGTTCTTTTCTCTCTAGAAGAATTGCTTGATCGCTTGCGAGAAAAAACTGGACAAGAGGCATGATAATTTCCTTGTGCATTGGATTTGTGTTGTGCCTAGTCCTTGGTGTACCTATCGCATTTTCCATGATCATTGCATCAGTCATTGCAGTGGTAAGCAGTGACTCATTACCATTGCCATTGATCGCTCAACGCCTTGGCTCAGGAATTGATAACTTTACCTATCTGGCTATTCCTCTTTTTATCCTCGCAGGCGCCATCATGGAGCGTTCAGCGATTTCTATTCGATTGGTTGAATTTGCCAAATCACTTGTCGGTCACTTTAGGGGTGGGATGGGGCAGGTGGTCATTGTCTCTGAGATTTTCTTTTCTGGTATCTCCGGAGCGTCTTTGTCAGATGCATCGGCCATTGGTTCCATCATGTTCCCGACACTCAAAAAGTCCGGCTATGAACCAGCTAAGGCTGTGGCGTTGATTGCTGCTGCATGTGCGATGGGAATATTGATTCCCCCGTGTTTGACCATGGTGGTGTTGGGGGCCTTGGCAGGTGTATCGGTCTCTGCGCTTTTCGTGGCAGGTTTCTTGCCAGGTTTTTTCATGGCCATTGCACTGATGGTCTTGGTTTACGTTCAGTCTAAAAGAGGTTTATTGCCTGCGGGTGAGCGAAAGGCCAGTTTTGCTGAACGCATTCAAGCACTTCGCGGAGCTGTTTTCCCATTGCTTTTGCCCATCATCATTTTCGGTGGTATTTTGGGTGGAGTTTTTTCACCAACAGAGGCTGCCGGTGTTGCTGTCCTCTATGCATTGTTTGTGGCTACTTTCATTTATAGAGAAATGACCTTTAAGCTCTTTTATTCATTGCTTGTCGATACAGCGATGACGACTGGTGCAATTGGTTTAATTTTGGGTGCTGCATCTGCTTTCAGTGCTATCTTGTCTTTCGGTGGAGTACCCGATCAAGTTGCAGATTTAATTATTGGGTTCTCAAGTGATCCCTTGTTTTTTTTGATCGCAGCTAATTTAGTCTTTTTATTCTTTGGCGCAATTTTGGATGGAATTCCTGCATTGCTTCTTTTTGTCCCCATTTTGTTGCCTGTCGCAAAGTCTTTGGGCATCAATACACTTCATTTTGCATTGATGAGTGTGGCATCTTTGGGGGTGGGTTTAGTGGTTCCACCCATTGGAATTTTGGTTTTGGTGGTCTGTTCAATTACAAAAACACCCTTGGGTGATGTTTCTAAAGCAATGGTCCCTTATCTAGGTATTTTGTTGCTTTGTTTACTCTTGATGATCGTTTTTCCACCGTTGATACTGTATTTACCGCATTATTTTGGTTTGTCATGAAATTTCTATAAGGAATTGCAAATGAAGTTAGTCAGTTATGGGCAAATGGGGCTTGAAAGAGGGGGTGTTTTAGTTGGTGAAAAAATTTATGATTTAGAACACCTCTTGCATCAACACGGGTCAACGCCTGCTGTTAGTGATAACCGAGCCTTTCTAGAAATCCCCAATTGGCGAACTTTGTTGGATCAGCTTGTACCGCTGACTAAAGTAGCAACAGGGATTGATATCAAGTCAGTTCGGCTAGGCTCTCCAATTCCGTTGCCCCGTAAATTGATGATCGCTGGTGCCAATACTTACAGTCACTTAGCTGAAGCAAAGCCATTACTTGGCAAAATTGAGCCCTCCAAGCAACCTATGGTTTTGGCCAAGGGCACCAATGCCATTTGTGGGCCATTCGATGATCTGATCATGCCCAAGCAAACCAAAAAGCTTGATTATGAGGTTGAGCTTGGGGTGGTGATTGGCAAAGTGACAGATCATATTAGTGAGAGTGATGTGAAACACCATTTGGCTGGTTTTATGACCACCAACGATGTCTCAGCAAGAGACGTTCAACTGGCTGAGTATGAATCCAATTCATTCTTTAGAGTGCACTATTTGGGTAAGAGCTTTAATACATTTGCGCCAATGGGACCCGCCATGGTCACGGTCGATGAGTTTGAATGGGGTAAACCGTTCGGACTGGTCACAAAAGTGAACGGTGAGATTCGCCAAAACAGCGATACAAACGACCTCATTTATGGTGTTGAAGCCCTAGTTTCATACATTAGCCATCACATGACCTTGTATCCAGGTGACGTGATTCAAACGGGTTCTCCAGCTGGCGTGGCCTTTTTTATGAATCCTCAAAAGTTTTTGCAGCCTGGAGAGATTGTGACCTGTGAGATTGAGGGGCTTGGTAGCATTTCTAATAGAGTGGTTGGTGAAAAGTAAATGATAGATCATAAAAACGTTAGGGTTGCCATTGATATAGGTGGAACATTCACCGATTTGGCCTCTTATGACGCACAAACTAAAAGCGTTCGATTTGAGAAATCGCTATCTACCCCTTTGGCTCTTCAAGAGGCAGTTTTGACCTGTTTCACTAAAGGTGAAATTGATGTCTCTCGGCTTGAGCACTTTGTACACGGCTCAACAGTAGCGATCAATGCCGTTATTCAAAAAAATGGTTCCAAAACTGCCCTTATAACCACCCAAGGTTTTGAGCATGTGTATCAGGTCGGACGAACCAATAGGCCAGACACCTATAACCTTTTCTTTGAAAAAACTCAGCCTTTAATTCCAGCCAATTTATGTTTCCCCATCAAAGAGCGAATGACCGCTCAAGGACGAGTTCATCTACCATTATCTGATGCAGAAGTACAAAGAATTATCAAGATTATCAAGAAAGAGAATGTTGAGTCTATTGCGGTCTGCTTTTTGCATGCATATGCTAATCCGAAGCACGAGGCGATGGTGGGGCGCGCCCTTAGAAAAGCATTTCCCAATCACTTTATCACCTTGTCTCATGAGATTTTGCGGGAATACCGTGAGTTCGAAAGAACCTCAACAACTGTTTTGAACGCTTACGTGGGGTTGCAGGTGACCACTTACCTTAAAGCCTTGGAAGAGCCTTTGAGGAACCAAAAATTCAGTGGCCGTTTCATGATTATGCAATCCAACGGTGGTGTCATGACCTCCCAACGTGCGAGCAAAATGCCGGTGGCCATGATGGAATCTGGTCCAGCCGGGGGAATCATCGGCGCTGGCGAATTGGGAAAACTCATTGGAGAGCCGGATGTCATCGCTTTTGATATGGGGGGTACAACGGCCAAGACATGCCTAGTGGAGCAAGGCCTTCCCAAGATGACGGATCAATACTATATCGGTGGATATCAAAATGGTCATGTCATGCGACTACCCGTTGTTGACATCATTGAAGTGGGTGCAGGGGGAGGTAGTGTCGCTTGGATCGATGAGGGTGGTAGCTTGAAAGTGGGCCCTAAGAGTGCTGGCTCTAAACCTGGTCCCGCTTGTTATGACCTCGGGGGTGAAGAGCCCACGGTCACTGATGCTAATTTAGTGACAGGCAGACTCAATGCAACTCGGTTTTTGGGGGGGGAGTTTGATCTCAATTTCGAAAAGGCCTATCAGGCGATTGAGAAAAAAGTAGCCAAACCTTTGAGGATGAGTGTTTTGGATGCTGCGCTTGGAATTCTCAAGTTGGCAGACGTCAAAATGTCATTTGCGGTCAGGGCAATCACTATGCAGCGTGGTTATGATCCTAGAAAATTTGCGATGGTTGCCTTTGGCGGTGCAGGACCCTTGCATGCGATGGCTATTGCACGCGAGTTGCATATCCCTCGTGTAATCATTCCTCCACAGCCTGGGCATTTCTCAGCCCTTGGCATGCTGCTTACTGATATCCGCCAAGATTTTGTTCAGACCCACATTCAAGATTTTGCACTATTGACGGCAAAAAGCCTTGAGGATCTATTTGCCAAATTAGAAAATGAGGGTCGACACAATTTGGTCAAAGAAGGCCATGAGTTGGAGTCTATTCAACTGATAAGGACCTTGGATCTTCGTTACTTGGGGCAAGAGTATACGGTTCGGGTCACAGTACCGTCTGGGCTTAAATCTAGTAAAGATTTAGAGTTCATACGGCACAAGTTCGATGAGCTTTATGAAGTGCGCTATGGACATGCTGCCTCTGACCAGGCCGCTCAAATGGTGAACCTGAGGGTGACAGCAATTGGACCAGTTTCTAAACCTCACTTTGAGAGTCTGAGGGACAAAAGAATTCCAACGCTCAGTTTGCAAAAGAATCGGGACATCTATTTCCCCAAAGTGGGGATGTTGAAATGCCCTGTTTATCAAAGAGCTGAGTTGGTAGAAGGTCAAGAAATTATGGGGCCAGCAGTGGTGGAGGAGTATGCCTCGACGACTGTTTTATTTCCTTCAGATAAAGGAAAACTCAATCAATTTGGTTGTTTGGTGATTGAAAACGGTAGCAGCGAGCAGGCATCATGACTAAAAAGCAAATTCCTTCAATTGACCCCATCACCATTGAGGTTGTGAATAACGCCTTAGCGGCCATTGCTGAAGAAATTACCATCAATTTGGCAAGAACTGCACACAACACAATTGTGTATGAGGTGCAAGATTTTTGCACTGGCTTGCTTGATGCCAAAGGTAAATTGGTGGCACAAGCACCGGGTGGTTTACCTCTTTTTGTGGGGGACTTGGATGCTGCGGTTGGTGATGGTATAGAAATTCACGGCTCTGATGGGTTTGAAGAGGGTGACGTGATCATGACCAACCACACGGGAACTTGTGGTCAGCATCTGAACAATGTGGTGGTCTACACCCCCATCTTTTATGCGGCAGAGTTGGTTGGGTTTGCAGCCACTAGAGCTCACTGGACTGACATTGGAGGACGTTTGGCAGGTGGATTTCTGACGGATTCAGTGTCTTCTTTTGAAGAAGGACTTCAGGTGAGGTCGGTCAAAATCTACAAAAAAGGCAAGCCCGATCAGGATATTTTTAGAATCCTGACTCACAATATCAGGCAACCAGAATCCTCCTTTGGAGACTTGCATGCCCAAATTGGTGCTTGCCGGATGGCAGAACGTCGTATCCAGGAGCTTTATAAAAATTATGGCAAGGAGGCTGTAGGACAAGCCATCATCGAGGGATGGGCTCAGGCCGAGAGAACCGTCAGATCCAGAATTCGTAAAATCCCAGACGGAGTTTATAAAGCCGAGTCATTTTTGGACGATGATGGGGTCGATATTGGTATTCCAGTGCCTATCCGTGTCAAGGTCATTGTCAAGGGCGACTCGATGACCATCGACTTGAGTCGAATGAGTCCACAAGTGCGAGGCCCAATCAACTCGGGAGCGGCCGCAGGTCGGAGTGCGGCAAGACTGGCCTTGAAGTATTTGGTGGCTTCAGATGTGATGGCCAATGATGGGTGCTTCAAGCCTCTTGAGGTCATCTTGCCCCCTGGCACCTTGGTCAGTGCCGCTGAGCCCGCTCCGATGTCTTGGTGGCAAACCCCATTGCTGACTTTGATCGATACTGTCTTACTGGCAATGTCCAAAGCAATGCCTGATAAGATCCCGGCAGGTCATTACAGTGATATTTCAGCGATGTTGATGACAGGATGGGATCCTCGAACCAAGCGTGCTTTCACCAATATTGAGCCGGTGGCAGGCGGCTGGGGCGCACGTCCCAGTGGCGACGGTCCAAGTGCTACCTTCACCATTGGGCATGGCGATACTTTTAATATACCCGTTGAGGTCTTGGAGACACGCTATCCTTTGATGATTGAGCGCTACGGCTTGAGACAGGATTCGGGTGGGGCGGGTAAATATCGTGGTGGATTAGGCATGGAGCGAATCTACCGGGTTTTAGACAATGGAGTCTTCAATGGCCTGAGTGAGCGCTCCAAGTGTCCTCCCTGGGGTCTTAAGAGTGGAGAGGCTGCATCCAGTGGAGAGATCAGTATTCAACGGGCCAAATCGAAAAAAGTCGAAATTTACAGCAAAGTCACAGGGCTAAATTTAACCAAAGATGATCAACTTTTCTTTAGAACGGGTGGTGGCGGTGGATTTGGTGATCCGTTGCAAAGAGAACCCAAGCGAGTTGCTGAGGATGTGAAATTGGGCTTCGTGTCCTTGCGTTGTGCAAGGACTCAATATGGCGTTGAGCTTGAAGGCAAGGACTATCAAGTTAACGAACAAAAAACTAAATTATTGCGACAACGAATGAAGTTGTCTGGAAAGGGTAAGACAAGATGAAAACAAGAAAGTTATCGACTCATTTAGAGGTTCCAGAAATTGGTTATGGGTGTATGGGCCTCAGTGGTATCTATGGGCCCATCGATGATGCGCACTCAATTGGTCTTATTCATGAGGTGGTTGACTTGGGGGTCACTTTACTTGACTCCTCTGATGCCTATGGCAGTGGTCACAATGAAACAGTTTTGGGACAAGCGCTCAAGGGGATTCGTGATCGAGTGACTTTGATTACTAAATTTGGTCAAATCAGGAAGCCAGAAGGAACTACGATTTGCGGTACACCGGAGTATGTTAAAAAAGCATGCGATGAATCTCTCAAGCGCTTACAAGTCGATTGCATTGATTTGTATTTTCAGCACCGTGTCGATAAAACAGTTCCGATTGAGGACACAGTTGGTGCGATGTCCGATTTGGTAAAAGCCGGCAAGGTACGGTTTTTGGGAATGTCTGAGATTTCGGCCAGCAATTTGCGCAGGGCACACGCAACTCACCCCATTACGGCGGTGCAGTCTGAATTGTCTATTTGGAGTCGCCAGGACGAACTAGACATCTTACCCACTTGTCGTGAGTTGGGGATTGGTTACTTGGCTTATAGTCCCCTGGGACGTGGATTTCTAACGGGCACTGTTAAGAGCATTGAAAATATGGATGCAAAAGATACTCGCAAGAGTCATCCTCGCTTTAAAGATGAAAATATCAAGAAAAATTTTCATATCACCCAAAAGATCCACGATTTAGCCTTGAAAAAGGGGGTTACCTCGGCTCAATTGGCCATCGCTTGGGTTTTGCACAAGGGAATGGATATCGTGCCAATCCCTGGCTCAAAAAGCATCGAGCGAGTTAAAGAAAACATCAAGGCCTCAGAAATTGTATTGAGTGAGGAGGAAATTGATTTGCTCAATCAAATTGCACCGACTGGTGCTGTTCAGGGCGAGCGCTATCCTGATTTCAATTTGGTTCACATTGATCGATGAGCCTTAGACTCCATGAGTCCGTTAGAGTTGAGTGTTGATGGGACTGAGATGGTTTGAGAGAATTTTGATTTCAGGTAAGTTCTCCACTGAACCGGAAGCTTTGATCAAATATTTTTTTAAATCCTTGCTCAAGGATTTCAAGTCCCCATCATTAAAGTAAGCCAATGCCTTTAAGCTTTCGCTGGGTTGAAAATTAAGCCCGAAAATTAAACGTGCAGATGCTAAACCGCGCGCAAGGCTAACGCCAGCCTTAATCATGGCTGCTATATCAAGATAATCTTTTGCCTCTGCACGTTGTAGTATCACTTTCACCTTGGTAGCCATCAAGTCATCCAATGAAGCGACATACATCACTTGATCCTGTGTCAACTCAGGTGTGCCGACTCTTCCCATATTCAATGCTCCAAAAAAGGACACTTTGACAGGTTGGTCTTCTAAAGAATCAGGACTCGTGATGACGCTATAGGCATTGCCTTGATCTTGTAACACTGTGGCGTTGATCAAAAAGGGCATGGCAGTTTTGAGGGACTCTCGGTTGAGGGGCTCATTTGAATAAAAATTAAAATAAACAGATTGCCGGTGGCCACAACGCAGCGCAATAGCCGTGCTGCCATAAAGTACAAATCCCATTGTTTGGCAGGGTTTGAGTTGTGGCCAAAGGAGTTTTTGAGCCTTTGGCAAAATATCGAGTTGAGGTTTAAAAGTCAAGTAAATGTCCTGACAGGCAATGGTGGAACAGATTCAGGCTCAGGCTCAACCAAGCCTAGTCGGTAATGCCAATAATGCCAAGATCTCTCATTGAATTGTCCTGCCTGTGCTGAGATCAATGTTTCTTTGAGCCTTGCTTTACCTACTTGAGAAACTAGTTTTTGAACATCTTCATAGTCACCAATGTTCATGACCTGAGCAATGACACGCTGCGGGAAATGAATTGCATCCTCCGGTGTTTTCCACCAAATATATTTGCGTGCAAATACCTTCAAGTCATTGTTATCGAATTGACTCGGTGCTGGTGTATCTTTTGTAGGCGTCTTAACCAAATTGCAAACTGATGACTTTTAATGAATATCATCATAATGTTTTTAGAGGGAAATGCAAACTGAACCGCTTAATCACTAAGAGTTGTATTTGAACCGTTAAAAAGATTAGTTTTTGATTCAAATCGAATACCAAGTTAAGTTCAGTTGGTGTGACTCATTCCAACCCAATACTGCATTTGATTGCCAGTGGTGTTAATTTCATGGGTGTTTAAGAATTCGAGTTGTCCATCAATGAGTATTCGGAAGACGGTGAGCCTTGCAGGAATCAATTCAAGTCCACCCTCTTTTTTAATGGATAAGGGTTTGATGCTTGCGGTGATTAAAAATCGCCCTTTGGGGTCGATTGAAAACGTACGCACGTGAAAACTCTGGGTATCAATATGTTGAATCAATTGCGGTTGCCCACTCAATGGATCAATTTTGAAGACTGCAATATTGTTCTCACCCCCATTGAACACTTTGACACCATTCACCTCAATATTGTGATCAGATCGATTGGCGATATAGACCACATGGCCTTGGGGGTGCACATGAATAGGACCAGCAATTTGGCGTGGTCTTACCCGGTTTGGTTCAATGAGAATTTCTTCTGTGTAGTCAGCCTTGGGTTCTAGTCGATCGTCTTCAAATCGAAACATGTGCAGTCGGTTATATCGTTCATCACTGACATAGACCCAAGGCTTTGAGGGGTGAAAGGATACATGTCGCGGTCCAAATCCAAATCCGCCATTAGGCGCAATGGTCTGTCCCTCAGTCAAAACACCATTGTGAAACCCGTAGGTTCTCAGTGCGCCTGGATCCTCTGGTTTGTCAGCGGTCGCTTTATTGCCTCTATCGACGATCATCACGTGTCGACCCGATGGAAAGGTCATCACTTGGTGAGGATAAATTCCATAGTTCAAATGAGTGACTGCAGGCAAATTTTCCCCAATCTTGCCGTCTTCGCTCAAGGCGTGAACACTTAAGCCGCAGATAGGGTGATTGTGTGCATTGATGGCAAAGCGTCCTGTTGGATCTATGCACATGTGAACCGCGCGACGATCAAGAGTTGCCTCTTGTCCTAGGGGTGTTAAGGCTCCGTTGGTTTCAATGGTAAACACACTCAAATGATTGAAATCCGAGACTTTGTGGGGTCCACCATTGCTACTTGAGACATAAAGTCTGTCGAGATTTGGGTGCTTCCAAGCATACTGAACTTTTGCTTTGATAGAGATGGTGCTGCGTTGGGTGAGGGCACCTGTATCAGGATGCACCTCAAAGTGTGTCAATCTGTCATCAACAGCGCTATAAAGGGCGATGCCATTCTTTTGTGGTGTTGTAAGTGGAGTCATCTGGAGGTTTCGAAATTGATAAAAAAATCTTTGGTGGTCTTCTCAGATTCTTTCTAGAGACAGGCATTTGGAGTTTTTCAAAGCATGGGAATTTTTTTGAATTGCTGATCATTCACTTCAAAGGTGTCGAAAGATTGAATGATTATTTGGATTGAAAAATCAAGCTGTCAAACTTGAGTTTCACCCAATGGAACTCATGTTGTAGAGCAAAACTCATGATAACATTGTTGCGTAAAAAAGGAATTTTCACGCCGTATTTTTTGCCTCGTATGGGGATCCGAATTTAGGCCTGAGATCTATGATTAATGGGATGCGAGATGAGTGAATTTCAAAATGTGAGGTTCGAGAAAATTAATGGTGTTGGGGTGATCACCATTGATAACCCCCCCGTCAATGCTTTGGGGCCTGGAGTTCGTGAGGGTGTCATTGAAGCATTGCGCTTGGGCAACGAGGATCCAGAGGTGTCCTCATTTGTTTTGTTGGGTCATGGCAAGAATTTCATCGCTGGTGCCGATATCAGGCAGTTTGGTAAAGTCCGCCCGGTCTCAACCCATGTCAGTGCCAAGGCATTGGAGTCCAGTGACAAGCCAGTCGTCGCTGCCATCAATGGATTTGCTCTTGGTGGCGGATTGGAGCATGCACTCGCTTGTCACTACAGATTGGGCACACCGAGTGCAAAAGTAGGCTTGCCTGAGGTGAAGTTGGGGATTTTGCCTGCAGGAGGAGGGACACAGCGTTTATCGCGTTTAATAGGTCCTGAGGCCACACTAGAAATGATCCTCTCGTCCAGGCATGTTGCTGCAAAAGAGGCACTCTCCTTGGGTATTTTGGATGACATTGTTGATGCCGCTGACTTTAAGTCCGCCGCCATTGCGTATGCCCAAAATATCAGTGCTGTAAGACCTTTGCCCCGCACCAGTGAAAAAACAAAGTGGTTGGATGAGGCTAGAAAAAATCCTCAGATTACCTCTTTGCTGGATAACGCATTGAGTCCAAAGATACATCGATTGAGGGTTCATGACTGTGTGATCGATTGTGTGAAGGCATCTTTGAGCATGAAGTTTGAAGACGGATTGGATCTGGAGCGCCGGCATATGGCAGAATTAGAAAATTCTCCTGACTCCAAAGCTTTGCGCTATGTATTTTTTGCAGAGAGAGAAGTTAAGAAAGTCCCCCATCTATCCCCCGACTTTAAACCCTCGCCGGTTCAGTCAGTGGCCATTGTGGGGGCGGGCACGATGGGAAGTGGCATTGCGGTTTGTTTTGCTGATCAAGGAGTTCCCGTAAAAGTGTTGGAGGTCAGTCATGAGAATCTGGAGCGGGGACTGGCCAAAATAACCTCACTATATGCCTCTCGCGTCAAAAGCGGAAAGCTCACCCAGTCATTGATGGATCAATGTTTGAGTCTTATCTCGGGAACCTTGGAGTACGCCGATTTGGCCCAATGCGATGCTGTCATTGAAGCCGTATTTGAACGAATAGATCTTAAAAAGGAGGTTTTTATCCGCTTGGATGCGGTCATGAAACCAGGTGCCTTGTTATTGACCAATTCCTCAGCCATTGATATCAACACCATGGCCCAATGCACCCAAAGGCCGCAAGATGTTGCAGGAGCTCATTTTTTTGCGCCTGCCAATGTGATGAAGTTGTGCGAAATTGTGAAAGGGGACCACACTTCGCCTGGGGTGATTGCACGTGCCATGAAGATGGGGAGTGATATCGGTAAAGTCACGGTGCTATCGGGGACCTGTGA
>DAISKH010000048.1:0-19861 GCA_036821105.1 Limnohabitans sp.
TTTCAATAACAACCTCTTTAGTGTGAGCACACTTGACGCAGGACCAAATGTTGGAAATAGGAAGATTTGTCGGGGCATCACATCTTGAGCATGGCAATCCATTTTGGGTTCTACTGATCCAAAACCCAGGAGAACTACACGCTGGACATAAAGAATTCATTTTTCTTGCTAAATCTTGAGTTGCTTTTAAGATATTAGCCATCCGGGTTGGATTCGTGTGAGCCCTTAAATCATTTTCTACAAAAACATGATTAGTCTTCGATTGATGCATAGCCCAAAAAAAAGCTTCCTTTAATGAATCGAGACAATCAAGTCCTTTTTTGCAGTTGGGATGATATTCATCGTCCGGTCTAAGGATTAAGTGATGAGTTGGAAATTGAGCTTCAGATAAGAATGAGATGAGCTCATCCCAACTAGAGAGTTTCTTACTTGCACTCTGGGCAAAGCTACTTGAAAAACCAGAAATCTCAAGTCCACGAGTGTCATCCATTAACAGTACCAATTCATAATTCCACGGAATCAATCCTGTGTAAGGATCTTGGTTGAATGATCCTTCACTGGCGACCCCTAAACGAGCGCCTGACAACTCCATGCCAATTCTCGCCTTTTTCCTAGCGGCATCAAGCTGAGAGCCAAGTCTTGGAATCTCTCGAGTGAAGGTACCTAGCTTATCTGTGTCATAACCTTGAACGAGAAAAACCTCTAATTCGTTTGTCTGTTGTAATTCAGGAAAAATAACTTTCTCTTTCCCGTGCTGAGTCAACAAGCTTGCCTTTAATCCAGCGTAAGGCTTAAATTGGTGAATCATTTTGATTGGATAGAAATTTATACGAAATTGGTTGAAATCCAAATATAGATTGGAATTCCAAAAATAATATTCAAAGGAAACGTAATACCAAGTGACATCCCCATGTAGAGAGCGGGATTGACTTCAGGCATTGCATGACGCAATACTGCAGGGACAGCAATGTATGAAGCACTGGAAGCCAATATCATCAATAGCACAGCATCCCCCACTTGCACCGCGAAAAACTTGCATAGGAAAAATGCGATCAGTGCATGAGTTGGAGGAGCAAGAAGAGCATAGATCAACGTGACTGAAGGTTTGTTTTCCAATTCGGAAATACTTCTAGCAGCAATTAAGCCCATGTCCAACAAAAAGAAAGCCAATAACCCCTTGAATAAATCTATAGAAAAAGGAGCCATGACTTTATGACCTGAGTCTCCCGATATTAAACCTACGACCAACGAGCCCAAAAGTAGTAGTTGTCCACCATCGGTGAATGATTCGTGAAGTATGCTTCCAATTGATGAGTGCGAAGTTGTATTTCCTTGTCTTTGATGCCTAATACGATTGGTAAGAACAATTGCAATAATGATGGCGGGTGACTCCATCATTGCCATTGCTGCGGCCATATGCCCTCCGTACGCAATCCCGCTTTGATCCAAAATTTGTGTAGTTGTAATAAATGTCACAGCACTGATGGATCCATAAGTTGCAGCTATTGCAGCTGCATCGAGCTTGTCGAGCTTATATTTAAGTATGTTGTAGCCTAATAACGGAATAAATATTGCCAAGGCAATTGCAAGACCAAGGCTGGTTGCAATTTCGAGCGTAAAGCCTGATTGATTCAATGCAAATCCGCCCTTTAATCCAAGCGCCATCAAAAGATAGAGCGAGAGAAAGCGGGAAATGGGTTGAGGTATTTCAAGATTGGATTTAACGAGTCCAGCAAAGATTCCAAAAATAAAGAACAAAATGGATGGGTCAAGTAAGTTATTCATATGATTTCCTTTATAGAAAATTTTAAAAATATTCATGTATAAAGTAAAATCGAAAATACATTAAAAATATATAGATTAATACCTATGAATATTACATTTCGTCAATTGAGATTATTTTTGGCACTGGCAGAAACTGGAAGTGTGAGTGCGGCCGCTCGCAAAGTGCATGTCACTCAGCCCACAGCTTCCATGGGGTTGAAAGAAATAACCGATAGCATTGGGTTACCTTTATATGAAGTTGTCGCTAGAAGAGTTCATTTGACACAAATGGGTCATGAGTTGGTTAACACAGCCCGGGCGATTACTAAAGAGTGGGAGGCATTTGAACAGCAAGTTGACGGCTTGAAAGGATTGACGCGTGGTAAATTAAGGGTTGCTGTGGTGAGTACTGCCAAATATTTCATTCCTAGAATATTGGGGACCTTTTGTACAAAATACCCTCAAATCGATATTTCACTGGAAGTGTTGAATAGGGATGGGGTGGTCAAGAGACTTGAAGAGAATCTTGATGATCTTTATATCATGTCTCAACCCCCCTTACATTTAGACATCGAAGACGAAATTTTTATGCCAAATCCCTTGATGTTGGTTGCACCTAGGTCACATCAACTGGCTAAGAAAAAAAACATCGATATTTTTTTATTGAAAGATGAAAAATTCATTTTCAGGGAAAAAGGTTCTGGAACCAGAATGGCAACTGATGCTCATTTCAAAAAAATAAAATTTATACCTGATGTAAGGCTGGAATTGGGGAGTAATGAAGCGATAAAACAGGCTGTGATTGGTGGATTGGGGTTGGCGGTTTTATCGGTATATTCTTTGGGTGAAAAATCAGATCTTAATGACGTTTCAATTTTAAGTTGTAAGGGATTTCCTATTGAATCGAGTTGGCATATTGTGAGTCCCAAGGGGAAAAAACTATCGCCTATTGCGACTATTTTCAAAAAGCATTTGTCCAGTAAAACCAGATCATGGAAATAAAACTTTAATTCATTGAGGATGAGTGCTTGGTTGGGTAAGACTTCTCAATAGCTGAAATTGCTCACTTGGTTTTATGAAGAGATCGACTGTTATTGAAGCAGATTTGTCTCGCAACTCAATTTTTTCACGAAACGCTGTTTCACCAAATAGCAGTTGGGGTAGAAATAAAAAATTAAAGCTTTTGTGGGTGTAATTTCATAATTTGATTTAAGCTTTGAGTTGCCCATTGTTGTGATCTAAATAAGATATCGTTTTAATGGCAGACTGACAAAACAATCGTGAATCGCAAAGTTCAGTCAATGCGCTACTGAATATCAATTAGAGACAGGTTGAAAAGAAACGGTACTTCCGCGTAAAGACGAAGGGGGGGTAACTATTTTTCTTTTGCTACTGATCTTGATCTTGAACTTATGGGGGCTAAGAAAAGTGAATATATTCTTTCTCACCATCCACATCGGAATTTGAGTAACAAAAGGCGCCTATCTCACTTAAATTTTGACGTGTTTCTTCACTCTTACTCAAGATTAACCAGGATGGAATTGGTTCGGATCGAGAATGACGTTGTGTGTCATTGAGTTTTGTCAGAGACTCTAAACACTCTAGAAGTTTTTGTTGAGCGACGATATGGAAAAGATAGCCATCATTGGAGAGGGAGCACGTTTGAATCCCCAAGGCTACGCACAAATATTCTTTGAGCTTGACTTCATTTATATTTGTTTGGTGGATAGCATCAATGACGTTTTGAGTCTGCGTATCGATGATTGAAATTTGGAGACTTGTTTTGGACTGTACATTGGGTACTGATCTGGAAAGGTCCCATGCTTCAGTAGGACACAATTTATTACTGGGATCGAGCGCAATGGACGGATTTAATTCAAACGGGTAGACCCTGCAAGTCATGGGTCTTTGATCGTAAATTCCACATCTATTATGGGAATCTAAGTTCGGACAGGCTTCCATAAAATAGCCGACCAGAGTCACTTGAACTCGAATGGGCAGCGTGCCACTGATTGCACTAAAAGTTATTTTTTCTTTTCTCTTTAATGTGTCATCTGATAAAGTTTGGGTTGGTATCCATGGGATAGCCTCGACCAATATTTTGACATGATGGCCCCTAGAGATCCAAAGGATGGATTCTTGGATACTGAGCGGGATATGGAGTCCTATACAACATTTGCCGCATTGCGTGCACTGAAAAGAATTGCTCATCAGTTCTTTGTGGTTGATTTACTAAGTGGAATACGATAAGACTTTAGCGAACCTTGAGAGATTTGATGAGTAAGTGATTGTGTTTTGTAAAGCGTACGAAAACGCATCAATTTATCGGGCTAAAGTCAAACGCAATTCTAGTCTTTTGGAATACCAACTGATTGGAAAGCAAATGATGAAATACAAGATGGCGACACAGCCAAACACTAAAAATGGTTTGAAGGTCGTATTGGAGATCATGGTCCCGGCTTTTGTCAATTCAATGAATCCTATGACGGATGTGAGTGCTGTGGCTTTGACGGCTTGGACCATAAAGCCAACTGTGGGAGCAATCGAGATTTTTAGTGCTTGCGGGCCAATGACAAATCTCAACTGGTCGATAAAGTGAAGGCCTAGGCTCTTGGCGGCACTCCATTGTCCCTTGGGGATAGAGTCTATACAACCTCGCCATATCTCACTCAAGTATGCACTGCTGTACAGAGTTAAAGCAATCACCGCTGAGCTCCAAGGGCTGGTTTCAATTCCCAAAAGGGCAAAGCCAAAATAGATTAAAAAAAGCTGCATCAGTAAAGGCGTACCTTGAAACAGTTTAATGAAACCGATACAAAAAATTTCTAAACCTTTAAGTTTGGATAGTCTCATCACGAGGATCAAAATACCGACCAAGCCGCCTCCAATAAATGAAATGAGTGACAGCAGTAAGGTCCACCTCGCTGCCAAAAGCAAGTTGCGTGCAATATCCCAAAGGCTGAAATCAACCACGGGGCCCCCTGAAGATCAGTTTAGAGATGAAGTGATCCAAACAAAATCGGACAAAGATACTCATCACTAGATAAAGTAGAGTTGCAACAAAAAATGCTTCAAATGCTCGGAAATTTCGGCCTTGAATCAGATTGGCAGCGTAGCTGAGCTCTTCGGTAGAAATTTGAGCGCAAACAGCAGAGCCCAACATGACAATCACCACTTGGCTCACCAAAGCAGGCCAAGTATTTTTAAAGGCTTGAGGTAGCACAATGCATTTGAAAATTTGATGTTGGGTCATCCCCAGACTCTGTCCCGCACGGACTTGACCACTGGGAATAGATTCAATGCCTGCACGCAATATCTCAGCACTATAAGCCGATAGGTTGATACTCATTGCCAGCATGGAGGCCGTGAGTGGAGAGAGTTTCACTCCCAAGGAGGGGAGGGCAAAGAACAAGAAAAATAATTGAACAATGAAGGGCGTGTTCCTGAGCAACTCAATATAGGTAGAGGTAAGGAAATTTATAAAAGGACGTTCAAGGGTTTTTGCCCAAGAGATGATGACCCCCAAAAGAATGCCCAAGACCCCAGACAGGGCAATCATCGACAATGATAAAAGAAATCCCTTGGCCAACAAGGGCCACTCTTGCACTACAGAGAGAAAGTCAAACTCAATGGCCATGAAGGACCTTGGGTTTAATCGGGTAAGTTACCCGCACCTCGACCAAGCCATTTTTGTGCAAGCTTTTCCAATTCACCCGATTTTTTTGCTGCCGAGACGATCTCGTTGACTTTATTGCGCAAAGAATCTTCCCCTTTCGCAACTCCGATGAAATTGGGGCTGTCTTTGAGCAACAGTTTGTATTCAGCGTTCAGTTGTGGGTTTTGTTGGATTAAGTTACCGGCCACCGAAGCGCCTGTAGCAATCATTTGAGTTTGGCCGGAGACGAAGGCCGCCACTGTCGCGTTGTTGTCTTCAAAGCGTCGAATCTCAACACTGCTAGGAGCCACCATGGTCAAGTCTTGGTCTTCCATTGCGCCACGGGTCACGGCAACAGTTTTCCCAGCCAAGTCGGAAAAAGACTTCACCGTCATGGACTTGGGAGCAAAAACAGCTTGAAAATAAGGGGAGTAAGCAGCCGCAAAATCAATCACCTTTTCGCGTTCGGCATTCTTACCAAGTGTTGAGATGACCAAATCGGCCTTCTTAGTTTGAAGATATGGAATCCGATTGGCACTAGTGACTGGGAGGAGTTCGACTTTTGCACCTAATTTGGCACCGATCAAGTTGGCCATGTCAATATCCAAACCCTTGGGTTGCAAGTCAGTGCCCACAAAACCATAGGGAGGAAAATCCGTTGGGATTGCAATCTTAATAAGTTTGGATTTTTGAATGTTATCCAACGCATTTTGACCCTGAGCACTCAAAGTGAAGAGGCCCAATGCCATGGCGCTTACTAAGATGAGTTTATTTCTAATGGAGTTCATTGTTGTGGATCCTTGTGGGTCGTGTTTTTGATATACAACTGTAAGAGCAAATAGAGTACCTGAAGTTGCACTATTTTGGTGCATGGGTATTCCATTTCCAGTCCAGACTAAACAGAGTGACGAGTGTACTCAAGTTTGTTCGCTTGGATCTAAGCTATGGTTCTGAAAGCCCAATCCTACAAAAATTGATTGTTTGTTAAGGTTTTGGGGCTGGAGCTATCCCCTATGTTGGGGATGGTTCTCCTAAACGCTTATCCCAAGGGATCAATGCAGTTGATCCACACTGGTGAGCTTGACATTGGCTGCCATTCGAGGGGCATTCTTGAAGTGCCAAAGGGTGTACTGTTCTGCGTAGGTACTCTCAGCCGAGACCGCATCAACGGGGACAATGACCTTTAAGCCTCGGAAAACAGAGCCACCAACGGTGTATAGCACCGCGCCATGAGAGGCGGTACCGGTCACAATCACCGTTTGAATACCCTTGTCTTTGAGAATTTTTTCAAGATCAGTGTTGAGAAATTTGTCGGGTCCCGATCTGACATAGGGCTCTCCCCCGAGCATTGCTGCCTCTGGCCAAATATCAGAGGGCATTCCAGGGGTTGGTAAAAGCCCCAGAGCGTAGACTGTGAATAGACCCTTGGCCCGTGCTTTCGTTATCAATTGCTTCACTTTGGGCAGCATGGCCACACAACGAGGCCTCACCTCCATGTTGCAAGTGTGTGTCGTCACATCAAGCACTAAAAGTGCGGTGTGATTGGGCTCAATGGTGATGTCCTCTAAGGCAGGTGGTGCGGGAGTTTGAACGTTGGACCATTCACCCAGGATGCCTTGGGCAAAGACAACATGGGATATCAGGCCCAAGGTCATGATCATTAAAGCAAGATAACATTTAGTTGTTTTGAAGTTCATGGTGATCAAAGAATGAGGGTGGAGGATATTCAATAGAAATTGGGTGCAGATGGGTGAGTTTCCTTAGATGGGGGAAATTTAAACCTACGAGCTTTGAAAAAAACACCTTACTTCAATGCCTCGGTTTGCATCATGGATCCAAATTAAGAGTTGCATCTTGGACTTTAATTCAGACAAGACGATAATGCACTCCATGGATACCACTAAAAACAATGAAGCACTGGGATTTGAGAGTCTGGGCCTACCGGCTGAGTTTCTCAATAATTTGAATCAATTGGGCTTGACCCATATGACCCCAATTCAGGCTTTGAGTCTGCCGCTCACCTTAAAGGGCGACGATCTGATCGCACAAGCCAGCACAGGAAGCGGTAAAACGTTGGCTTTTGCATTGCCCCTGGTTCAAAAGCTAGAGGCCCCTCGATTGAACGTTCAAGCCTTGGTTCTTTGTCCAACACGAGAATTGGCCGATCAAGTAACGCAGGAAATTCGTCGATTCGCCAGGGCTATTGATAACATCAAAGTGATCACCTTGTGTGGTGGCGTTGCACTTCGCGCGCAAATCAACAGCTTAATGCATGGCGCTCACGTTGTGGTGGGAACCCCAGGAAGAATACTCGATCATATAGACAAGGGCAACTTGCACTTGGGTGCAGTTCAAACACTGGTGTTGGACGAAGCAGATCGAATGCTGGATATGGGCTTCATGGATGACATTAAAAAAGTGGTTCAACAGTGTGGAGTCAATCGTCAGACCTTGATGTTCTCAGCCACCTACCCGCAAGGCATTGAACAGTTGGCTGCCCAGTTTTTAAGAAATCCTAAAACCGTTAAGGTCCAGGTACAACTCGAATTGGGTGTGGTTGAGCAACTCTACTTTCAAGTCACTGATCCCGAGCGTTTCGCGGCCTGTGCAAAATTACTCGAACACTACCAACCCACCAATGCATTGGTTTTTTGTAACACCAAGCAACAATGTCGCCAGCTCGTGACTTACCTGCAAGCCTTGGGCTTTAGTGCCATGGCCTTGTTTGGTGAGTTGGAACAAAGGGAGCGCGACCAAGTGATGATCCAATTTGCCAATCGCAGTTGTAATATTTTGGTAGCCACAGATGTGGCTGCCCGAGGTTTGGATGTGTCTGAGTTGGCCGCTGTCATCAATGTCGATGTGAGTCCTGACCCAGAGGTGCATCTCCACCGCATTGGTCGAACGGGCCGTGCGGGTGCCAAGGGCTTGGCCCTGACTTTGGTGGAGATGGACGAGATGGGGTTTGTTGGAAAAATTGAGCTACTCCAGGCCAGAGAATCTACTTGGGTTGAATTGAGTCAGCTCAAATCCAGTGCTCATTCATCTCGACCCCTTCCCGCACCCATGGCCACGCTTCAAATCGTGGGAGGGCGAAAGGAAAAAATTCGAGCAGGTGATGTGCTTGGAGCCATGACTGGGGAGGCGGGGTTCCAAAAGGAGCAAATAGGCAAGATCAATGTCAATGAATTTTCAACCTATGTTGCTGTGAGCGCAGACATTGCTCGAGAAGCTGTCAAGCGTTTGTCAGAAGGTCGAATCAAAGGCAAAACCGTTAGGGTCCGTCTTTTGGGGCTGACACCCTTACAAGACTGAAGACTTACTCTAAACATCAACATGCGCCGTTTTCGGCTGATAAAAGACAATTATCAGATGAAATTATCTTGGATATTTTCCCTATAGTGATCTATTGTGAGATCTATGTGATAGAGTCAAGTCGTTGACAGTGCTCGCCAATGATCTTCTTCAATGGCAGTTAAACGGGAAATTGGAACTTCATCAAGTGACCATGCTGTCCCCGCAACGGTAAGTGGGAAGTTTTCATTAGGAAAACTAGGAATTTCAAATGCCACTGAGTCATTTTGACTTGGGAAGGTTAAATTCTGAACCCATTAGCCCGGATACCGGCTTCAACAGGTGGAATTCATGAACGAGGGTTTTCATGCAAGGATGTGATCCAGTGCTTAACCGCGGGTTGGACGTTGTGGTTGAGAAACTTTTGTGCCCCGAAGTTCATGATTCTTTTAAAAGAACCAACACTCAAGTGTTGGCTCAATTGAGCTTGTCTTGAATCATGAAGAAGTTGATATTGTGTTGCTTGGGCTTGTGGTCCTCAGGTTTGCTCTTTGCCATAGAGGTGAGAGATGACCGAGGAGTTGTGTTGGAGTTTCCAGCACCTGCTGCGCACGTCATCAGTTTATTGCCGTCCTTATCAGAGATGGTCTGTGCTCTTAATGCCTGTGATCGCCTAGTCGGTGTTGACCGCAATTCAAACTTTCCCGTGTCCTTGGCGCCCTTGGCTACTTTGGGCAGTGGTTTGGATCCAAATATCGAAGCTATTTTGCTTTTGAAGCCCGATGCTGTTGTAATGTCCCATGCACCCAGGGCTGTCGAGAGGTTACAGTCTTTGGGGGTCAAGGTCTTGGTGCTCGAGCCTAAGAATCAAGCCGATGTTCAACGAGTGATTCAAACTTTGGCAACCTTGTTGGGTGTAGAGGATGGGGGAAAATTGTGGCGTACCATCGATTCAGAAATCAACCAAGCGGCAAACTCGATTCCGGCAAAACTCAAGGGCTTAAAGGTTTATTTTGAAGTAAGTCGCGGCCCTTACGCGGCGAGCGAGTCCTCATTTATAGGAGAACTCCTGGCTAGACTGGGTGAGAGCAATATCATTCCTTCTTCCCTAGGCGCTTTCCCATTGGTCAATCCCGAGTTCATTGTGAAGGCCAATCCCCAGATCATTTTCATCTCCAGCCAGGAGGCCATTGCCTTACCAAACCGACCTGGTTGGGGGAGTATCAATGCGATCAAAAATCAGCGAATTTGTGTGATCTCAAAAAATGAGGAGGATATCGTCGCTAGACCTGGGCCTCGCATGGGCCAATCAGCGGGTATTCTCGCTCGTTGCATCTTGGCAAAGGGAGTGATGAGGTGAGCTCAGATACCCAAGCCCAGCATTCAGCCATAAAGTTATTCTTCCTTTTACTCGCCCTTTGCTTGGGGGTACTTTTTTGGGGGGTGTCAGTGGGGAGTGCAGGATTTTTTAAGTTTGGCTTTGTTCAAAGTGATCCTATCCTCGCCTCCATTGTCTTGGATATTCGACTTCCCAGAACCTTGGGTGCGCTTTGCTGTGGGGGCTTACTGGGCTTGTCGGGTGCATTGGCTCAAGGACTCTTTAAAAACCCCTTGGCCGATCCTTACTTACTGGGAAGCGCCTCGGGTGCCACGCTAGGAGTAGCCCTGGCGTTGGTGGCTTTTCGCATCTCTCCTGGCTCTAGTGATTGGCTTACGCGTTTGGGTTTGACTGGAGCGGCATTCATTGGAGCCACGGCTGCGGTGCTTTTGACGCTGGCACTTGCGCGTGGATTTCAACACACTCTAAGGCTCTTATTGTGCGGGATTGTGGTGGGTGTTTTGTTGGGAGCACTGTGTTCGCTCACGCTCCTCCTTGAGCCTGAGGTCCTGCAGTCCATGCAAATTTTCATGTTGGGGAGCACAAGCTATATTGGCTGGAACTCAGTAGGGCTGATGTTCATGGGGTGGCTCATTTGTGTATCGATTTCTATTGCTTTGGGACTATTTCTAGATGGTTTGTCTTTGGGTGAGTCCACCGCGATCAGTTTGGGATTCAATATCAGTCCTATGCGAGCTTTGCTCATTGTTGTCTTAGCGCTGGCCGTGGGTTTGTCGGTTGCTCAAACAGGGTTGATCGGTTTTGTGGGTCTTGTATCTCCTCATTTGGTTCGATCAATGGTCAAAGTCACGCATGCACACTTATTGTTTCTCTCGAGTTGGATGGGGGCTGCTTTGCTGGGCGTGGCCGATATATTAGCCCGGTGCTTAATCGCACCCAGAGAGTTACCCGTCGGTGTATTGACCGCAGTGCTGGGTGGGGGCTATTTATTGTGGCTGATGCAAAAAAGACAATTCTCTCGAGCAGGCGGTGAGTTATGAATGCCATTTGCACTCAAAATCTTTCGGTTGCTTTGGCGCAAAGTGAGATCCTGAGTGGTATCAATCTGCAAATCAGGAAAGGTGCTTGGACCAGTATTGTGGGACCTAATGGCTCTGGCAAGACAACACTCCTCAAGGCCTTGGCTGGATTGTTGGAACACCAAGGACAAGTCATCTTGCCTTCTTTTGAGGCCACTCAAAAATCACGGTTTCAAAAAGCACAACATTTGGCGTGGATGGGGCAGCAAGAAACGGGCGGTGAAGACATGAGTGTTTATGATGTGGCGATGTTGGGACGAATTCCTTATCGATCTTGGCTCTCAGCACCGACACAGGAAGATCATCAATGCGTGAAGCATGCGCTTGAAATGACCCATGCGTGGGACTTGCGAACGCGAGCCTTGGGTGAGTTGTCAGGCGGAGAGCGCCAACGAGTTCTACTGGCTAGAGTGTTGGCCGTTCAGTCTGAGATTGTCTTGATGGATGAGCCTTTGAGCAACTTGGATCCTCCTCATCAGGTTGATTGGTTAAACTTGGTCAAAGAGCTTGTTTCGCAAAACCGCACCGTGATCAGTGTATTGCATGAAGTTTCGATGGCGTTGTTATCAGATGAATTGGTGGTCATGGACCAAGGAAAGATATTGCATCAAGGTTTAGTGAACGATCGTGTGACGCATCAAGCAATCGAGAGCGTTTTTGATAATCGTATTCAGGTTCAACAGGTAGCGGGGCGTTGGATCGCCCTGCCCAAGATTTAAAGGATAGAGATGGAGATCAAAGCCCCCCCAACAGAAAAGCCCTATGAAGCCTCCACGGGTGAGCGCCGAGGCCTTGTTATTGTCAATACGGGCGATGGCAAAGGAAAGAGTACCGCTGCATTTGGCTTGGCCATGCGCGCCCATGGGCGTGGTAAGGCCGTGAAAATCTATCAATTCATGAAAGTGCCATCGGCTCGCTTTGGAGAGCATCGGGTGTTTGAGCAACTGGGTATCCCCATTGAAGGGCTTGGAGACGGTTTTAGTTGGAAGAGTCAAGATTTGGAGCGTTCAGCCCAGCTCGCCCGAGAGGGGTGGCTCAAAGCGCGGGAGAGTATTTTGAGTGGCAAATACTTTATGGTCGTTCTCGATGAGATGACCTACCCACTCATTTTTGGCTGGCAAGGGTTGGATGATGTGTTGCAAACATTAAAGCTGCGTCCCAAAGAGGTTCATGTAGTCATTACCGGTCGTAATTGTCCCTCTGAAATTATTGAGTTGGCTGATACGGTCACGGAGATGAAGATGATCAAGCACGCCTTTGAAGCCGGTGTACCAGCACAACGCGGGATTGAGGATTGATTATGCCAAGTTCACTTGAGTGCATGAGGGTCATGAACTCAAATTTCCTCACCAAGAGACATCGAAGTCAAGAAAGACACTTCATTGTTGGCTAAATGTGTGATGGTTCTGGGGACGACCAGTGGTGCTGGTAAAAGCTGGCTTGCCACAGCTTTGTGCCGTTGGTATGCGCGCCAAGGCCTGAAGGTTGCCCCTTTCAAAGCTCAAAACATGAGCAACAATGCCCGTGTCGTAGAGGCTCTGGGTCGAGAAGGCGAGATTGGTAGCGCTCAATATTACCAAGCACTGGCAGCCTGTGCAAAGCCCGATGTCCGAATGAACCCAGTGCTCCTCAAGCCCGAAAGAGATACCCATAGCCAAGTTGTATTGATGGGCCAAGTCGATCAAGAGTTAACTCATACCCCTTGGAGGGGACGAAGTGAAAAAGTCTGGCCCACCATTGCAGCCGCATTGGACGCACTTCGCCAAGAGTTCGATGTGATCGTGATCGAGGGCGCAGGTTCACCTGCTGAGATTAATCTGATGGCCAATGATATTGTCAATATGCGAGTGGCAAGGCACTCGCAAGCCCAGTGCTTGATGATTTGTGACATCGACCGTGGAGGCGCATTTGCACATTTGTATGGCACTTGGGCGCTGCTAGAGGAGAGCGATAGGGCTTTGATTCGTGGTTTTGTGTTGAATAAATTTCGAGGAGATCCACTCCTCTTGGCTCCTGCGCCAGAGCAGTTGAGGGAGTTGACAGGCATTGAGACTGTTGCAGTTTTACCTATGTGGAGAGAGCATGGTTTGCCTCAGGAGGATGGTGTCTTTGATGATTCCAAGCACACCCATTCAGAGTTCAGTCGAACAGTTTATGTGCTCTCTTATCCCCAAATGAGCAACTTGGATGAATTTGAGGTTTTCCAAAGAATTCCAGGCGTGCGTTTGGTGTGGGCTCGTAGCCTAGAGGATTTGCGTGGTATCAAATTGACCGACTGGATGATTCTTCCAGGCTCCAAGCTCACCAGCAACGATCTCTTGTGGTTGAGGCGTCAAGGTTTGGCGAAATCCGTCATCGATCACGCTCATCAAGGCGGTAGGGTGTTGGGTATTTGTGGTGGTTTACAAATGTTGGGGCAAATTTTAGAAGATCCTCATGGCATTGATGGAGGGGCTTTGGGTCTGGGTTTACTTTCCTTAAAGACTCGCTTTGAATTGACCAAAACCGTGAGATCTTGTGAGCCTCAATTTAACCAAGTCAAAGGGGCTTGGAGTGAATTGTCATACCTGCAGTTCAAGGGGTTTGAAATCCATCACGGAAACACCACTTATTGTGAAGACTTCACTGAGAGCGAGTACGATACCCATGAAATCATTGAGGGGCTAGCTTGGCAAAATAGCACAGGCAATGTCCTTGGTCTTTATGTACACGGGTTATTTGAAAATGCCAACGTGATTCACCGTTTATTCGGACACGAACACTCTTCATTGGACCAAGTTTTTGATCATTTGGCAGATTTTTTAGAAAAACATATGCCAATCAGTGTTCTCAAGGGTTTGATTGAAGAGTAGATCAATCGTTTCTACTAGGCTGAGGGCAGAGGGCAGAGGGTTATTTTGCTCTTGGACTTCGAGGTCATAAAAAAAGAGGGTCTCTTGACGTTAATTTGGGTTTGGAGGGTTTTTCAATGGTCCTTTGGGCTAGGAATGCTATCGCTTTTGATTTCTTGCTCTCCTCAAGAAGACTCCGTGGTGGTGGGAGGTGTGGATATCAAAGACGAGCAACAGGTGGTGGAGTATTTGTGGGGCACCTGGACCAGACGGTATGTTGAGGAAAACCTCTTGATTGACAAAACCCTCACCCTCCAGAGCAGTGGCCAATTTGTGGAGCATGTGAGCATTAAACCTCCCGATTCACCGCCTGAAGAGCATGAACACACTGGCACTTGGCTTTATGACGGAACCAACATCAAAAGAACATACTTATTGGTTGATGGACACCCGCCTTCAAGGTTAAATTTGCCGTTTGTCACGTTTGAAGTCAAAATTGAAAGTAAAAACGAATTTGTCGGTATTGATCACATCCACCACCATGAAATCAGATATATCCGCGTGCCTGATTAAGAAAAAAATGCAAAGTGAAGATGAAAGCGTCATCAAACACTCTTGTCAAAGATGCGTTTTAATCAATTGAGTCAATTCATCAAATTACCATGACACCCCATTTAATCTTATTCGCAGGCCACGCTGGCGCTGGTAAAACCACTTTAGCCAAAAAAGCCATCGCCACCATCATGGCACAAACGAAAGAGTCGTACTGTTTTTTGGACAAGGACACGGTATATGGCAGGTACAGCTCCAAAGTCATGGCTTTGAGCACTGGGGATGGTAACGACAGAGACAGCCCGTTTTATTTAGAGAATCTTCGCGACCAAGAGTACCTGGGACTTTTTGATATTGTTCGTGAGAATATTGACTTGGGTGTCAACGTGATTTTGGTAGGACCCTTTAGTAAAGAGATACAAAGTGGTATGTTTTTTGACCCCACTCAACTGGGTTTACCTGAAACAACTCATATACGTGTCGCTTGGATTGATTTGAGTGAGTCTGAAGCCAGGCGTCGAATTGAATTTAGGCGTGACACTAGAGATGATTGGAAGTTAGAGCATTGGTCTGAGTACGCCAAACGTCGAGTCGAGCCGCCACAACATCCTCATCTCTTTCGTTTTGACAATACCGTGTTCGATGAATCTCGTTTCCGTGATTTTTTAGTTCGATTGATCGATTAATGAATCAATCAAACAATCAATTAATTAAATGATCGATCAAAGGTCTCCCGGTAGGCTAGTCAACTGATCTTTTGAAGATGAGTTAGTGAGGTGGATTTTCTTAACCCGTCGCCTTGATTTAAGCCTGGATTTAAGCCTCGATTGTCAGTGCCTTCATCAAGGGTGCAATGTGATGGAGTTGCTCAAGGCCCCAAACTTGCTGACAGACCTCATTGGACTGGGATAAGCCGATGATGGGGGCCATCAGATCAATGCATTTTTCTTGCAACTCTAGTCGGTTCATAGGGTTGGGCGGGGTGCCCTTCACGGCTTGGGTGTAATGCTCTAGCACAGTACCATTTTTGAGATGGATCGTAACGATGCCTTGTCGGGTGGGCATGTGTTTGGAGAGCTCATCGCTACCCTCCAAGTCAATGAGTTTGCGAATTTCTAATACGTTGGGGTCCTGCATCCTGGATCTGTCGTGCGCCGCTACAAAGCTCATTTTTGAATCCACCAACATCAGCGCCAAAATGTGTTGAAGACAAATTTCGGGCATCTCTCGGTTGTTCACTATGGTCAATGACTCGTGTGGAATTTTGACCTTGATGGATTCAATGGAGGCCAAATCGATTGAGTTTTCTTTAATGAGCGCATCCATGCTATCGAGCGGGGCTTGGATGGGGGAGCCCACAGACCAGCGCTTGATACTGGTATCTAAGATTTCAAAACGTTCCCCCAACTCCTCAGCAAGTGCCATGCGCTTAGGGTCACGGCCGTAGGCATCATAAAAACACCGTTCTCCTGAGAACACATCCTCAACACCCGTGAATCCGAGGGAGACCATGTGTGCGGCAGTCACTCCATTTCTAGCAGCCATCCCCCCAAAGTCAAAGGCTTTTTCAACGTGGTCTTTGTCTCTCATCCAACAAGAAATGCCAGAGGCTTGCTGTGCGGCATATGACATCACATACTGGGCTTGCAACGTGTTGATGCCGGCCAAAGTTCCTGCCGCCGCCGCCGCTCCGAAATTGGGTCCAAAGGTATGAGATGAGTGGCCATCGGCTCGAAATTGATAGGGATCAAGCGATTGGGTTAGACGGCAACACACGTCATAGCCAAGCGCCATTGCTCGCATGACTTGCACACCACTCCTGGCAAAGAGCTCCCCTGCAGCCAATGTGCTGGCCACAATGGCACATCCTGGGTGGGTGAGAGATTTGGCGTGCGAGTCATCGGTTTCATCGGCATGGGCAAACATGGCGTTTGCCATGGCTGCATTGATGGCTGTATTTCGATAGGGGGTTCCAATGACAGTGGCTTGGCCTGAATTTAGGCCTTGAGCCAGTAAAAAAGTGGTGGCGAAGCGTCCCGCAGGCAAGTGAGTGCCAGAAACCATGGCGGCCAAGGTATCGAGCAAGTGAAATTTCACTTTCTCACTGACTTCTGGGGGTAGCTCATGGTTGATCGCTTGAGCGATGTAGGAAGCCAATGCAGGCATGGGGGAGGGCTGTTGGCCCGCATGTTTGTCTGAGGTCATGATGTTAGCCCTGGCACAAGTCCAAAATGGGCTGGACGCTGGGTAATTGATCGAGCTGCCAAACTAGGTTACAGATCTGTTTGGCTCTGTCCTCTGATAGACATGCTTTTGCGTTCGCGATGAACTTTTCTTGTAAGTCAATATCTGACAAAGGGTGCAGTACAGTGCCCAATGCGCATTCAATGTTGATCTCCCTATGCCCACCATCCCAAAAGATGTTGGCCCTCGCTTGGTCTCGGCCTAGAGTTTCATCACTTGTGATGGTGATGAGGTCTCGAACTTTGGTGACCAATGGGTCAGCGGCTTTGAGGTCGGTGTATTGTTCAATCCCAGCCCGCCCGTCCACCAATGCCACTGCAACGCTGTGGTAGATGCTGAACTTTGAATGAAGGCCTGTTACCGGTGAGACGGTTCCCGTGATTGAGAGAACGATCGGGTTGACGAAGACTTCGATTTTGCGAACTTGTCCAACTTCACAGAGGCCTGATTTCTTGAATTCAATCATGGCGTCAATGGCGGGATGAATGACGACGCCACAGGCGTAGGGTTTGAAGCCATTTCTCTCTATCTCCCAAGAAGACCCTAGGTTTTGAGTCATTTTTTCGGGTAAAGATTGTTGGCTATAGATTCGACTAAAACCTCTTTTGCCGTCAATAATTTCTTCGCTACTGTTAAAACCCTTCATGGCCAATCGAGCAGCGAGTAGGCCATTGGATCCTGCACGCCCTGCATGGAAGGACTTGCAAGAAGTCCCTCGGTTTTGTTGCATGCCACTCGCTTGTGTGCCGGCAATGCCCATGGCGTAAGTTAATTGTTGAGGGTTGAGTTTTAGGAGTTTGCCAACGGCTACACTCGCTGCAAAGTGTCCCAATGTTCCGGTCAAGTGCCATCCTTGTGCATGATGATTGGGGGAGCTTTGTCCAACTCGAACTCCTGCCTCAAACCCACAGATGTAGGCCAATACAAAGTCTTGTCCTGAGCTCTTTTGACGCTCAGATTCAGAAAAAAGAGCGGACAGGGTGGGAGAACTCGCATGTAAAACAACCCCTCCCATATGCGTGTCATCAAAGTCTAGAAGATGGCCCATTTGACCATTCACGAGAGGAGCATCGACGTGCGAGAGCTTGAATGAACGCCCCATGACGGTGGCTTGAGGTGAGGAATCGTTTTCTTGTAACACCTCTATCAAAGGCTCTACCGTTGGGTGATGACTTGCAGCCAAGGCACAACCCAACCAGTCCAGAACTCCGCGCTTGGCGGCATGGATTGCTTCTTGGGATAGATCTTTGAACTGCTGGTCTACGATGAATTGAGTGAATTGTTGAGTGAGGCTGGGTTCATCCCCAGTTTTGATGTGCATGCTCATGGGGGCGTCCTATTCTGCAATGATATTGGCTCTTCGAATGATCTCTGTCCAGCGTTTGGTCTCGGCTTCCAGTAAGTCAGAGGCCTCTCTGCCGCTGAAAGACGCTGCTTGCATGTCGTAGTGCTTGAGCATCTCGAGCATGTTGCCCGAACGCATGGTTTGCTCTGCTGCGAGTTGAAGTTTTTTCATGATGTCAATTGGCGTGCCAATTTGAGTGTACACACCATACCAACCCGCGACTTCGAAGTCTTTCAATCCTGATTCATTAAGGGTCGGCACATCGGGCATAGAGCTATTTCGGGCCGTGGAGGTCAGTGCCAAGGGCCGAATACGTTTAGAGAGAATTTGGGGGCGCATCTCAGAAATAGAGCCAAACATCATCTCTACATCTCCAGCCATTAAAGCGTTGAGTGCGGGGCCAGCACCTTTGTAGGGAACATGAACAATGTCCACCATGGCTCGATTCTTGAAGGACTCTGCTGCAAGGTGAATAGCCGAGCCTGATCCAGCTGACGAATAGTTGTACTTACCCGGATTCAGTCTCACTAAATTGATCAACTCTGCGATGTTTTTCGCAGAAAAATCTTGTTTGACCACCAAAACATAAGCCGATCGACCAATGAGAGTGACCCCTTCAAAGAGCTTTGCATTGGCGCCAGATTTTGGGTATAGCGCAGGAGCTGCAGCGGTTGCTATATTGCCCAATAGGAGGGTGTATCCGTCTGCAGGTGCATTCCCTGCTGCGAGCATACCAATTGCACCGCCTGAACCAGGCTTGTTCTCAATGACCACAGGTTGACCGAGGCTTTTGCTGTACTCTATAGAGAAGAGGCGAGCAATCCCATCAACAGCACCTGCGGGAGCGAAGGGCACGATTAATCGGATCGGATGATCTGGGTAATCTGCCCAAGTCAAAGGTAACCAGAAAGTTAGCACATAAAGAGCACAGAAACGCAAAAGAAAATTGACGCCTGCACTCAAAGTTAGAGTGCTAAGGACTGGATTGAGATTGGGGATCATGGGTACTTGGGAAGGTCTTTGAGCGAATGTGTAGCTGAAATGCAAGCAGCTGTTCAGATTCATTCTAAACACTTGAGCAGTTTTAATTTCTAGTGATTTCGCTAGGGATCCATCAAAAATGAAGAATCTTCGCGCTAGTTCTTAGGTTGATCGATGAAATCATGAATGAGAAGCTCCAAAGCCACATTCACATTCCCCAAAACACTTTCCAATCGAGCTTGATCGATTGATTTGTTGGCCCAACTCAAAGATGAAAGGTAAACGGGTTTTAGTTCATATAGTTGAAGTTCGCTGATATCGATACCCTCATTTTCTAAAATTTGTATCAATAAAAGCGTAGAAAAAAAGAATAATCTGTAATAAAGCGATATGCATGCCTCGTTGCTAAAGAGATGATCTTGTACGTAGGCAAAAAATAAGTTTTCTACTTGACGCTTAACATGCACTTTTTCAAAAGCAATATCAAATTCATTTTCTAAAGAGCGCTTGGAGATAGCCCATTGCCGCTGGCAGTAAAGTTGCCGCTGTGAGGAGTTCATCATTGCTTTCTAAGATCGCTTGTATCCTAGCATTGAAAAGCAATGCGATGATCTGCAAAGGCATCAAGAGACGATCAAAGAAAAAATACCCGATCTCGGGGCGGTGTTATCTCATACTAGATTTGAGTATTGGCCAAGCTCGCCTTAAGAGCATGGTGCCTAAGTCAGTGCATAAACTGAAATGAGCTGATCAACTCGATTGTTTTTTTGGGGTCAA
>DAISKH010000049.1:0-10817 GCA_036821105.1 Limnohabitans sp.
ACCCCCAGAGAGTTGGTGTGTCTTGCGGTCCAATAAATTCGAGAGACCCAAGATCTCAATGGCTTGGTCTAGCGCGTCAAGAGGTGAGAGCGTGCGATGTTGTGCTTCACTGTGAATGGTCTTTTGACGAAGTCGCTGGGGCTTTAGGCCAAATTTCAAATTGCCCATCACATCCAAGTGCTCAAACAAAGAGGCCTCTTGGAACACATAGCCCAGTGGCCTTTGATGGCTTGGCCAATGGATGCCCTCTGAGCTGTCATGCATCACGCTTTGACCCAATACCACGCGCCCAACGCCCCCAGGCTCAAGCCCCGCCACGCACCTCAAAAGACTGGTTTTACCTGAGCCCGAGGGCCCAAAAAGCACGCTGATGCCTTGCAAGGGGAGGCTTAGGTTGATGTTGAGCTTAAAGTCCGCTCTCACCAAACTGAGTGCGATTTGAAGGGACTCCTCTGCGCTCTTGTTGGACTCTATAGGGTTGCCCGTATCACTCATAAGGCGCCTCCAACACTTGAGCGGCGCAGGCGGTTGAGGCCCCAAAGCGCTGCAAAGGAAAATACCAAAAGCCCAAGTGCCAATTCATGGGCCTTGCCGAACTCGAGAGCCTGAACGTGACCGTAAATTTGAGTGGAGATCACGTTGGTGCGACCTGGGATATTTCCACCGATCATGAGCACCAAGCCAAACTCGCCCAAGGTGTGGGCGAAACTCAAAATGATGGCCGTCATCCACCCCCCTCGTGCCAGTGGCCAAGCGACACTCCAAAATGCGTCCCAAGGGCTTGCACCCAAAGTAGCAGCCACCTCCATGGGGCGTTGGCCCATACGGTCAAAGGCTTGCAAAAGCGGTTGCACGGCAAAGGGCAGTGAATAAAGCACTGAGCCCAACACCAACCCCCCAAAACTAAAGGCTAATGTTCCCCAGCCCATGGCCTGGGTGAACTCACCAATCGGGCCATGGGGTCCCAAGGCCAGCAATAAGTAAAAACCAAGCACCGTGGGCGGGAGCACCAAGGGCAGCGTCACAAGCGCCTCCACGGGGTGTTTGAGTGCGCTTGGGGTTTGACTTAACCACCACGCCAGTGGTGTCGCCAATGCCAAGAGTGTGACTGTGCTCACGCTGGCGAGTTGCAAGGTGAGGGAGATCGATTGGAGGGCTTCAGGGGTGAGCATGGATATCAAGTCTAGTGCAATTAGGCGCGGGTGGGCTCAATTGGGTCTTTGGGGGTGAGTTTTAGGCTCTGGAGTACAAGGGTCTTGGTTCTTTTGAGGGCAAGCTGAGGGGCAAGCTGAGTAGCAACGTCGGGGGCAGGTTGAATGGCCTAAAATAGGAGAATTAGCACTTTGTTGCCCTTGGGGGTTGTACGGTGCCCATTCAATTGATCAACATAGGGAGTCAGGCTCATGAAGGTTTTGGTCGCGGTCAAGCGAGTTGTCGATTACAACGTCAAAGTTCGGGTGAAGTCAGATCAGACGGGCGTGGATACGGCCAACGTCAAAATGAGCATGAATCCTTTTGATGAAATTGCGGTGGAAGAGGCCGTCAGGCTCAAAGAGAACGGTGTGGCCACTGAAATCGTTGCCGTATCGTGCGGCGTGACGCAGTGCACCGAGACGCTCAGGACCGCTTTGGCCATTGGGGCTGATCGTGCGGTGTTGGTCGAGACCACCCAAGAGCTCCAGCCCCTGGCGGTGGCCAAGTTGCTCCATGCATTGGTGCTCAAAGAAAAGCCTGATGTGGTGATCTTGGGTAAACAAGCCATTGATGACGACTGCAACCAGACAGGTCAAATGCTCGCTGCTTTGGGCTCGATGCCACAAGCCACCTTTGCCTCCAAGGTTGAATTGTCAGAAGGCCGACTCGAGGTTACCCGTGAGATTGACGGCGGCTCTGAGGTGCTCTCTCTCCAATTGCCCGCCATTGTGACCACCGATTTGAGGCTCAATGAGCCCCGTTTCATCACCTTGCCCAATATTGTCAAGGCCAAGAAAAAGCCACTTGAAGTCTTAAAGCCCGAGGACTTGGGCGTTGACGTGACGCCCCGACTCCACACACTCAAAGTGACGGAGCCCTCAACTCGCAAGTCCGGCATCAAAGTGGCCAGTGTGGATGAGCTCATCAATCAGCTCAAAACAGTTGCCAAAGTGATCCAGTGAGGTGGCAGAGTTGTTGGTGAACGCAGTTACACCGCAATTTAACCGCAACTTAATCGCAACTTTAACCAGAACGTTAATCGCAACTTTAATCTCACTCACTAACCCCACATTTGTCACTTCACAATTTGCCCTTTTTATTCAGATTCATACACCCCATCTCACAAGACAATAGGAACACTCATCATGAACGCATTGGTGATAGCAGAGCACGATAACCATACCTTAAAGCAAGCAACTTTGAACACCGTGAGCGCAGCGCTTCAGTGCGCGCCCACCGTTCACGTCCTGGTCATGGGCCAAGCCTGCGAGGCCGTGGCCCAAGAGGCGGCTCAAATCCAGGGGGTCTCACAAGTCCTCTTGGCTCAAGGTGAGAGCTTGGCACACGGTTTGGCCGAGAATGTGGCGCAGCAAGTGCTGAGCTTGGCCCGAGACTACACCCATGTGCTCTTTGCCTCGAGTGCCCAAGGTAAAAATGTGGCGCCGCGTGTTGCAGCGCTCTTGGATGTGGCCCAAATCTCAGACATCTCCCACGTGGTGGACGATAAGACCTTTGAGCGCTCAATCTATGCGGGCAATGCGGTCTCTACCGTTCAGTCCAGTGACACGGTCAAAGTGATCACTGTTCGCACCACCGGCTTTGATGCAACGCCAACGGGCGGTGCGGGTGCGCCCGTGAAACAAGTGGATGCCGTCGCCGACCAAGGCTTGAGCCGTTTTGTCAGGCAAGAGGTTGCCAAGAGTGATCGCCCTGAATTGGCAGGCGCCAAGATCATTGTCTCAGGTGGCCGTGCCATGGGCAGCGCTGAAAAGTTCAATGAAGTCCTCACTCCCTTGGCCGACAAACTCGGTGCAGCGTTGGGGGCCAGTCGAGCCGCTGTGGATGCAGGCTACGCCCCCAACGATTGGCAAGTGGGTCAAACCGGCAAGATTGTCGCGCCTGAGCTTTATGTGGCTTGCGGTATCAGTGGGGCCATCCAACATTTGGCCGGCATGAAAGACAGCAAAGTGATTGTTGCCATCAACAAAGATGCCGAGGCACCGATCTTCAGTGTCGCTGACTTTTCACTGGAAGCAGACTTATTTCAAGCGGTACCCGAACTCGTCTCCAAGTTGTAACACCTGAACCGAGATTTGAGGTTTTTTCCATTGCAAGTCCGCGCCCAAGGGGCCCGGGCTGACGCTGGAGTTGCGCGCAAAATCATTGAGGAGACAAACACATGAGCTATAGGGCCCCCGTCAAAGACATGATGTTCAACTTAAAGCACATTGCTCAAATTGAGTCTTTGTGTGAGTTGCCCGATTTGAGTGACAGT
Source organism: Limnohabitans sp. (assembly GCA_036821105.1). Taxonomy (GTDB): domain Bacteria; phylum Pseudomonadota; class Gammaproteobacteria; order Burkholderiales; family Burkholderiaceae_C; genus Limnohabitans. Next base: position 3,470 of record DAISKH010000049.1, read on the forward strand.
AGCGCAGAGACGGCGCAAGCGGTTTTGGAAGAGTTTGCCCGTTTTAACCAAGACGCAATAGCTGAGCTCAATTGGACGGGGGACCAAACGCCCTCTAGCTTGGATCCAGTCTCGGGTGTGGTGCGCACCAGCCCGGGCTTCAAGGACGCTTACGCTCAATACATTGAGGCGGGTTGGCAAGGTTTGGAGCATCCTCAGCGTTTCGGTGGCCAAGGCTTTGCTAAAAGTATCTCAGCGGCGTGTACCGAGATGCTCAATTCAGCCAACTTGAGTTTTGCGCTATGTCCCTTGCTCACCGATGGTGCCATCGAAGCCCTCAGAGTGGCGGGTTCTTCTCAAATGCAAGAGCGCTTTTTACCGCACTTGGTGAGTGGAAAGTGGAGTGGCACGATGAATTTGACCGAGCCCCAGGCCGGCTCAGACCTTTCGCTGATCCAGACCCGTGCGCAAGAGGCAGGTGATGGTCACTATTTGCTATTTGGCACCAAGATCTTCATCACCTATGGGGAGCACGATATGAGCGAGAACATCGTTCACATGGTGCTTGCTCGGGTGAAGGATGCCCCTGCGGGCGTTAAAGGCATCAGTTTATTTTTGGTGCCCAAATTCAAACTCACCGACAACGGTGAATTGGGCGAACGCAACGATGTGCACTGTGTGCAACTCGAGCATAAACTCGGTATCAAAGCCAGTCCCACAGCGGTCATGAAGTTTGGTGAAAACGGTGGCGCCCAAGGACTCTTGGTGGGGGAACTCAACCGAGGCCTAGAGTACATGTTTGTCATGATGAATGCGGCAAGGTTTGGGGTTGGTGTTCAAGGCGTGGCGCTTGGCGAGAGGGCATACCAGGCGGCAAGAGGTTACGCGCTCGAGCGCATTCAGTCTAGAGCGGTTGATCAACCAGTCCAAGGGCCAGTTGCGATTGTGAATCACCCGGATGTGAAGAGAATGCTCATGACCATGCGAGCACATGTTCAGAGTGCCCGCGCCTTGAGTTGTGCTGCAGCGCGCTCGTATGATTTGGCCCATCACCATCCCGATGAATCGGTTCGACTCCAAGAGCAACGCATCTACGAATTCATGGTGCCCTTGGTCAAAGGCTACAGCACGGAGATGAGTCAATGGGTGAGCTCTTGGGCGGTCCAGGTCCATGGGGGCATGGGCTTCATGGAGGAGACTGGTGTAGCGCAATACTACAGAGATGCCAAAATATTGACCATCTATGAAGGCACCACGGCCATTCAAGCCAATGATCTCTTGGGGAGAAAGACGTTCAAAGACCGAGGCCAAGTGGCCAAGGAGTTGTTGGCTCAGATGAAGGGGACAATGGACGTGTTGTTGGGCCTTCAAATACCCCAAGCGCAGTCCTTACACAAAAGGCTCACCCAAGCGCGTGAGGCTTATGAGGAGGCCTTGGCGTTTGTGCTTGAACACTACCAGTCTGAGCCCTTAGAAGTGTTTGCCGCTGGGGTGCCATTTTTGTTGCTCACGGCTCAACTCATGGCGGGCTGGCAAATGGCCAAGTCAATGATCGCGGCCAAGCGTGAGATTGACGCAGCACAAGATCTGGAGTTCCACCAAGGCAAGGTCGCAACAGCTCACTTTTATGCTGAACACATCCTGACTCAACTACCAGGTCTGGCTCAGAGTATTGTGTTTGGGGGCGAGAGTGTGAATGCTTTTGCCCCAGAGAGTTTCTAGCGCTTTAAGCGTAGTGACAAATGTAGTGAAACACCTCTTGGACTTGGATATCAAAGCTTGAGTTGGCGGGGATGTGAAAGCTCACCCCAGCGCTTGCAGTTGACCATTGCTCCTCGCCCTTGAGTCGGTATTGGCAAGAGCCCGCCACGCACTCCATGATCTCCGCAGCGCCCGTGTTGAAGGTCAAGCTGGCGGGCAACACCACGCCAGCACTCTTTTGGCTACCGTCGGCTGCGGTGAAGGAGTGCGAGATGCAGCGTCCATCAAAATACACATTGGCCTTGGGGTTCAAGTTCACGTTGTTCAAAGTGGGTGTTGTGCTCATGGCGGTTCACTTCATCGTTTCAAAGGTTGTGGGGGATAGGGATGAACGAGTCCCGGTTTGAGGACAGGGGCTCGGTCTAGTTCATTAAGAGGTGCTTATTTGCTGGTCTTTTTGAGCGCTTTGGTTGGCGACTTTGGAGCAGTTTTTGGAGTTGCTTTTGAAGTTGCTTTTGACTTGGTCTTGGAAGCCTGGGAGGCGGGCTTTTTCGAGTGCTGGGCCCGAGCGGCCTTCAAGTTTCCTGCGATGCGCATTCTCAGTGCATTGAGCTTAATGAAGCCCCCTGCATCGGCTTGGTTGTAAGCGCCGCCATCGTCGTCAAAGGTGGAGATGCGGGTGTCAAAGAGACTGTCTGTCTCGCTTTCACGGCCCACACACATGATGGTGCCTTTGTAGAGCTTTAAGCGTACAAGACCATTCACCGTGGCTTGGGAGGCGTCGATCAAGCCTTGGAGAAGTTCTCTCTCGGGGCTGAACCAGTAGCCGTTGTAGACCAGTCTAGCGTAGCGTGGCATCAAGTCGTCCTTGAGGGCCAATACTTCGCGGTCCAGAGTGATGGATTCGATGGCGCGGTGAGCGCTTAGCAAAATGGTCCCGCCAGGGGTCTCGTAGCAACCACGGCTTTTCATGCCCACATAGCGGTTCTCCACCTTATCCAAGCGACCAATACCGTGCTTGCCACCGATCACATTGAGTTGCGTGAGCACTTGGGCTGGGGTTAAGGCAACGCCGTCAATCGCCACCACATCGCCTTTGACGAATTCGAGCTCGATGATTTGTGGTTTGTTAGGCGCTTTTTCTGGACTTCGGGTGAGGCGCCACATGCTCTCTTCGGGAGCAAAGTTAGGATCCTCCAAAATGCCGCCTTCATAGCTGATGTGCAGCAAATTGGCATCCATGGAGTAGGGCGCGCCGCCCTTTCTTTTCTTGAAGTCAACTGGAATACCGTGTTGGTCTGCATAGGCCAAGAGTTTTTCTCGTGACAACAAATCCCACTCACGCCAAGGAGCGATCACTTTGACATTGGGCATCAATGCGTAGGCGCCCAATTCAAATCGAACTTGGTCATTGCCTTTACCAGTAGCCCCGTGACTGATGGCATCGGCGTGGGTTTTTTGTGCGATCTCCACCAATCGCTTGGCAATCAAAGGGCGTGCAATGGAGGTACCGAGCAAGTACTCGCCTTCATAAAGCGCGTTGGCCCTGAACATGGGGAACACAAAGTCACGCACAAACTCCTCGCGCAAATCTTCGATGAAGATGTTTTTGGGGTCGATGCCCATTTTGATGGCTTTGGCCCTGGCCGGTTCAATTTCCTCGCCCTGACCAATGTCAGCGGTGAAGGTCACCACTTCACACTGGTATGCGTCTTGAAGCCACTTCAAAATAATGGAGGTGTCGAGTCCACCCGAGTAAGCCAGCACAACGCGTTTGGGGCCTTGTTCGGAGATGGGTTTTTTGGCTGCAGTTTTAGTCATGACAATGTGGAATTGAGATTGAGATAAGTTTTGGGATCGGTAACGGGACCAAGATTGGGGACTTGACGAAGGATTTTGTGAGGCTCATGTGAGTGTGTATCACCTTACCTTAGCCCCAAGGGTTGGAGGTAAGTGCAGATAAAGCCAGTGTTAAAACCTTGGGCAAAACCTTCAGTAAAAGTCACACCGCACGTTTCATTTTCGTGAATCGATGGATTTTAACGGATTGTGCCCCGCTTGGGGCTATAGGGCCGATGGGCACGGATTGGGTTCTTGCTTTCGCCATGGCAAGGACCTGTTGGGGATGAAGGCAAGTCAAGATTAGCCTGGTTGAGCCAGGTCAGCTCTCTTATTCAAAGCAATGGGATGAACACCCCCACCTATAACGGCATCATTTGTGCCACCCTGTAGTTTCGATGATCACTCAACAAGACAGGAGCGTTCACCAAGGATATGTTAGAGATAGCCAGGGGTTTCTTTTGAGCGTTACAAGTTGTAACGCTTAGGTTAAAGCCAGATCAAAGACCGAATGTACGGGTGCAATCTTTATCTTCAAGCCAGAAACAATCGATTAACAATCGAATGCTTGGCATCCAGGAGGCGTTCATGTACGAACTGTGTATCTTCACTTAAGTGCAATGCCGTGATCTCAATGGTTCACTTGCACCGGGGCGCTCAAAGCTCCGGGGGGAGTGGGGTAGGCCTGTGGGGCAGAGTTGGCAGGTGGAACACCATAGGACGCTGCACCCGCTCCACTTTGCGGGGGAGGTGGAGGCATTGAGCCATTGGCGTAAGGGTTGGGTGTGGCCGGATAGACACTGGGAGTGCTTGCGACATAGGACGTGGGTGGTGCAATCGGGGTGATTTGCAACTGAACCATAGGGCCTGGGTTGGTGGGCATGTTGGCGCTATATTGCTTGCCAGCATACTCATAAACCACGTTGTAGCTAGTGATGCGGCTCTCATAAACCATTTGTTGAGTGCAGCGCTGAACGTTGCGCACTTGGGGGTTGGGGTTTCCTTCAATTTTGTCACCCAAAATTGCGCCCCCAAAAAGACCGAGCATGGTGGCCGCAGCACGACCATCTCCGCGTCCCACAGAGTTACCAATCGCGCCACCTGCAATTGCACCCATGGCCGCACCAGCGCCTGATTTCTCGCCAGCCGTCACCACTTGCTCGTCGCTACAAACTCGTTTGGGAATCGAGAATTGTTGCACCACGGGGGTCGAAGACAAGACCCGGCCCATCTCTTGGGCCTGGGCTTTCAATTGGCCAAGGCTTAAGATCACAAGCCCCAAGGGGATCAGTAAGAAGGATGAACGTGTCATGACTAAGGTCTCCGATTGATTACATCTGCGATTATTTTAGGACTCACGCGTGAAAATCAAGTTTTAATTATGTAAATCATTGTGAATACGCACCGCCTTGGCCTCTTGGACAGTCTGTCAACTCTATCAACTCTATGAGACGGCTTGGCCAAAAAGCGGTTGAGCGAAAGCAAATCTGAGGGTGTTAATCTTTAACGCTTGACCAAGCCTCTGGGTTGACGCCCAAGGTCATTTGCTCATGAGGAAATTCAATTACAGGGCGTTTAATCAAGGAAGGTGACGCCGCCATAGCCTCAATGGCCGAAGTGGCATTGGTGACCCGAGCTCTCTCCTCATCACTGAGTAAGCGCCAAGTGGTGCCTTTTCGGTTCAGGACGCTCTCCCAGCCAAAAAATTTGACCCAGGCCTTGAGTCGTGCGATTGGTACGCCTGACTTTTTGAAGTCATGAAATTCGTAGGGCACTGCATGCTCTTCGAGCCAAACTCTGGCTTTTTTGACTGACTGACAATTGGGGATGCCGTAGACGGTGGTGCTGTTTTTTTGACCCATGGGGACTCCAACGTGGTGAGGTGAAATAAATTATCCCAAGTCAGTGGCAAGACTGAGCAAGGACTTGTCGTTTCTGAGAACTGATTTGGCAACCTTGTGTGTGGGTGTGTAGGGTATTTTTTCAACAAAAACCACATATCGAGGCACTTTGGTCGAGGCCAGTCGCTCTCGGCACCACTGGGCCACGTCTTGGGCACTGAGCTGCTCATCGGGCTTGGCCACCACCACAGCCATGATGTCGTCTTCACCCAGCTCAGCGGGTACGGCAATCACTGCCACGTCCAAAACGCTGGGGTGAGCGCTGATCACGCGGTCTAGCTCTGCGCCAGAGATGTTTTCACCTCGACGACGGATGATGTCATTTTTGCGTGACACAAAAGTGAAGTAGCCATCCTCATCAAAGCTCACCAAGTCGCCAGTCTTGAACCAGCCATTGTCAAATTGCTTTTGCGTTTGCTCCGGGTCTCTAAAATAGCCCTGCATGATGATGGGGGTTTTGACCCACAATTCTCCGACCTCATGGGACCCTAGATCAACCCCTTTTTCGTTGACCACACGGCACGAGGCCCACTCTCGATTGGGATCAGGGTGTTTGCCCACAGGCCCCATCGTGCCTGGTTTTTGAAGACCCGTGAACGGACTGCATGTCACCCCCGGGATTTCCGTCATGCCGTAACCACTCACCAAGTGAGGGATGTGGAATTCTTCTTGAAAAGTGGGCCAAGCCGTGTGTCGCACGCCATAAGCCGCTCTCAATCGGTGTTCTGGTAAATATTCTTGCCGAGGTCGTTTTTTTAGAATTTGACAAGCTGCATCGATCAAGTTGACGATGCTGGAATTACTTTGAACTGCTTGATGCCAAAACGAAGACGCTGAAAACCTAGGCATGATGGCAATTGAAGCCCCTGCAGCCAAGCCACCGGCCACAGAATAAAACAAGGCATTCATGTGAAAGAACGGCAGCACAATCATCAATCGGTCGTCGTGTTGAAGATACATGCGCTCGACAAAGGCCTCCCCCCCAAGTAAGAAGCTGCGCTGGCTGTGCATCACTCCTTTGGGAAAACCAGTGGTGCCTGAGGTGTAGATAATCAAACACGTGTCTTCACCCAAGGTTTGCGCTTGAAGGCGTTGAACTCGCTCATGTTGTTCCTCTAAAACCTTCGGCGATAAGGAGGCTAGGTAGGACTGAACAGCTGGGTAAAAGGGGGGCAACTGTTGAGAAAAAGCCGACGCACTTTGTGTCTCGATGGACCATGCCAAAGGCCGCTCGGAGGAGTGCATGCAATCTCTGGCTTTTATAAAACTCTCACTCGAGTGCTCATCCACCAAGACCAATCGAGGTTGAGCGTGGTCCAACACGTAGCGTGTTTCCTCCACCCCGAACTCGGGGTTGATGGGCACCATCACTGCCCTAATTTGAGCCAATGCAAAAAGCAGTAAAACATGCGCTTGGTGGTTTCGAGCCATGATTCCCACTCGGTCTTGGGGGGCAATGTGGTGGCTCAGTAGCCAAGCGCTTAGCTCGTTGACTTGCAAAGAAAAGTTGGACCATGTGGTCTCCTTCGCCTCAAACCAGATGAAGGTCTGCTTCTTAAGATCTTGGGTGCGACTCTTTAAGGCGTCGCTCAACGTGAAATCATGGCTACGGTAACGACCCAAGACCTCCATGGGGGGGATCAGTGTTTGCTGTGAGGGCGAAGTGATGGACATGTTGGTCTAAGTGAGTAGGCTAGGTCGGCGTTGGGTGGGTGAACCCCTGCAGAAAATTAAAAGGTGTGTGTCCATGAGCCATGGGCCATAGACTGTGCTTTCTTCATTTTAGAGTCCTTCAAAGCATAAGGCCATGCTCACTCTCCCTAAGTGCTTGAAAGTTGGAACACGCAAATGTAGACCGTTGCAGGAGTTGGCGAAGGTGTAGGCAAAGGTGTAGGCAAAGGTGTAGGGCAGGGGCATTCGAATTGAGA
>DAISKH010000049.1:10917-19844 GCA_036821105.1 Limnohabitans sp.
AAGGTGTAGGCAAAGGTGTAGGCAAAGGTGTAGGGCAGGGGCATTCGAATTGAGAAAGGCTCATCGATCTCAATTTATACTTGACCCTTACTTTGTCGGCGTGGCTCAGTCAGCCTAACGGGCTAGGGAGACGCCTTGAGTAGCAAATTGATCCTGACCACGGCCCCAACTCTACTTAAGAGCCTCATTGATCACACAAGATGAAACACACCTCTACTTCTTCTCCAGGACAAATCTTTAAAGACCATTGCCTAAAAGGCCAACTCGCCTATCAAGTCACCGACCAAGGACAGGTGGTGTTTTATCCCCGTGTTTGTGCTCCTCAAAGCGGGGAAGAGTTGCACTGGAAGGTCTCCAAAGGACTGGGTACGGTGTATTCGTGCACCGAAATTTTTGCCAAGGACCGTGCCTCCTACAACGTTTCATTGATTGACCTCGATGAAGGCTTTCGCATGATGAGCCGAGTCGACGGTTTGCTAGCCCATCAGGTGAAGATTGGACTCAGAGTCAAGCTTAAGATGGACTTCACCAATCCCGCTGAGCCATTGCCCGTTTTTGTGCCGATGGATTCAAATGATTCAAGTGGTTCAACGGACTCGGGAGTCGCACATGATTGATGCCAATGCTTTGAAAAAACCTCTCTTTGACCGTGCTGCTGTGGCAGTGGTTGGCGCAGCAGAGTCTGACCTTGGGTTATGCCCGCCCGGGACAACGCCTGTGGATTTGATGGCGCAAGCGAGCCTTAGAGCCTTGGCCGATGCCGGTTTGACTTTGAGGGATGTGGATGCGGTCTACTGCGCGACCAGTCAGATTCGATTTGCCACCACTGCGTTGTGTGAGTATTTGGGGCTTCATCCACGCATTCACGATGGGACCCAAATGGGAGGGTCATCATTCATGACGCACATGGCCCATGCCTGTGCAGCTTTGCAAAGCGGTCAGTGCGACGTGGCCTTGATTGCCTATGGCAGTACCCAGCGTTCGGTGAGCCGAGCAGCAGCAAGTCCACGCGAGTTCAATCCGTATGAGACGCCCTATCAGCCGGTCTTACCGATTTCTGCCTATGCGATGGCCGCGGCTAGGCACATGCATGAGTTTGGCACCACTCGGGAGCACTTGGCCAGTGTGGCCGTTGCCGCTAGGCAGTGGGCACTGATGAATCCTGTGGCCTGGGAGAAGGAGCCCTTGAGCCTGGAGCAAGCGCTATCGGCCCGCATGGTCAGCTCCCCCTTGACACTCAGGGACTGTTGTTTGGTGACCGACGGGGGAGGTGCCCTGGTCCTCACCCGTGCTGATCGAGCAAGAGATCTCCATAAGCCCCCCGTCTATGTGTTGGGCTTTGCCCAGGAGCTCTCCCACTTGTCCATCTCCAATATGCCTGAGCTCACCACGACGGGTGCCAAGATCACGGGCGCGGCTGCCATGGCCATGGCGGGCGTCAAGGTTCAAGACTTCGATTTGGCCATGCTCTACGATGCATTTACCATTAACACCATTTTGTTTTTAGAGGATCTTGGGTTTTGTAAAAAAGGCGAGGGCGGTCCCTTCGTTGCCAGTGGTGCCATCGCCCCTAACGGGTCCTTGCCGGTCAACACAAACGGTGGGGGCTTGTCCTACTGCCACCCAGGAATGTATGGCCTCTTATTGCTGATCGAGGCCGTCCGGCAAGTTCGGGGTGAGTGTGGAGAGCGGCAAATTCCTTCTTGTGAGCTCGCTCTCGCCCATGGCAATGGAGGGGTATTGTCTACACAAGCCACGGTCGTGCTGGGTTCGGTGCATGATTAAAGAGCGGGAGAGAGCTGGCTTATTGGGCTCGTTGGGCTCATTGGGCTTTTTAGGCCAGGCTCTTTCATCTGAGGGCAACGCCCAACCCTTGCTTTTACAGTTTCCATAGAAGTACTTCGTTTAATCAACCCCTACACCAATCATGACCTTGTCAGAGTGGCTCAGCCATATTGAAAATTTGCATCCTGTGACCATTGATATGGGTCTCGAGCGTGTTCGCCATGTAGCCCAGAGTATGGCTTTGGCCTTTGATGTACCCGTGATCACTGTGGCGGGCACCAACGGTAAAGGCTCAACGTGCGCCATGCTGGAGGCGATTTTGTCTCAGGCGGGCTATAAAGTGGGGCTCTACACCTCTCCTCATTTGGTTCATTTCCAAGAGCGCTGTCGACTCCAAGAGGAATCGGTGAGTGAGGACTTGCTGGTTGAGGCGTTTGAGGAGGTGCAACGTCATTTGGGTTCAACCACTCTCACGTATTTTGAGTTCAGTACGCTGGCCATTTTGTGGATTTTGTCGCGTGCTCGTCTTGATGTGGTGATCTTGGAGGTGGGTTTGGGTGGCCGACTCGATGCGGTGAACGTGGTGGATGCGGACTGCGCTGTGATCACCAGTGTAGACCTCGATCACATGGACTACCTAGGCCCAGACCGAGAGAGCATTGGAAGGGAGAAAGCCGGGATCATGCGTTCCAACCGACCGGTCGTGATCAGTGATCCGTTACCGCCCAAAAGTGTGCTCGATCATGCCCAAAAGATTGGGGCGGATGTTTGGCAATTGGGCAAAGATTTCAACTTTGCTGGCGACCCCCAGCAATGGGCTTGGCGCGGCAGGGGGAGTGCTTACAGTGGACTGGCTTATCCTGCACTGCGTGGGGCCAATCAGTTGCTCAATGCGAGTGGGGTGTTGGCGGCTCTCACGAGTTTGCGTGCACAAATTCCAGTCACCGCCCAGGCTGTTCGCAACGGCTTGGCCATGGTGGAGTTGCCGGGTAGGTTTCAGATTTTCCCCGGTCAACCTCAATTGGTGCTGGACGTTGCTCACAATCCCCATGCTGTTGCAGCGCTCACCGAGAATTTGGATGCGATGGGTTTTTTCCCTCGAACGCATGCGGTTTTTGGGGCAATGCAAGACAAAGACATTGGTGCCATTTTGCGCCGCATTGGGGTATTGGTTGACGATTGGTATTTTTGCGATCTGCCCACCTCTCGCGCAGCCAGCGCTCAAGCACTGCATGAAATGTGGCTACAAACGCCGCACGCATCCAAGCAAAAGGCTCTATTGTTTGAAGACCCTCAGTTGGCCCTGCAAGCTGCTTTGGCACAATCGAGCCCCGCTGATAGAATCATTGTGTTTGGGTCCTTTTATACGGTGGGCGCCATTTTGGCCAAGGGCATTCCTCGGCGGGATGCGCCCCATTTGAACGCTTAAGGGTATGGCTTTCTTTAAATTCCGCTTCCCCGGTCAAAAAGACCAAGATCACACGGATTCAGCCGCTCAAAGCATGGAATCTTTGAGAAAGCGCGTCAAACACAGATTGATGGGCTCTGCAGTGTTGGTGGTTTTGGCTGTCATTGGGTTTCCCTTGGTCTTTGATACCCAACCCAGGCCACTCCCACTGGATATGGCCATTGATATTCCTGATAAAGCCAAAACTCTGCCCAGCACCCCCCCTAGGCCCTTGAAGTCAGAGGCAACACACAATGGCGGATCTCATAAGTCGTCGGATTTGACCCCAGAGCCTACGCAAACAGCATCAGAGTCAAGTGACCCCAAGTCTGATCACAAAGGTGATGGCGCGAAGCCTGCCGTCACCAACCCTCAGTCACTGGGTGCCAAGGAGGGTTTGTCGGCCAAAGAGGTGATTGTCCCAACCTCAGTTTTTGCAACCTCAGCGGCAACTTCAGCTTCAAATTCATCTTCACTTGCTCCTGCACAAAAGCCAAGCGCAACATCGGATAAAACCGATAGCAAGGCAGAGAGCAAGGCTGACTCCAAAGTACAAATACCGACCAAGTCTGAACCAGCCAAGTCTGAGCCAAACAAGCCTGAGCCTAACAAGTCTGATCCGATTAAGTCCTCAACCCCCTCCAGTGCCACGAATTTGTCGAGCAACTCACAGAGTAAGGATTCAAATAAAGAGAGCAACAAAGACGGCAACAAAGACAACAATAAAGCGGCCTCTGACTCCAGCTCTCGCTTTGTGGTTCAAGTAGGCGCCTTTAGTGATGACGCTAAGCTCAAAGAGGTCCGCGATAAACTGGAAAAAGCAGGTATGCACACCTACACCTCTACCATCGTTGTAAAGGACGTGAAGAGAACTCGCGTGCGAATTGGGCCCTACGCCAGTAAGGACGAAGCCAACAAATGGGCCTCCAAGGTGAAGGGACTCAATCTTCAAGCCAATGTCATCAAATTGCCCTGACCTTTCATGACAACGCTAGACTGGATACTGTTGGCTCTTTATGCGTTGGCATTGATCCATGGTTTTTGGCGAGGTTTGGTTCTGGAGTTGATGGCGTTGGTGGGATGGATTGTGGGTTTTGTGCTGGCTCCTCGGTATGCCCAGCTGTTGAGTAGCTACTTGCCCATGCAAGGCGCAGGTCCTGCACTGAAATACGTGGTGGGTTTTGTGTTGGTGCTCCTACTCACATTGGTGGCGGTGGGCTTGATTGCCAGACTGATTCATCGTTTGATTGATTGGGCGGGTTTGGGCGTGGTTGATCGACTCTTGGGAGGTTTGTTCTCGATTGTCAAAACCACCATTGTGTGCCTTTGCCTCACCATTGTGGTCAACCTCACTCCACTTAAACAAATCGATTTGTGGCGCGAATCCATCGGTGCAAATGTCTTGGTTGAGTTAATGACTCAACTCAAGCCTTTGCTTCCCCTTGAATATGGAAAGTATGTGAATTAATATGTGTGGAATCGTAGGCGTTGTAAGTACTCAGCCCGTTAATCAGCTCATTTATGATGCGCTACTGCTCTTGCAGCATCGTGGTCAAGATGCGGCAGGAATCGTGACCCAACTGGATAAGAAATTTTTCATGCACAAAGCCAAAGGGATGGTGCGTGATGTTTTTAGAACCCGCAATATGCGGGCTCTGCCGGGTCCCATGGGCTTGGGGCAGGTGAGGTATCCAACCGCAGGGAATGCCTACAGTGAGGAGGAAGCGCAGCCCTTTTATGTGAATGCACCCTTTGGGCTAGTGCTGGTGCATAACGGCAATTTGACCAATGCCCATGCATTAAAGTCAGAGATGTTCTTGACCGACCATCGACACATCAACACCGAGAGCGACTCGGAAGTCTTGCTCAACGTCTTGGCGCATGAGTTGGAGAAAACCACTCGAGGTTTACCGCTGGGCCCACAAGATATTTTTCAAGCGGTTCGTCAAGTCCATGAGCGGGTCAAAGGATCCTATGCAGTCGTGGCCATGATTGCAGGACACGGCTTACTCGCCTTTCGCGATCCATTTGGTATCCGGCCTCTGTGCTTTGGGGTAGACGCCAATGGTGCGGTGATGGTGGCCAGTGAATCGGTGGCGCTTGAGGGCACGGGTCACCGTTTTGTTCGAGACATTCAACCCGGTGAGGCTCTTTATATCGAAAGTCAAGGGCAGATGCACACTGAGCAATGTGCCCCCAAAGCCCAATTGAGCCCGTGTATTTTTGAATATGTCTATTTGGCAAGACCTGACTCGACTTTGGACGGTATTTCAGTCTACCAAGCCAGGCTTAACTTGGGCGAATCATTGGCCAAACGAGTGATCTCCACCGTGCCTCCACAAGACATTGATGTCGTGATCCCCATTCCTGAGTCCAGCAGGCCCAGTGCCACCCAATTGGCACACCTCTTGGGGTTGCCTTACCGCGAAGGCTTTGTTAAAAATCGGTATGTGGGGCGCACCTTCATCATGCCGGGTCAAGGCGTGCGCAAAAGATCCGTTCGACAAAAACTGAACGTGATCCAAAGTGAGTTCAAAGGCCGCAATGTTTTATTGGTCGACGACTCCATCGTTCGCGGAACCACGTCTAGAGAAATCGTCATGATGGCGCGCGATGCGGGTGCTAAAAAAGTTTACCTCGCCAGTGCGGCCCCTCCTGTTCGTTATCCCAATGTCTACGGTATCGATATGCCCACGGGAGCCGAGTTGGTGGCCTATGATAAAACGGTTGAGGAAGTCAGAGAGATCATTGGCTGCGATGCGTTGATCTATCAAGACGTGGCATCCATGAAGAGCGCCATTTTGGCAGCACAAAGCCAGGGCTCCATGCCGTTGCAAGGATTTGATGCTTCATGCTTTGATGGTGTCTATGTGACGGGGGATGTGTCCTCAGAAGAAATTCTCAAGATTCACGCTCTGAGGCCCCAAGCCGATGAAGCCCAAGAAGACAACTCTCGACTGGCCTTGCCCAACCCAGCCCTCGAATAAAGGATCACCATGAGCTACAAACCCTTGCCCAAAGGCCTGCACATTGACACGTTGGCGGTTAGAGAAGCGGTGGATAAGTCACAGTACGGAGAAAACTCCGAATCCTTGTACCTCACCTCCAGCTTTACTCAGCCCGACAGTGAGACCGCTGCAAGGCGGTTTTCAGGTTTAGAGGACGGCTTCATTTATTCTCGTTTCACCAATCCAACCGTGGCCAGTATGGAAAAGCGCTTGGCCGCGTTGGAGGGCTCTGAGGCTTGTATTGCCACCTCTAGCGGAATGGCGGCTGTGTTGTTGCTGTGCATGGGGCTTTTAAAGAGTGGGGACCATGTGATTTGTTCTCGCTCTGTGTTTGGCTCCACCATCAAACTATTGGCCAGTGAGTTTGGCAAATTTGGTGTGCTCTCCACCTTTGTCTCTCAAACCGATCCCCAGGAGTGGCGAGATGCGATGAGGCCCAACACAAAGCTGTTGTTCGCTGAAACCCCCACCAACCCACTCACCGAGGTTTGTGACATCCAAGTCTTGGCAGATATCGCCCACCAAGGCGGAGCCTTGCTCGCAGTGGACAACTGCTTTTGTACACCCGTGCTACAGCGCCCGATTGATTTCGGTGCTGATATCGTGATCCACTCAGGCACCAAATACTTGGATGGCCAAGGCCGTGTGGTCGCAGGTGCTATCTGCGCCTCCCAGGCATTGGTCAAAGACTGCTTTATCCCTGTCATGAGAAGTGCAGGGATGTCACTCTCGGCCTTCAACGCATGGGTGGTTTTAAAGGGCATGGAGACACTGGGCATTCGTATGAAAGCGCAGTCAGAGCAAGCTCTCGCGATGGCCTCTTGGCTTGAAGCGCACCCCAAGGTGGCCCGCGTCTATTACCCCGCTTTGCCCAGTCACCCTCAGCACGACTTGGCCATGCGCCAGCAAAAAGGCTTGGGCGGCGCTGTGTTGTCATTTGATGTTCATGGTGACACCCCAGAGGAAGGACGAAAAAATGCATTCCATGTGATCGATCAGTGTCAAGTGTTGTCCGTGACAGCCAATTTGGGGGATGTCAAAACCATCATCACCCAGCCTGCCAGCACCTCGCATGGTCGACTGAGTGAGGCGCAGCGCCAACAAGCCGGTATCCGTCAGCACCTGATTCGTTTGGCTGTGGGACTTGAGCACTTGGATGATCTGAAGGCGGATTTATCCCGTGGTTTGGATACGTTGCCTTAATTGATTGGAATTTAAATGACTGCTGTTCGAACCCGCTTTGCCCCGTCTCCGACGGGCTTTATTCACTTGGGCAATATTCGCTCGGCGCTTTATCCTTGGGCCTATGCTCGCTCCAAAGGCGGACAATTCATCTTGCGCATTGAAGACACCGATCTTGAGCGCTCCAGTCAGGCGGCGGTGGATGTGATTTTGCAAGGCATGAGCTGGCTCGGTCTTGAGCCCGATGAGGGGCCCTTTTATCAAATGCAGCGCATGGACCGGTACCGCGAGGTTTTGGCCCAGTTGATCGAAAAGGATTGTGTTTATCCATGCTACATGAGCGTGCAAGCACTCGATGAGTTGCGTGAAGCTCAATTAGCGGCCAAGCAAAAGCCTCGCTATGACGGCACCTGGCGGCCAGAGGCAGGAAAGGTGTTGCCCCCTGTGCCAGAGGGCGTCAAGCCTGTGCTTCGCTTTAAAAACCCTTTGGGGGGCGTGGTGCGTTGGGACGACAAAGTCAAGGGCACCATTGAGATTTCAAACGCGGAGCTTGATGACTTGGTGATTGCTCGCCCAGACGGTACCCCCACCTACAACTTCTGTGTAGTGGTGGACGACATAGACATGAATATCACCCATGTGATTCGGGGCGATGATCATGTCAACAACACGCCAAGGCAAATCAATATCTTTAAGGCCCTGGGTGCAGAGCCCCCCGTCTATGCCCACTTGCCAACCGTTCTCAACGAGCAAGGTGAAAAGCTCAGCAAGAGAAATGGTGCAAAAGCCGTGACTCAATACGAGGCCGAGGGGTACTTGCCACAAGCCATGATCAATTACCTCTCTAGGCTAGGGTGGAGTCATGGAGATGATGAGATTTTCAGTGTCGAACAGTTCTTGTCTTGGTTTGACTTGGATCACCTGGGACGTAGCGCAGCCCAATTTGATGAAGCAAAGCTTAAATGGGTTAACCAACAACACATGAAAATGCTTGCCAGCGATGACTTGGCCAAGCTAGTGACCCCCTTCTTGGTGAAGTTGGGCGTGACACCCGATGCTCGGTTGCCCGCTATCTGCCAACTCTTTAAAGACCGGTGTGACACTTTGGTGGCTTTGGCCCAATGGGCCCAAGGTT
This sequence comes from Limnohabitans sp., assembly GCA_036821105.1. Lineage (GTDB taxonomy): Bacteria > Pseudomonadota > Gammaproteobacteria > Burkholderiales > Burkholderiaceae_C > Limnohabitans. The sequence goes on from DAISKH010000049.1 coordinate 19,475, forward strand.
TTTATCAGCCAGCGGTTCCCCCCAGTGAAGAGTTAGAGAAACACCTAACGACTGCGGCCAAAGAGGCCATTGCCCAATTGGTTCAAGTTTTGTCTGCTAGACCTGAGTCCGAGTGGGATACTGTCCATTTGGCAGCAGATCTGAAAGAAGTCCTCTCAAAAACGGGACTTAAAATGCCACAATTGGCCATGCCTGTCAGGGTTCTTTTGCTCGGGACTGCTCAAACTCCGTCTCTTGACGCTGTCTTGTCACTGTTTAGAAAAGAAGATGTTTTAAAAGCATTGTCCAAAGCATGAAAATCGGGTTATAATCTCGCTCTTGATGCCTTTTGGGGGTATAGCTCAGCTGGGAGAGCGCTTGCATGGCATGC
>DAISKH010000050.1:0-19590 GCA_036821105.1 Limnohabitans sp.
ACCGAGAGTGCTGCCATCACCGCGCTCTATGCGGCCACTGTCCAGCTCCTATTCCAGCGCGAAATTGACTTGAAAGCATTTTGGGCCTCGCTCACACAAACCGCCCAACTGATCGGCGGCGTGATGCTCATCATGGGCTTGGCGTTGGGGCTCACCAACTACTTGATCGATCAAGGTATTCCAGACCAAGCCATCGAGCAGTTTCAAAGTATCACCCACAACAAGTATTGGTTTTTACTGGCCTTGAATGTCTTTTTACTCATTTGTGGCGCTTTGATGGAAATTTATGCGGCTCTCATTGTCTTGGTGCCTTTGCTACTACCCTTGGCCATGAGCTACGGGGTCGATCCACTGCATTTCGGGATTATCTTCTTGGCAAATTTAGAAATTGGCTTTCTATGTCCTCCTGCAGGCATGAACATCTATTTCGCAGCCGCTGTCTTTAATAAGCCCATCCATGAGGTGGTCCGCTCGGTGTTAACACCCGCACTCGCTTTTTTCATCGGTTCGCTGATTTTGTCCTGCGTGCCCACGTTGGTGACCTTTTTGCCGGATCTTTTGGAGATGAGCCGTTAAAATTCAGGCATATCGACTCATTGCCCCTAGCGATTTGCTCCCCATATCCCCATTGGAGTGAGCCCATTGCAAAGTTGAGATAAGCTACCCATCGAGGTTTTCGCATGCCTGCCCCTCTCAAAGGGAAACTTGACGTGAGAAATTCCCCTCTTGTGCGCAGGCACCATCCATGGAGACCGATTGATTTGAAAGCCATTGTTTTATTTGCCCATGGTTCACGAGACCCCTTGTGGCGCGTGCCCATTGAGTCCATCGCTCAACGAATTCAAGACAAGGACCCCTCCCAATTGGTGGGCATCGCCTATCTTGAGCTCAACGAACCTGATCTAAAAACGTGTGTTGCCTCGTTGGTCTCCCAAGGGGCTCGAGAGATCAAGTTATTTCCACTTTTTTTGGGAGTCGGTAAACACGCTAGGCAAGATCTGCCACTGATGGTTGAAGAGGTCAAAACGCTCCACCCACAGTTGCAAATCAAAGTCTTGCCCTCCGCCGGCGAGATGCCAGAGGTGGTGGACTTCCTCGCGCAATTGGCATTGAACTGAGTCAATAACGCTTACTTATTATGTCGCTAAAGGTCACGAATTTTTCAAAAAATTAGACTCCATATTGACCATGGGCAAACTCACTTTCTTTGTGGCCATCTTTTTCTTCAACGCATTCGCGCTGGCATGGAATCCATTTGCCAGCCACAATGACAATGAGGATGTACCTTTAAGTGCGGACGAAATGAAACGGATCCAACAAAAAGCCGGATGGTCCAATGACAACGACAAAACACTTCTCTTTGAAATTCGAAATGATCTGTCCGGTCCCATTCAATGCGCTGGCGCTCAGGTAGAGCTCAATGACGGGGGCCACATCGCAAAAGGCTTCACACCGAAGCTTTTTGTCCCAGCGGGCAACTCACGCATCGCCAGTATCCCTGGCGTTCAAAAAGGGACGATGAAGTCCTACAGCGTACCTTGCTCGTGCTTTAAAAAATTAGGCCGTGGTGAATGTATCAATCCACTCGCCAAACCTTGATCTAACCCTGACCAAACCCTGACCCGATCTTTTGTGAGCACTAGAAAATCGTTTATTGGCTCTTCGTTGGGCTTTTAAGCTGAGTCTTAACTAAACTCTTAAACTTGCTTTCTATGACTGCATTAATTCAGCGACCCAAGGCCCTTAACTGATAGCCGTCTTGTCGGGTCAACCAAGAGACGTAGATCTGATCGGGTCCCTCAACGAGCAAAGGATGGTCTGAATACCCTTGGGTGCTCATCAAAGCCTCCATCGGTGACCAGCTCTCCCCTTGGTCCTTGGAGTGCATCAGCCAAAGGGTGGAACTGACGCCATCGAACTCTTTCCAAACCATCCAAAGCGTATCGCGACTACTGGCGACATACGCTCGGCTGGGATTGCCCCCCTCATGACCAATCTTCATCGGCTCAGAGAAACTCCCCCCTGAATTAACCGTGTGGGCGTAATAAAGTCCTCTTCGATTGTCTCCTTGCGTGAACCAAGTCACATGCAAGGCACCTGAGTCAGAGATTGCAATTGATGGGCCTTGGTGAGGGCAGACATCGGTTTTCCAGTGATCATTCGACACTCGGTCAAGTGGACTGGCTTTAAGTTGATCATTGATCATTTGAACCGCATGATCCCTAACCGAGCCATCGAATATAGCGCGGTAAGCAAGTACCGACTGGTCTTGGAGGTTAATCCCCAGACCAATGCGACAACACTCACAGCTTTGGGGGCTCACGATCACTTCTTTGGCAAAAGTTTTTCCCCAATCCGCTGTTTGCGTATAAGCGATTGAACCCCCCAAGACCACCTTACCTGCTTTCTTTTGTTGTGCCACCACGCGTTTGTCAATCCATGCCACAGCAACCACCCCGCCGTGCTTTAAGCCCAACACCGGAAAACGCTCGCTCTCGCCATGATCAATGAGTTCGTGAGAGGGGGAGAAATGAGCTCCAAAGTCTGAGGACACTGCATAGTTCACTTTGGCATTCCAGTGACTGTCTTTAAAGTAGCCATACGCAATCATGACATGACCCTGAGCGTCAGCAACAATCTGGGGCCTGGCATCGCCTCCCGTGTCCAGTGACGCTTGGTGTTGAGCAATCGTGACCGTCGGCTCAAAGGTCTTGCCCCCATCGTTTGATTTAGCAAAATTCACCGCACCGCCTGCCGTCCAAGTCAGGAGTAGGCTGCCGTTGGGGAGCAATGCGGGCGTTGCCGCATTGGCACACCTGAGCTCTTGCGTTTGACAAGACTGTGTATGCTCATGCGCATGACCCATGGGCATAGAACTTGGGGCGGGCAACTCCTCAGCAAAAAGTGGTGCCATAACCCCAAGCCCTAAGCACAAAAGGTATTGAACAGCATTGAGTAGTTTCATAAGGAGTAGAGTTTTTAAATGAATCGTCAGCCCAAAGGCTTAAGTCCGAGGGGATCGTGAATAAGCAATTGGGCCGAGGGTTTGAACTAGAAACGGTGCTTCAAGCCCACACTAATCATTCTGGGGGGTGAGAGTGTTTGAGTCTGCGGTGCTGAGGCCGTGTAGGACCCGTCTTGGTACTGTCGATTAAAGAGATTGACCGCATTCATAAAAACATCGGTGAATGCATTCGCTTTATAAGAAACACTTGCGTTGTAAACCACGTTAGCACCCTGAATTGCATTGGTGCTGCTGCTTTGGTAATAAGACAAAGCGCCAATGTAACCCATTTGGGCATACAGTCTCCATTGACTCTCAGGATACCAAGTCGCAGCCAGTGAGGCTGTGTTTTGTGGAATTCCGACCAGTTGGGTATTGGTCGGGGTGGTGACCCCGTTCCAAGTCGAGGTCAGTACACTTTGTGTGAGCGCATAACTGGCATCAAGGGTGAGATTATTTTTAACCCTCCATTTTTCGCTCAACTCCACCCCACTGGAGCGTCCATTTTGATCATTGGAGTAAAAACTCACAGAACTGCCGCAATTGCTCAAATTGGGTGTACTCCCCAATGGAGCTGAGCTGCACAAATTGATCACAGGTTGCGGAAGCGGATTGGCCAGCGTATAGGTGGAGGTCGCAATCATGTTGGTGATATTGTTCAAGAAATAGGTGGCGCTAAAGAAGCTATTGGACGTCTTTTGGTCCATTCCAATTTCCCAACCTGTCACCGTCTCAGGCATTAAATTTGGGTTGGCAATGGAGGTGCCATAACTGCGAGTTTGATTGTTAAGACCCGGCGCCCTGAAGGCCTTGTAGACGGCAGCCCGCAAAGACGAGGACTCTGAAACATCAAAATGTAAGCCCAATGAGGGATTGAATTGCGTTTTACTGCTATCCGCTGCGGCTCCACTCCCGGGCGACAAACCATGAGCAGGAGTAGATAAACTGTAACTGCGCTGGGTATTGGCCCAATGGTCTACACGTGCACTCAACGTGATCCAGGCGGACTCTGAGGGGGTGAACTTGGTTTGAACAAAGGCACCGGTGAACGTCTGAGTGCCTTGGCCGTAAGCCGTACCGGTTAAATTTTGTGGACTAGTGGATGTGGGGGCACCATAGTACTGCTCTATGTCTTGAACCGAGAGTTCACGCAAGTCTGCCCCCAATTGCACATCATGGACCACTGAGTTCAAGGCTTTGGAGTAAACGCTTGAGACTCCTCGCTCTTGATAGGCTTGGGCACCATATTGGCTGAAATAGTTCACACTGGGAGCACTCGCTTGGGTGAGGCTTGGGGGTGTTGATGAGCCACCATTAAGACACGAAGAGGCACTCACCAAATAACAACCCGATCCATTGGTTTTATTGAACGCAACATTTTGCATCCACAGTTTGCTCTCCACACTCTCACCCTCGCCCAGCGTGTTGGTCAGTCCTGCACTCAAGTTAGGGGTCTTTTGAAGATTTTGACCAAAGGCACCATAGAGGTCTTGGTTTTGGGTAAAGTAATTGAGTTTGAAAAACCCTTTGACATCATTGGATGGCGACAGGTAAGCCGATAACTGATAACTATCACTGGTGTCTGTGGAGGGCAATTTACCAGGATACATGTACAAGTACTGCGAAGGCGTGACTTGGTAGCCATGGGTTTGGAGTTGTGTGGCCCCCATATTTAAACGAAATGCATCTGACACCTCAACACTCTTGTCGATGGACAGGTTGGAGGTGTTAAAGGAGCCGTAGCTTAAAGACATGTTGCCTTCATTGCCTTCATTGCCTTCATTCCCTTTGGGTGCTTTGGTGATGACGTTCACCACTCCCCCCACGGCCATGCTGCCCCACAAACTTGAGGATCCGCCACGAATAATTTCTACCCGATCAATATTGGACAAGGGCACTCGGAACCATTGTGTGGTGAGATAAAACGGATCGAGCATGGGAATGCCGTCAACCAACACCAACACTTTAGCGTTCCCAAGACCTCGAATTTTGGTCTGAGTGCCCGTGGGATCACTCAAATAAGAAGGTGCCCCAGAGAAATTGAACCCTGGAATGGTTTTGAGCAACTCATCCAAAGACTGAAAAGGCGACTTTGCAATTTCCTCTGAGCTGATCACACTGGTGTGGACAGGCATGTCCGCCAAGAGCGTTTGGTTTCTACTGGCTGAAATGGTGACGGGCTTAAAGGCCATTGCCTCAGAGGTGGATTCTTCAGACTCGACTGCGTGTCCACTTCCAGACATCAAAATATACAAGGCACAGAGCGAGACTCGGCCCAATAAAAGAACTCGTGAATTAAAAGATTTCATGGATCAACCCCATAGGCTTGATGAAAAAATCATCAAGCCCAAACATCAATATTTCTCAAGCGTAGACGCTACGCTTGAGGGCTTTGTTTGCCTTAAGTTGGCAATAAGATGTCTGGGCAATTGGGGGGGGCACGAGCTGGAGAATAGGCCCAGACCCAAGGCGTGGTGTGGACCTGGGGCTGCTCAAGTGCAATTGAATCGGAATAAACGTTGGGAGCAACGTGGGGCAACTCCTGCACAGACCAAGAGGACAAGGCCTGCAACTGACAAAGCGGACAGTGGTCAAGCGTTTGGTGAGACTGGGGGGCCTGTTGCTGGGGTGTGCTACTCCCCACTTTTGAGGATTGAAGTGAGGCAATTGCTAAGTCAGTCCTACTCTCTAAATCCGCACTCACCTTGACCCACTGAATGCCCTGATCAGTACATACTTCAAGAAGCGCTTGGTGTGAGGCCTTAGACCCCATCAGCTGTGTCAAACTTGGCACCACAAAAGAAAGCGCCATCAGCAACGGGATTGCTAATTTTGCAAGTCTAAAGATAGCCGAGTTGATCATCTCGTCATTTTATCATCGCGGACCTAGACTTGAAAAATGACGAGTCATGCCTAAGTGCGAAAAAGGCTCTCGCGAGCAAGCCCATCAATGCGTTAATTTGAGTTGCTGGTGTCGATCTTGCCGCTCACGCAAAGACCGGCCTTCTAGTTTTTCACTCGCAAGCTTGGCCCTCGCCTTTCGACTGCCGCCCATGGGTAATTGCGCTTGAGCCAAACATTGAGGTCGTGCATGGGCTCCACTGGCCAAATAATCTTGCAGTACCCGCTCCAAGGCGAGCTCTTTGGACAAGCCTCTCTTTTCGCTCAAGTAATCAAAGGCGGCGTCCAACAACTCTTCAGGAGACAGGCCGAAAGACTGCCCAAAACGACTCCACAAAGCGTCTGAGAAATCCATGAACGACCAAAAAACAGAAAAATGTGGGGAACAAGGCTCCAATATCAGGGTCAGTGTATTTTTGAAGCGACCTGAATTGGCCACCAACTCCCAGAATTTGGCCATGCGGGTGAATCGTTGCATCGTAAGAGCATCAATCGCATTGGTTTGTTGGACGGTGTAGGGAGGATCTTGATCGTAGACCATGCCATGAGCCTGGGTGTGACGCGACAAGGGCGTACCCCGAAGGCGCTTTAAAACCCCCAACTGAATTTCTTGGGGTCCAAGTCCAAATAGTCGATCAAAACCCAGCGCAAAACTCTCCAAAGTCTCCCCTGGCAGACCAAAGATCAAATCGGTGTGCAAGTGGGCATTGGATGAAGAGAGTAACCAGCGCAAATTGGCCTCTGTTTTCACGTTGTCTTGACGTCGTGAGATGCGCTCTTGAACCTCTACATTGAAAGTTTGAATGCCGACCTCGAACTGCAAGACACCGCTTGGAAATTGGGCGATTAAAGCTTTAAGACGATCAGGCAAATTATCTGGAATCACCTCAAAATGAACAAACAAAGACTCCGAATTCGACTCCTGGAGGCGATCAAGAAAGAACTGTAGGATTTGAACCGATGCTTCAATTTTCAAATTGAATGTGCGGTCGACAAATTTAAAATTTCTAGCTCCTCGTTCATACAACCCTTTCAACTGCTCCAAAAAGGCACTCAATTCAAAGGCCCACGCGGTTTTATCGAGAGAGCTTAAACAAAACTCACATTTGAAGGGACACCCCCTGGAAGCCTCGACATAGAGCACCCGATGCGCCAAATCTTCGTCGCTGTACTCTTGGTAAGGGAGCTCAATCTCTGTCAAGGCCGGTTGCTCGCCCATGATCATTTTTTGTAAGGGCCTGGGGCCCTCAATCAAAGCCCGGCACAACTTGGGAAAACTCACATCCCCCCAGCCCGAAATCACATAATCTGCCAGTCTTACGATCTCCTGAGTCTCGGGCTCATGGCTGACCTCGGGTCCTCCAAGAATCACTTTGAGTTCAGGCCGGCGGATTTTGAGCTCTCTGACCAGTTGTGTTGTCTGGGTCACATTCCAGATGTAGACCCCAAAACCAATGATTTGTGCCTCTCCATTGGTGTTGGGCCCCAGACACTCCAAGAGCTCCTCCACCATGGTCGGTATTTTCTTGGCCAGGGTGAATTCAATCAATTGAGTCTGCTGCGCCAAAGACTCATTGCCATGACGCTCCATATTGGCCATCAAATAACGCAACCCCAAAGAAGCGTGGATGTACTTGGCGTTGATCGTGCAAAGGATGATGGAAGTTGAGCGTGTCGCTTTTATCAGCATGGAGTGGTTGGCCGTCTATTCAATGAAAGCATTGTAGGCAATTGCGCTCAATAGAGGACATGTTTGAGAGGAACATTTTCATCGCCTACAAACGACTGAGTCCTGTGAAACCTTCATATTTAGGCCAACGAGGAAGGAAAACCAACTCTTAAACGCTTAAAAACTCATTGAGCATATTGACACATCAGTCTTATTCATAGGAAGATTTGCGATACAACTCATCAATCTAATGTGTTCAATCTATATAATATAAAATTATGAACCTGCACCAATTTAAATTTGTCCATGAGGCGGTTAAAAACAACCTCAATTTGACCCTAGCAGCCCAGGCATTGCACACCTCCCAACCGGGTGTGTCCAAAGCGATCTTGGAGCTTGAGGCAGAGCTAGGGATAGAGATTTTTGCCAGGCACGGCAAACGACTCAAGCGCATCACCCCTGCAGGCAACAAAGTGATCAAGAGCATTGATTTAATTTTGGCTGAGCTCAACAATTTAAAGAAAATTGGACAAGAATTCAGCGCCCAAGACTCGGGCACCCTAAGTATTGCCACCACCCACACCCAAGCTCGCTACGTCTTACCGCCCGTGCTGACTCAACTGCGCCAAGCTTACCCAAATGTCAACATCAGCCTTCACCAAGGGACCCCACAACAAGCCGCAAAAATGGTGATCGAAGAGTTGGCCGATATCGCCATTGCCACTGAGTCTTTAACCGATTTTGATGAACTCGTGACATTGCCCTGCTACCACTGGCAACACGTCTTGGTCTTACCGCCCGAGCACCCATTGAGCGTACAAAAAAAACCCATTACCTTAAAGCAATTGAGCACCTACCCATTGGTGACTTATCACCCGACCTTCACTGGAAGACAGCGCATTGACTCAGCCTTTACCAAACACCACTTGGTGCCCAATATTGCACTCGAGGCCATTGACTCGGACGTGATTAAAACCTATGTGCGTATTGGTATGGGGGTGGGTATCGTTGCTGAGATGGCCATCCAGCCGCAGTTCGACCAAGACCTGGTCATCAAACCCGCGTGGGATCTTTTTGGGAAAAATTTGACACGGGTTGCTTTCAGGCGTGGGAGCTATTTGCGTCAGTTTGTGCTCGATTTTGCGCAACTCTTGAGCCCAGAGCTTCAGGCCTCAACGGTTTTAAAGTCCTTGCAGCAAGACTAATGTTCAAACTCTCACGTGGTGTTCAAGTCTATCAGCCGCAGCAGATCTCTGAGACTAAAGGCGACCCGTCACCCTTAAAAATAAGCTTATTCGAATTCACGCTGCCTTAAATTGACCGCTTGTTGCAAACACTCAATCAATTGCAAGGCACTGGGAATAAGAGGCTTTTGCGCATTCCACAGCACCCCAATGGGTCGTTTGAATTTAAAGAGCTCTATGGGCAAAATATGTATCAGCCCAAGCTCCTGATAGTAACGTGCAACCGAGCTTGGAAGGACCGCCAAAGCCTGGGTGCACTGCACATAAGACAAAGTAATCTGAACCGACAAAGTCTCAATAGTATCTAGGGGATGGGGCAAATGATGAAACTCAAATGCTTGTTCTAACGGCTCTCTGAGTAAGGTTCCCGCAGGCGGCAGCACCCACGGATAGCCTTTGAGCTCACGCCAGCCCACTTTCTTTCGTTTAGCCAAGGGGTGAGATGGCGCACAAACAATCAAACTGGACTCTTGTGCCAAAATTTGCTCTGCCAGACCTTCACTCAGATGAGAGGCCAAACGTCCCACGATGAAATCCAACTTTCCCAACCACAATTGGGGCAACAAAGTGTCCATGGTGCCTTCTTGAACCTGGACGTGGATCACTGGGGACTTTTGTTTCAAGAGGGCCAAGGCTTGAGGCAAGATCGAGGGTGCAGTTGCTGACAAGGCGCCCACATTAATTCTGCCCGACACCCCAAACTGTAAACCCCTCAACTCATCTCTGGAGTGCATGAACTCCACGAGCACGATGCGAGCGTGGCGCACCAAACACTCCCCATAGACCGTGGGGATAATGCCGCGGTTCGTGCGCTCAAAGAGTTGGAGCCCCAAATCACGCTCAAGCTCAGCCAGCGCTTTAGAGACCGCGGGTTGGGTGATTTTGACGTAATGCGCAACTTTGCTGATGCTGCGCAAATCGTCAAGAGCCACAATGAGTTGCAATTGCCTTGGCTTTAGACCGATGTGTTCAAACCCATCGATGGAGTTCGTTGTCATGACTGGTCGGTCCACGATGGGTTTTCAAAAACAAAACAACTCAACACTCGATGAGCCGTGCGCTCACTCTCCGAGGTGGCGCGTGCGTTCATCAAAGAGCTCATCGACTGAGATCTTCGTCTTGATCAGCCCCTGACGGTAGGCCAAATCAATCACGGCCTCTAAACTCTTGCGATTGGCCTCCACACCCAGAGGATAGTTATCCAAACTGCCTGGTGCGGGTAAGCCAGCGGCTTTTTTGGCCTTTGAGAACAAGTCAAAGATTGCTTTCGCAAGCCAAGGATGGGCATTGAGCACTTCCTCTTTGACCACAATCATGTGATTGATAGGGACCGCGTGGTGCTTTTCATACCAGGCCTTGGCAGCAGCCTTATGGTCAGGCAATAGAAGTTGGACTCGGGGATCCTTCAAGGCAGCACCGGTCATCACAGCCGCATCGATTTCACCAGCGAGCAGCATATCCATCATGCTTTTACCCTTGGGGGCTCGTTCAAACTGGGGCGGCTCGATCAATTCGGGTACATGGGGGTCTTCATAAGTGATCCACTTCACGGAATCCAAATTAACCCCAAAGTCACTCTCCAGCCACCCCCTCACCCATGTCACGGTCGTGACCGAGTGAGATCGCACCCCAACGCGACGCCCTTCTAAGTCCGCAGGTGTCAAGCACGGCTCTCCGGCACGACACACAATCGATTCGTGTTGAAACTTACCCCTCACCACGATCGGTAACAACACGAGGGGTTTGCCGTAGGACTTGGCGCTTAAAAAAGTAACGACGGCCAACTCGGCCACATCGAACTCAAAGTCTCGAACAACACGTTTAAACGCTTTGCTAGCAGTATCGACGTCGGCAAAATGAAATTCCAGTCGATCGTCTTTTAACTCACCCGCGCGCACGGCGTGTGTGTTGGGATAGTCGCCAAGTAAGGTGGGAAGTTTCAAGGGGGCTTGTGTCATGATGGTCATGCTCCTAGGGTTCGCTGGGATAGAGTGGCTCAATCGGCCAAACTGGGATAGAGTTTTTGTGCAGTTCCAGCCATGATCCAGTGCTGGTCTTCAGCCGACAAAAACGAAATGGTTTTTTTGAATTCTGCAACCAACTCCTTCAAACTGCCTTCGGAAGCTGGGAAATTAGAACCCCAAGCGATGCGATTGGCACCAAAGGCTTTGACCGCCGCACCAAAAAAACTCTCTGGAGTGGCAGGTGCGACTTGGGAGTCAACCACATTTCGGCTGGTGAGTTTGAGGTAAACATTGGGGTGACGAGCAAGATCAAACAAAAACTGTGCTTTTGGATAAGGCGCGCCTGTGGTGATATCGGGTTTTAACATGTGGTCAATAATGACAGGAATATTGGGGTACTTCACAATGAGCTTCTCCAAATCAGGAACCCCTGCTTGGGTGAGTTGCACTGCAATGGAGATACCCAACTGACCTGCCATCTCCCAAGCTGGAATGAGCTTGGGGTCTTGGAATAATGGGCTTTGGCCAGGCATGGTACTGCCCGTTGTGAATAGGCGTAACCCACCCAGACCCAAATCCACCCAATGCTTGACCTTTTGTGCGGCATCGGGGGCCAACATGTCGATGGAGAACACACCCGTAAAGCGTTTTGGATTCAAAGCCACTGAGTCGGCTACATATGAGTTATCAACACCATAAGTGGTCGAGGAATGGACAATGGCGGATTTATCCACACCAGCCTCATCCATGGCCGCAATGTATTGCTCAAACGTTGCAGGCCTTGTGGCAGACCACCCAGAGCGCTCACCACCCAAGGGGGCGATGGGGTAGCGCTTGACGTCGGTGGAAATGATGTGGGGGTGAATGTCAACTAAACGGGTAACCATGATTGATGTCTCCAAAAAATGCAAATTAAACTGGGTTTGATATGAGTAGTCGATGCGACTTAGAAATCAGGGATGAATTAAACATTCATCGGCAAGAAAAAAGCTCACTCGATATGAAGAGTGAGCTCATCGTCTACTTGCTCAATGGTCTACGTTGACGAACATGTCATCAATGGAGTACTCTTTTTTAAGCAGTCCTTGTTGGTAACAGTAAGTCATCAATGCTTTCATCGAGGCACGGTTTTTCTCAATTCCGTAAGGCAAAGGATCGGGTCCCACAATGCTAGACATGCTGCGGTAGTGCTCGTCTTTATCTGAGACCGACTCACCGGCATGCAGTTGTTTCAGATAAATCTCTTTGGACTGGTAAAAGGCGTCAAATAAAGATTGAGCCACCTCGGGATGTTTTTTCAAGACCTCATCCTTGACAACGATCAAGCCATGGACGGGATAAATACCCGTTTTTTTATACCACTCGGTCTCCAGAGCCAATGCATTTGGAAATAGCTCCAAATACTCAGGGGGCTTGATTCGTCCACCCGATTGCCATCCGTCAGTGGGAGCACCTGCGCGTCCTATGCCGGCGTTGTCTGTAAAGGCGGCTGAGAGTTCACCCGATGCCATCATCTGAACCAAGGACACTCCTTCCTTGGCATGTTTGACATTGGAGGGAAGCACCAAGCTCTTGACGTGCTCCTCATCATCGACAACCCAAGAAATGGTGGAGTTGTCCACACCGTAGTCATTGGTCAAAATTCCTCGGGTCCAAATGCCTGTGGTGACCGAATAAGCTCGAACGCCAATGGCCTTGTGCTCCAAGTCTTTAGGAGAATGGATTCCTGCGTCGTCTCGGTACACCAAGCCAGCGTGGTGAAAGCGGCGAAAGATAAAAATGGGCAGTGCTTTGAAAGGAGCCCCTGCCTCGCGGGCAATCATGTAGGTCGCTGGCGCCATCTCGCACACATCAAACTCAACGTCCCGCACCATTCGACGAAATGCGGCAATGATGGGCTTGACCTCAATGAAGTTGGGTTTAACACCATGAATTGGCACTGCGCCAGATTTCAAAGCTTGGGTGTGGCCATAGGTTGCAATAGCCATGTCCAAAGTAATATCACTGTTGGCGCTCATACTAAAAGTCCTTTATTGATGATCGTGTTGAAGAAAAAATCAAAAAACTAACGCATTGTTAAAAGTACTGATCCACCTGCTGTTCAATGCATGAGGTGGGGTGGATTCAAAAGTCATTCAGACAAGAGTCTTGGGAGGCTCAACTCCATCATCAGTTGAGAGGTATGTTGGCTTTATCAATCACAGCCTTCCAGCGCGAGATCTCAGAGATCATCAACTCACGTGACTTCTCTAGACTCAAGGGATAAGGCTCAGAATTCATTCGCCGAATACTCGCACTGACCTCAGGATCGTTGATGGCCGCAACAAATTCTTTGTTGAGTTTTTCCAAGATGGCTTTGGGTGTTCCCGTTCTGGCTGAAACCGCATTCCACGAATTCACCTCATAGCCAGGTAGCCCACTCTCGCTCACTGTGGGGACCTCAGGCAAGTTGGCATTTCTTTTGTCTGCGGCAATCGCAAACGCCTTCACCGTACCCGCTTTGATAGAGGTGAGTACGGGAGGCACAAATTCAAAGGCCAGGTCAATGTCGCCTGCACGAATAGCGGAAAACAAGCCCGCAGATAATTTATACGGCACCACTTGCACATCTATTCCCGCCATTTGCTTGAACAACTCCGCCGCCAAGTACTGTGTGGAGCCCACATTCACGGACCCAAAGTTGAGTTCACCCGGGTGCGACTTTCCAAAGGCAATCAACTCAGCAACATTTTTAAAGCGCGAATCGGGCTTGACCAAAAGCACTAAGTTGAACTTGGCCATGGTGGATATTTGAACAAAGTCATTGACCACGTTGTAGTTCAAATTTTTGAATAACGACTGACTGATCGCTGATCCATTGCCACCCATGGCCAACGTGTAGCCATCAGGTGGAGACTGAAGCGCTGTCAAAAAAGCCTGTGCCCCACCGGCACTCGGTTTGTTGTCAATGATGATTTGCTGCCCCATGTTTTCACTCATTTTTTGAGTGATGACGCGAGCCGTTAAATCCCCAATGCCTCCAGCGCCATAAGGCAAAACCATTTTGATTGCGTGAGTGGGAAATGCCTGTGAGTAGGCCATTTCATTGAGTGCAAATAAAGAAAGCACCAAGACACCCAGATGCCAGAGCGTTCGACACGTTGGTCGTGAAATAAATGCTTTGCGAGCGAGGTTCGCAAATTTCAAAACGAGAATCAATCTGTCTCCTTAATCGTATTGAAAACACCTTTATGGGGTTTATCGATTGAATGAGTGCGCTTCTTGAGGGCCTATCTCAAAACTCGGCCAATGATGACACCGTGTTAAAACATTGTCCAATGAATAATCAAACTTTCAACATAACCATTTGGTTATACCAATGATGATCTTACGCCAATTGGGCTGTTCTAGTGATAAATGCTGTGCTAGGGTTTTCCTGATGCATCTTGGCTTGTTGCATGCCCTCTCCTCAGTTACGATTGAAGTCGAGCTGTTGCAGTGCATCATTGGCGTTGAATGTTTTTAAAAAAATGATCAGCATCCCGAATACGTTTGGATTCATTTGGTGGATTCAAAAACAATTCATTTCATCACCATGCTGAACACCTCATAAGCATTCACCCTGACACACTTTGAATTTTCTATTTGAGCACCGATCATGAAAAGACGTGACTTTCTCAACACCTCCGGACAAAGCGTCTTGGCGGCTTCAACCTTGTCCGCCTGGGGCTCTTTTGCCCAAACTGACCCCAGCTGGGAGACAGTGGATGTGACCCCAAAGCTCATCGAGCTTGCTAAAAAAGAAGGCTCCGTCACAGTTCGCTACAGCTCTCCTTTGGATGAGATGACCGTTATGGCCAACGCATTCCAAAATAAATTTGGCATCAAAGTTCAAATTGATCGCAAAGTTGGGGTTGTGGGTACGCAGCAATTTGCCAATGAGGAACGAGCTGGTCAGCACTTGATGGATGTCAACTATTCTGCAGACCCCAATGGTCTTTTGGACTTGGCCGATGAGGGTCTATATTTACGCTTCACATTAGCGGACTTAGATAAAAAACTCGACAAAGGCACCTACTTACCCGGCTTGGCCTACGGCACCAAGTGGACCGAGATTGTGATCTCCTATAACCCAGACCATATCCCTCACGCCAAGGCCAAGGAACTTTTCAAAACTTGGCACGGTCTACTGGACCCAAGCTTAAAAGGCAAGATCGGAATGAATGAGCCTGCTGGAGGAGGCGTTCCTTTTGCAACTTATCTGCTCTTTTTAAGAAGACCCGAATACGGTCGTAAATTTCTAGAAAGTTTGGCCCAGCAAAAACCTCGCTTGTACCCAGGCTCTGCACCAGGGCGTGAAGATTTGGCTGCGGGTGCTATTAGTGTCTTCATTCCCAATTGGGAGTCCGCAGCCATGGAGAACTTTCTAAAAGGTGACCAAACGGCTTGGACTTATCCAGAGATCTCCCCTGCTTTTTCAAACACCTATTTGGCCATCTCCAAAAGAGCCCCACACCCCAATGCCGCACGCCTCTTTACCGCTTGGTTCTTCACCATGGAAGGGGCCAAAGCACTGCAAGGCGCGCAAGTGCGTTGCACTTTGAAAAACGTCCCGGATGAACGTCAAGCCATTCCTAGACTTAAAAAAACCAGCTGGTGGAAACCCTATCCCAGTGAGATCCGTTGGGTACCCGACGTGAAGGATTGGAACGACAACTACGAGCAATTGATGCCTGAGATGCGTCAGGCTCTGGGCTGGAGGCGTTAAGTCCTGCCATATCGAATCACTCTATTCAATCCATGAGCAGTCTCAATCCAAGTTCCAGTCCAAGTTCCAGTAAAAGTCACAGCCCCAGCCCAACAAGCACTCAACCCGCCTTCAAGGCTCGAATCAATCTCAATGAAACATTGAGTTTCTTGTTGGTGAGCCTGATGGTTTTGGTGCCCCTGGCAGCCTTGATGTATGGTGCAGTGAGGAGCAAAAGCCCTGGTTCTCCCAAAGCTGTCTACACCCTCAAAAACCTCGAGACTGTTTACCTAGGACTCTTTTCTGGAGGGTGGACTGAGAGTGTCACGATCAACTCATTGGCGCTGGCGATCCCGGTGATGCTGGTGTCTTGTGTGATTGGTATTTTCTTAGCCTGGGCGGTTTCTCGCACCGACATCCCGGCCAGAAAAACCATGTCAGCCCTCTTTTTAATCCCCATGCTTTACTCGCCCTTGGTAGGCGTCATTGGTTGGGTCGTCTTGGCCGACCCCAATGCCGGACTCATCAACACGGCCTGGAGCGCCCTCACCTCTAGCCCAGATCCGATCTTGGACATCTACTCATTCTCAGGAATTGTGTGGGTGATGATTTTTTATTTCACGCCCTATGCCTTTGTGCTCAACGTCGGTATTTTTCAGTCGATGGATCCGAGTATTGAGGAAGCAGCCAGTGTCGCCGGGGCCAATTTATGGCAACGCTTGAGCTTTGTCACCTTGCCCATCATGTTGGGCGGCATCGCATCATGCGCACTTTTTATTTTTACTTTGGCGCTTGAGCAATTCGCCATCCCTGGATTTTTGGGCTCCCACATTCATTTGGAGACCCTGGCTTATTCCATTTTTGTGAGAACCAACACCTACCCCATCGATTTACCGGGCGCCGCCGCCGCAGGAACCCTTTTGATGCTGTTGGCCAGTGTGGGGCTTTATTTCTACAAAAAATTCACTCGCCACTCTGAGCGCTATATCACCGTAACCGCTCGAGGCTTCAAGTCTGGCGTGACGCGCCTGGGTCAACTGAGGTGGGTGGTTTTTGGCCTTTGCGTGATGATCTTTGTTTTGGGCACTTTGATGCCACTTTGTGCTGTCGCACTGCGGGCTTTGATGCCTGTGAGGACAACAGGACTAGATCTCTCGGGTCTTAACTTCAAAAACTTTGAAGCACTTTTGAGTTCACAAGATATTCTCATTGGACTCAAAAATTCAGTACTCCTGGGCGTTGTCACGGCTTGCATTTGTGCCTTGTTGGGCCTATGGATCAGTTACCAGATTATTCGCCAAAAGAGTCGCTTGATGAGTGCCGCCGAATACTTGGTCTCTCTCCCCATAGGAATCCCTGGCACCGTATTTGGCATCGGGATGGTCTGGGCCTATGTGGGCACCCCACTCTACCTCACCCTATGGATTTTGTTACTCGCCTTTGTCACTCGCTACATGGTCTACGGCGTACGCATGATCGGTAACGGTTTATCGCAAATTGACCGGGTCTTAGAAGAAGCCGCTCGTGTGGCCGGTGCAAGTCCAGGCCACAGCTTTTGGCAAGTGAACTTTCCCCTCTTAAAACCAGTCGTGTCCTCAATGTGGCTATTGGTCTTCATGATTGTCATGCGAGAGGTGAGCGCATCGGTTATTTTGTACGGCGTGGACTCAGTGACTTTGCCAATCTTGACGTGGACTTATTTGTTCGATGGCAACTACGGCACGGCCAGTGCATTGTCCATCGTACAACTCGTGATTGTGGCTTTGATCGTCGCCCTTTGCCGCCTCACGCTGGGCACCAAACTCAACCCACATGCAGTGGAATAACACCGTTAAGTAGCAACCCATGAACAATCGCGGCATTCAAATTCAATCGTTGTCCAAGTATTACGGCACCATGCATGCCGTTAAAGGGATCGATTTGCACATCCAAGAGGGAGAGTTTTTAACTCTCTTGGGGCCCAGTGGATCAGGAAAAACAACCACACTGAGAATGGTTGCGGGTCTAGAGAGTGTGGACAGTGGCTCCATCACTGTGAACGGTCAAGTCTTCAATGACGGCAAACGCCAGACACCCACACACGAGCGTAACATCGGGATGGTGTTCCAAAGTTATGCGTTGTGGCCACACAAATCGGTCTTTGAAAACATTGCCTTTCCACTGAAGATGCGCAATGTCTCGCAGCAAGAGATCTCAAAGCGCGTTCACGATATGCTCGACCTGGTCGAACTCGATCACAAAGACTATGCCACTCGCTACCCCTCTCAACTCTCGGGCGGACAGCAGCAGCGCGTAGCCTTGGCTCGTGCACTCGTGGGTAAACCTCAGGTGCTCTTGTATGACGAGCCGTTATCGAATTTGGATGCCAGGCTTAGAGAGTCCATGCGAACTCTCATGCGCCAAGTGCACAACAAAATTGGAGTGACCTCACTGTATGTGACCCACGACCAACTCGAAGCCATGGTCCTCTCCGATAGAGTGTGCGTGATGGACCGAGGAGAGATTATTCAAGCTGGCTCACCCTCAGAGGTTTTTAATAGACCCAAGAGTGTTTTTGTTGCTGAATTTTTAGGCGCCGCCAACATCCTACCCATCACTGACTTGGATCCCGTGAGAGAGTTAGTCACTCTCGCTCCAGATGTGAGACTGCGAGTCGCTCAATGCCCAACACTGTCCTCCACAGATTCTTCTAAGCAGCACAAATTGGTCGTTCGACACCATCACATCAAGCTTCTTGACCCCCATCACGTTCAAAGCGTTGGCTCTCCAACTGACCCTAATCGGTTAGAAGCCAAGGTGATGTCCAAAATATTTTTAGGCGAACGCATTCGTTATGAATTTCAAATTGGCGAGCACTTAATCTGGGTGGCCGAACTTCCTGCCTTGGATGAAGGGCCAGAGCTTCATGCACACGTCTGTATAGAACTCGACCCAGCGCATTGCTTGGTTTTATAAATTACTTCACAACCATCCCAAGATGAACCATCAACTTCAATTTATTTTCTTTTGCAAAGGATTTCTCCCATGACCGTTCCACAAATGGCCAAAGAGCTCAAGGACAAGACCGCGATTTGTGGTGTTGGTCTCACCATCGGTTCATTTCCAGATAAAACACCACTGAACTTGGCGGTCGATGCTTATCAAAAAGCCCTCGATGATGCGGGCCTCAAAAGAGGCGACGTTGACGGCATCATCCAACTGGCCTATGGATCCGATTACGATCGATTCTTGGAAGCGGTGGGTACCGATGTTCGGTACGCCAACCAAGGCTGGACTCACGGGCGTTTTATTGCTCCCATGCTGCAGCAAGCAGCGATGGTGGTGGCCAGCGGGATGGCCAAAGCTGTTGCCGTGGTGCATGGTCGAAAGGGTCGACAGTTTGGACAGCTTGCCGATCATGAAATGTGGCGCCAAGGCTTAGGACCTCATGGTGAGAGCCCAGCCTACGGGGCGTTCAGCCCAGCGCTTGGAGTCGCTTTGGCCGTTCAACGTTACTTTCACATGTACGGCGGCAGCAACGCAGACTTGGCACCCATTGCGGTGGCATTTCGCAAACACGCGCGCTTAAACCCCATGGCCGTCAGGACCGATCCGATGAGCACGGAAGATTACTTAAAGTCTCGCTGGATTGTGGAGCCACTGCGACTCTTTGACTGCTGTCAAAACAATGACGGAGGAGCTTGCATCATTGTCACGAGTGCAGAGAGAGCACGTGACCTTAAATCTACACCTGTCTACATCTCAGGTATGCAAGGCGTACATGCTGGCCCCCAGTTTCACAACCTCACGCTTCCAGGCTTAGGCGTGGCGCAGCAAAAAGTCTACAAGTACGTCCCACAAAAAGAGGACTTGTATGCTTATCAAATGGCGGGCATTACGCAAAAGGATGTGGATGCACTGATCACCTATGACGCATTCTCGCCCTTGGTGCTGTTTGGCCTTGAGAGGTTTGGGTTTTGCGGACCTGGCGAGGCCAAGGACTTCATTAAAAACGGTCGCATTGAGCTGGGTGGCGAATTGCCTGTGAACACCTCTGGGGGACTTTTGTCAGAAGGTCATGTGGTGGGCTGGAATTTGTTCAT
>DAISKH010000051.1:0-6442 GCA_036821105.1 Limnohabitans sp.
CACCATTTTTGTTGCTGACGACGAGGCCACTGCCCAACGCTACGGCGCAGACGATGCCAACAGTCCATACCGCTACTACTATCGTCAAATGCTCACCAAAATGAAAATGGGTAAGCGACATGTGATTTTCAAAAAAACCGTTGACGAAGACGACAGCTTGCTCACCGAAGACAGGCTCCTCGAAGACTTGGTGTTAAAGGGCACGGTCAACCAAGTGGTGGATCAGATTTTGGCACTGAGGGAAGAGGCAGGTGACTTTGGTGAAATCGTCTATGCCGGCATGGATTTGGTGGACCCCAAGCTGGGACGTCGCTCCATGGAGCTCATGGCCCATGAGGTCATGCCTCGAGTCAATGAGGCTCTGGGCCAAGGGCGTGAGATCAACACAGTGGCCAAGCAAGCGGTTGCCGCTTGAGGCTTGGGTCTTGGGTCTCTCAAGAGATCAACAACCTGCCTTTAAGTCTAGAGCCTCCCACTGCTTGAGCTCCCGATGACGCTCTTGGTGTGGGAACTTGGTCAAGTTATTGACTTCTGGTCATGAAATTGTCACCCTTTTGTGTCAGGATGAAGACATGAGGGGACTTTCATGCAAAAAGATGATTTCAAATACCGCAGTTATTTAGACGCACTCGATGCTTTCGATGAGGAGCTTGAGATTGAGCTCGATGACGAGGATGTCAGTTTTTCCGATCTGAGCGAGGGCGACAAGCAAGAGCGTCAGCGTTACTTTAAAGAGCTCTTTCGCTTGCAAGGTGAGCTCGTCAAACTGCAAGACTGGGTGGTTCACCAAAAGCTAAAGATCGTGGTGATTTTTGAAGGCCGTGATGCAGCGGGTAAGGGGGGTGCCATCAAACGCATCACCCAACGCTTGAACCCCAGGGTGTGCCGCGTCGCAGCTCTCCCCGCTCCGAGTGAGCGTGAGCGCAGTCAATGGTATTTCCAGCGTTATGTCTCGCACCTACCCGCAGGCGGTGAGATGGTGCTCTTTGACCGGAGTTGGTATAACCGAGCCGGAGTGGAAAAAGTCATGGGCTTTTGCAATGATGAACAGTATGAGGAGTTCTTCAAGACTGTGCCCGAGTTTGAGAATATGCTCATTCGCTCAGGGATCATTTTGGTGAAATACTGGTTCTCCATCTCCGATGATGAGCAACACATGAGGTTTACCACACGCATCAAAGACCCCTTGAAGCAGTGGAAACTCTCACCCATGGACTTGGAGTCAAGGCGGCGCTGGGAGGACTACACCAAGGCGAAAGAAAAGATGCTTGAGAGAACGCACACCCCCAACGCCCCTTGGTGGATTGTGCAAGCTGATAATAAGAAGAAAGCCCGCATCAACTGCATCTCCCATTTGCTCTCGCAAGTGTCCTACCAAGTCATTGAGCACCCCCTAGTGGACTTGCCTGAACGCGTGCATAACCCAGACTATTTGCGCGGACCGATTCCGCCTGAGATGTATGTGCCGGACGTCTTTTAAGCGTCATGCTTGGGCCTCGTTTAGTTAGACAACACTGAGCTCAATGGGCTCAAAGCCGTCAAGCTCAAAGCGAAAGTGATCGTGAAGTTTGGGGAATTTGGAGCTTACCAAAGAGCCCAAAATGCACAACTGACCTCTCTTTAAGTATTCTCCTCGCTCGTTGGCGGCATTGGCCAACCAGGCCAATGCCTCAAGTGGGTGACCCATCAAATCAGCGCCCCTACCGCTACCGATGAGCTGTCCATTCAGATGCACTTGACCTCGCATGCGAGCCAAGCCGTCTTGTTCACCCTCAGTGCCTAGTGAGGTGAGCGCTTCTTGCACGGACCTCTCTGGCCCCAAGATCACGCCTTCATTCCAAGCATTGTCGGCCAACAACTCGAGCCCCTTGTCATGCATCTCTGGGTAGACGGCCATGCGGTCGTCAGCAATTTCAATAGCAGGAGCTACAAAGCCCACAGCCTCTTTCACGGAGGAGGCGGTGTGAGGGCTGGCTTGGACTTTCAGGTCGCGGCCCAATCTCACCGCGATCTCAAACTCAACAATCAAGCGTGTGTAGGATGAAAGCGCAGTTTGCGCGGGTGCTCGCACGATTTGTTTTTTGTGTAGACGCGCTGCCACAGGTGCATCCAGTCCCACCATGTGTTGCATCACAGGGGTGGAGAGGGCGATTTTCCAGCCCACTGCAGGACCACACTGCAAGCTCTTGAGTTTCACAAAGCTTTGTTGCACAGCAATGGCCTCTTCTTGGTTGTTGGCTCTGATGGAGGCGGGTGCTTGGGTAAACGCCTCACGCCTAGCGTGGGCATTCACCAACCAGTGAGCCATGGCGTGGGGATCAAAGGATCGTGATTTGCGTGTGGGCTTTTGCTTGGGCATGGTCTTTGGCCTTCAGGTGAGGTCTAGGGTAAGTATGATTTTATCTGCCCCCCTTGTCTGATAACCTCTCGTCATTGTCATACCATCCATGCGGGAGTCATTGAATGCAAGAGAAAAAGTCACCGAGTTTTATATCCAAAGGCCAATCAACGCTGGGAGCCTGGTTCAAGGGTGGCGTCATGAGTAGCTTCATGAGTAGCTTCATGGGGATGGTCATGTGCACTGTTATGTGCACTGTCATGTGCAATACAAGTGATGCCGCTGCAGCCGACAACTATCCCAATCGACCCGTGACCATGATTGTGGCATTTCCCGCTGGAGGTGGAACCGATATTGTGGCCCGCAAAATTGCGCAGCGTTTGAGCGCCCTCTGGGGTAAGCAAGTGATTGTTGACAACAAAGGGGGTGCGGCGGGTGTGATCGGCACCACCTACACCGCCAAAGCTGAGCCCAATGGCTACACGTTGATGATGGCGACTTTGGGCAACCTCACAATGAACCAATTCATCTACCCCATGGAGATCAACCCAGTCAAGGCTTTGACACCCATCACCAATGTGGTGGGGGTGAATTTTGTCTTAGTGGCTCACCCCTCATTCCCAGCCAACACGGTGAAAGAGATGATTGCACTGGGTAAACAAAAACCTGGCCAATACAACTACGCCTCCTCGGGCTCTGGGGGTGCGCCTCACTTGGCCATTGAGCTCTTTAAAAACATGACAGGGACTGATTTTGTGCACATTCCCTACAAAGGCAGTGGCCCAAGCATAGCCGATTTGTTGGCGGGTCAAGTGAGCTTCACCATGGACAGCTTGGTGCAAACATTGCCCTATATTCAGTCAGGTCAACTCAAAGCCATTGCCGTCTTGGGCCCACAACGCTCAGCGCTCTTACCCAAAGTTCCCACCGTGGCCGAGTCGGGTGCTCCGGGCTACGAGTTTGTCAATTGGTTTGGTCTTGTGGCACCGCAAAACACCCCAGCCGATATCGTGGCCAAAATCCGAGCCGACGTCTCCACTATTTTGAGTCAACCCGATATGGCCGAGCAGCTCAATAAGATGGGGGCTGATGTGATCAACAACAGCAGTGAGCAGTATGGTGCTCAAATTGCAGCGGATGCGCAAAAGTGGGAAAAAATCATCAAACTCGTAGGCGTCAAGTTGGAGTGAACTTGATCCCTACGCCAAGACCGAAAAAACACTTTTGGGGTAACGGTCTTGGTGACTTGCCGATTTTGTGGTGAGCTGCTATTTGAGTTGATCCGCCACTTGGTCTAGCCCAGCCTTCACGCACGCCTCGTCCTTGTCCCCTCCCGGCGCACCGGAGACGCCCACGCCCCCGATCACATCATCATTGACCTTGATGGGAAGTCCGCCTTGGTTGGCAATGACGTGCTCCAAATGAATCAGTGCAAAGGCGGGATCTGCTTTGAGACGGTTAACGATTTCACCCGAAGCCACTTTAAAGGTCCTGGCGGTATAGGCTTTTCTGAAACTGTTCTCAAACGTGTGAGGTCCAGTGTTGTCTCCCCGCACTTGAACGAGAATCTCACCACTTCGCCCCACCACAGTGGCTGAGACACTGTAGCCGTTGGCTTTGCAGGTATTGATGGCGGTTTGTGCAATCGTGATGGCCATATTGGCGCTCAAGTCTTTGTGACTCATGAGTTGAGCGCTAGCACCAGCGCTCAGTGTGAGGAGAAGGGGTAAGAGGAGTGAAAGGATTAAATTCCAAGCGGTCCTGTCGCTCGTGTCGTTCGTGTGGCGCTTAAAAAGGTTCAAAGCTTTACTCATAAGATCTCCAAAGTAGGGGAGGGTTGAAGGCGCATGAAAGCCACTGCAAAAGAGTTCAAAGAAGGGGCAATACAGAGTCAATACAGAGTCAACATAGATTCAAGAAAGAATCCGATTTGTTTTAACTTTTTAAAAGGAGGAAATGCCACTAGGTGGCTTTGGTTAAGAGCTTAATGCGCCACGATTGGATGGGTCTGAGGACATACCCTAGAGGGTGGGGCTATTTTTTCGACGGGGACGCTCGTGGTGTGACGTATGGTTTTCATAAGCCTACGGTGAGCACAAGCTTCAAAAAAAGGGCTGACTTCAATACAAAGTCAGCCCGTTGATTGGGGATCCAAAGTCGGTTAAAGAGCAGCCTTGGATTGAAAGTTAATCCAGGGAGTGCCCTTTACAACTTAATGGAGGAGGAGCTTTTGTGCTCTCCAGTTGAGGAGTTCGGCTACGTAAATTTCCTTCTCGCTTGGGCAAGCAATTTCATGGATCCAGCCAAACTGCTTGAGCTGGCGGCCCCCCTCGCCAATCACACCCAAGACCTCGCCTTGAAGGCTGAGTTTGTAGATGCGCCCAGGATAAGCGTCAGAAGAAAACAAGACTGGATTGGGCCCAGGGGTGATACAAATAGCCCAAGGTGCACCAGGCGACTGAGTGCCTTGGGTTGCGTTGGGGTCGAGTGGGTTACCGATTACGGGCTTGGTGGTTTTGTCAAAAGGGACGTTGATCACCAAAGATCTCAAATAGTTGCCCTCAGAGTCAAAGACTTGAATACGGCGATTGAATCGATCGGCCACGTAGATGTTGCCTTGTGGGTCTGAGGCAATGCTATGGGGCGTATTGAATTGCCCCTCCTTGTCGCCACGGTCGCCCCAGGACTTCAACCATTTGCCGTTGGGGTCGAGCTTGGCCACGCGTGAATTGATGTAGCCATCCGAGATAAAGATATTGCCGGCGGGGTCCCAAGTAACATCGGTCACTTGCCTAAACCGTCCATCCTCTGCGGGGAGGGGTGGCTTGGGGTGCTTTAAGGGTTCGGTGTCCTCGTCAGAGGCCTCTTGTTTGCGCCCGATCACCATCGTGACCTCTCCCTTGGGGTTAAAGCGAATCACCATGTCTGAGCCCTTGTCGGTGACCCAAATGTTATCTTTGGCGTCAACCCGAACCGTGTGTGCAAACGACCAGGCGTAGAGGTCTTTACCGATTTCACGGATGAATTTTCCGTCTGCACCAAACTCAAAAAGTTGTGCTGCACGTGCGGCATAGGCTGGTCCTGGGTTGCCGCTTCTAGAGAAGATGAAGATGTGCTTTTTGGAGTTCACCGCAATCCCCGCGACCTCTCCAAAATAAACGTTGGGGGGTAGCTTTAAAAAATCCTTGACCGAGTCAAATTGAATTTGAGGGGGGCTACTTTGTGCCAAAGCGGCGCTACTGGCCATCACGCCAGAGGCCAACAAAAAGGTCGTTAAGAGTCGTTTCATGGGGTCTCCGTTTTAATTTTAAGAACCTTGGGAATTTAACCGCTGAGAATGCTCTGGCGATGAGCGTTAACCCTAGAGCCTGGGGCTGAGCTTGGGACAAATATAAGAATGCTCCCCCTACAAGGTTCGCTCCACAGGGCCAGAGGATCCTTTCATTGAAGTGCTATATTCTGGCCTTCAATATGAAATCAATGTTTTAAAGAGGATTCCTATGATTGAGTTTTATTACAACGAGGCCCCCAACCCCATGAAGGTGGCGTTGTTACTAGAAGAGTTGGGCTTGGCGTATGAGGCCATTCCAGTGGACACGAGAAAGGGTGAACAATTTGCGGCGTCCTTTATCAAAGTGAACCCCAACTCAAAGGTTCCCGCCATTGTGGATGAGGGGGTTGCTGTGTTTGATAGCAATGCCATTCTTCTTTATTTGGCTGAAAAAGCAGGTCGCTTTGTGCCCCAAAGCATAGGCACTCCTGAGCGCGCTCAGATGCTCTCTTGGCTCATGTTTATCGCCTCTGGCGTGGGGCCTTTCTCTGGGCAATCGGTGCACTTTAGGCACGCCGCCCCTGAACCCAAGCTCTATGCTTTGAACCGTTATGATTTTGAAGCTCACCGTCACTGGAAAATCATTGATGACCATCTGGCAAAGTCTCACTACATGCTGGGTGAGCACTACAGCATTGTGGACATGGCGTTTTGGGGATGGGCCAGAATGGTGCCCCGTGTACTGGGGCTCACCGATCCTTGGAGCACTTACCCGCATGTGAAGCGACTCCTCGATGAGATCAATGCCAGACCCGCCGCTGTTGCCGCTGAAG
>DAISKH010000051.1:6452-13836 GCA_036821105.1 Limnohabitans sp.
CGCCATGTCTTCAAAGCCGAACTCGATGACGAGGCCAAGAAGTTTTTGTTCCCACAAAACGAGCGCTTAAAAGGCTAAAGTGCTAAAAGGCTAAAGTGCTAAAGGGCTAAAGGACTAAGGGGCTAAGGGGCTAAATTTCTGAAGCGCTCAATCTCTCAATTGCTCAATTGCTCGGTCACGTTTACTCCCTTTCACCCCGTCTTCAAATTGATTAAGGATTAATGGATGTTCAAGTCTTTGCGTTCGTGTGCTCTTTTAGGTCTAGTTGGCCTGTTGGCATTGGGATCATTCTCCAATGCCTACACTCAAGTCGAGTACACCCAAATATCTAGGCTCCCCGCACTCAAAGAGCCGTTGGATGAGAAGACCAAAAAACTCTTGGATGCCACTCGGCAAAAGGGAGGACAGATCATCAATTTGCACTTGACGTATGCCCATGCGCCTCATATCGGACTGGCCAACTTGTCCATGGCCTATGCTCTTCGCTTTGAGTCCAAATCACCCAGGATGCTCAGGGAGTTGGCCATCATTCGCACAGCACAAAACTTGGAGGCCCAGTATGAGCTCAATCAACACCACAGCTTGGGACTGGCGTGTGGTTTGACGCAAGCTCAAATCGATGCGATGCCCACCTGGCATGAGCACTTGGGACTCTTTGATGCCCGAGAGCAATCTCTCTTGGCTTATGCTGATGCGGTGGTGATGCACCACGGTGAGGTTGACGACGCCACTTACGCTGAGTTTGCCAAGCACTTTGACGCTCAAGAGATCGTGGAGCTCACCATGGCCATCAGCGCCTACAGTAGTACAGCATTCTTTACCAAGGCCTTGAGAACGCAAATTGAGCCCGATGGACGCCAGGCCGCCAAGGGCACTTGTTGAGTGCGGGTGACTTAAACTAGTAAGAAAAAACGCCGATTCACCCTATCACATTCAAAGCTCGGTATTGATCATTGAATAGTCTTTTTTCTATAGGCGTGTGAAGAGCATTAAAGGGATTGTGTAATAGGTATTATGTAATAGGTATTATGTAATAGGTATTATCTAGTAGGCGTTCGTTAAGATGCCATGCGCTATCATCCCGAGGCTATGATGCGGTGCAGTCAGCTTTAAAGGTGTGTGTTTTGAATCCATTGGACATTGCAATTGAGATCAAAGGGGTATCCCATTCCTTTGAAGGGGCGAGTGGCCAAAGTTCCCCAAGCTCCCAAGAGCTTATGGCATTAGAGACCACGAATTTGGAGATTCGCCGCGGTGAACTCCTCAGTCTCATTGGGCCCAGTGGTTGCGGTAAGAGTACCCTCTTGAACATGATGGGGGGCTTATTGACCCCAGCTTCTGGGGAAGTTCGGGTCAATGGCGTTCAGGTGAGCGCTCCCATGCCCAAGACCGTTTCCTTTGTTTTTCAAGAAAACGCACTCTTTCCATGGAACACCATTTTGGACAACATTGTCGTGGCCCTTACCTTTCAGTGTGTCCCCTCCAGTGAGCGCTTGGACTTGGCTCACCAGGCTTTGCGGGCCGTGGGTCTGAGTGAATTTGCCAATTACTACCCAGACCAATTGTCAGGGGGCATGCGTCAACGTGCTGCCTTGGCCAGGGCGCTGTCATTGAAGACCGATATCATCTTGATGGATGAGCCATTTGCGGCCCTGGATGAGCAAACTCGCATGGTGTTGGGCGAGGACTTGTCCACGCTTTTGAATCAGACGGGTAAAACCATTGTGCTGGTCACCCACAGCCTAGGCGAGGCCGTGTTTTTGTCGGACCGCATTGCCGTCATCTCCGCCAGGCCAGGTCGGGTACTGGAAGTGATTGAAGTCAATGAGCCCCATCCAAGGAACCCAGAGTTCGTGACCTCGCTCAAATTCTCTGAGCTAAGGAATCGCCTTTACGAGCTACTGCACGACGAAATTCGTCAAACCCTGAGCACCCAAGCCATGGGCACACCCACCGTGGGTCCTCATTCTTCCCTGGCATCATCACGTCATGGCTAAGCCCATGAAACGCGTGGCCCCTTTGTGGCAATCCAATGAGGCGTCCATTGTGGTCTTTGTGGCGTTGGTGTTGACGTCCTGGTTCTTGGCCACCCACTGGTTTGAGGTCTCTCCTTTATTGGTGCCTGACCCTTTGAGTGTGTTCCCGCGTCTCGCACAGTTGATCGTCTCCATGGAGTGGTGGGATCCACTGGTGGTGACCGCCAGTGAAGTGTTGAGTGCATTTGCACTCTCCAGTGTGCTGGGGATCGCGCTGAGTTTTGTTTTAAGTCGCTCAGTTTGGTGGGTGAAGACCTTTGATCCCTTGCTGAACGGCATCAACGCGGTGCCTGCCATTTTGTTCTTTCCCTTATTTGCTTTGTTATTTGGCTTGGGGCCGGGGTCCAAAATCGCACTGGGATTCACCATCAGTTTTTTTCCCATCGTCATCAACACCACCTCTGCCTTTGGTCGTGTTCAGAGTATTCACCTCAAAGCGGCACTTTGCATGGGCGCCTCCAAGTGGCAACTCCTGCGCTTTGTGCTTTTCCCCAGTGCTATTCCGATGATCTTGTCGGGCCTGAGGATGGGGCTCACGCTGGCATTTTTATCGGTCTTGGGCGGTGAGACGATCGCCTCCTTCAATGGCTTGGGGCACCAAATTGCGGAATCTTCACAAGCCATGGACTCAGAGCTCATGTATGCCTGGATTTTGTTTGTGATTGCGGTCTCTTTCACCCTCAACACCCTCTTGTCCCGACTTGAACGCCTGGGGGGACGAGGATCATGAAAGAGCTCCCCTTTTTAGCCAAGGCTACTCACCGACATCTGGTGCGTTTACTCTTGATGGGCAGTCTTTTCTTACTTTGGGAGTGTGCTGCAAGGTTTTGGGTGGACCCCATGTTTTTGAGCCCACCGAGTCGAGTCTTTGGACAAATGGACAAGCTCCTGGCAAGACCCGGGGTGCTTGAGGCGTATGTCGATTTGCTGGCCGAGTTGCTCATCGCTTTTGTGGTGTCTGTGGTGCTGGGTCTGATGTTGGGATTGGCCGTGGGACTGGGCAAAAGAACTCGTGAACGCATGATGCCCATTGTGCTTCTCTTGTATGGCACACCTCAAATTACGATTTTGCCCATTGTGATGTTGGCCGCTGGCGTGGGTTTTAGCTCAAAGGTGATTTTTGGCATCACCCATGGTGTTTTTCCGGTGCTGTTGTCGGTGGCATCTAGCCTTCAAAAGGTGAGCCCCATCTACCATGTGAGCGCGAGGGCGATGGGTGCTACCCCTTGGCAGAAATTTCGATACATTTTGTTGCCCGTCCTATTGCCTTCATTTTTCTCATCTCTCAGACTCTCGATGATTGCTTGCCTCTTGGGGGTGCTCTTGGCCGAGCTGTTCGCATCCACCAAAGGCATCGGATTTTTTACACGCCAGTTCACCGACACCTTTGATCCCACCAGTCTCTTTGGTTTGATTTCGGTGGCCGTTGTGCTCGCTATTGGACTGAACGCGAGTTTGGCTTGGATCGAGTCGCGCTGGGTGACCCGCCAGTGGACATGAATGATCGACTGAGGTGGCTTAGGTGGCTGAGCGGGCTGAGGGTTGTGGGGAGTGTGAAGGAGAGCGCTGCTCTTTTGGCTCTAAAATCACTTGAAGCTTTTTCCCTTTCAATTTGCCTGTTCGGCCCTTCTCAAAGGCTGGACTTTTATCTCTGTCCTCACCTTGGAGTGTCAACACACCATGAAACTCTTTAAACATTCTCATCTCTCGATCGTTTTGACGGGTCTAGGCGTGATGGCTCTCTTTGCTGGAGAGTCACAAGCGGCCACCGCGCTTAGAGTGGGCTTGTCCCAGCCCACCTATTCATTCATTCCATTGGATGTGGCGGTTAAGACTGGGGCTTGCAAAGCACAGGATTTGGAGATTCAAAAAACCGTCTTCAGCGGCAGTGCCCAATTGCACCAAGCGTTGACTGCAGACAGTGTCGATATAGGCCTAGGCGCGGGTCCTGAGTTGGGTTTCTTGCTCAAAGGAGCACCTGAGAGAGCCATTGCAGCCATGTCCGATGCGCCCGAAGACTTGGCCTTGGTGGTGCTCAAAGACGGCCCAATCAAGACTTTAGAGGACTTGAAGGGTAAACGCGTGAGCATGTCCACCAAGGGGTCACTCACCGAATGGGCTGCGGGCGAGTTGTCGCTCCAACAAGGTTGGGGTAGAGGTGGGATGCAGATGGTGCCACTGGGCAGCTTTAGCGCACAAACGGCTGCTTTGAAGACCAAGCAAATTGACGCGATGGTGGTGGAGGCGGGGACCGCTGGTCATCTTGAGGAGGAGGGCAGTGGTCGCACGCTGGTGCGTTTTGGGCATATCGTGCCCAAGTTTCACATTCATGTGATCTATGCAACCCAAAAAATTATCGCGGGGAACCCTGAGGGTGTGAAAAAATTCATGAAGTGTTGGTTCGATGGTTTGGACTACATGAAGTCCCACAAAGCAGAAACGGCCAAAATATCTAGCGAAACGCTCAATATGAGCAATGAGTTGTCTCTCAAACTTTATGACTTACTCATGCCGCACTACAACAACACGGGTAAATTCGATAGCGCGGCAATGGAGGTGATCTCTCAGTCGATGCTCGATATGGGCATGATCAGCTCTAAACAAAATTTGAGTAAGTTTGCCACCGAAGAATTTTTACCTAAACGCTAAAAAGAGTGGAGCCGAAGTTTTCAGTGGCGGTGGCTTAGTTGCTTGAAGTGCGCTTCGCCACTTTCAGCGCCCCTCTCAGCGAAAGCCTCTACCAGCACAAGCACCTACCAACATAAGCACCTACCAGCGAAAGCAACAACATCATGTCTCGAGATCCACAAGTCGATCTGATCTTTAACCACTTCATCCCCCGTTACGTCGCAACGGGTGTGGATGCCAATGATATGCAACGCTTGGTCAAGCGAATTGATCAATGGTCCGACTGGTGCCGATTGTGGTCCGAGGAGGCCCATCGTCATGAGCAAAGTGCACACGTGGCCAAGGATTTGGGACGCGACGTCACTGCCGCCGAGGCTTGGCTCAGGGCATCGATTTACTACCATTACGCCAAACACCTCTTTGCAGCGGTGCCCGAGGAGTTTCATCAAGCCCAGAGCAATATGCTCCGGTGCTATGCATTGGCTGCGAGCCACACGCCGCACCCAATGCAAAAACTCAAAATCCCCTACCGTGGCGATTTCATCCATGCTTATTTGCGCCTTCCCAGTGATGACCCCAAGGCTCTTGCTGCACCCTTGGCCATCATCTTGCCAGGACTGGATGCGTGCAAGGAAGAGTTGCATTCTTGGAGTGACTCCTTTTTGCGTCGCGGCTTGGCCACCATCACCTTGGACGGGCCAGGACAAGGCGAGTCGGCTGAAAAGTTCCCCATCTCTTTGGACTGGGGCGAGGCGATGGCTGCGGTGCTGGATCACTTGGCAACTCACCCCCAAGTGGATGTGAGTCGTGCTGGAGTCGTGGGCCAAAGTCTGGGCGCTTTTTACTCGCCCCTCAGTGCTGCCTTGGAGCCCAGGCTGAAGGCGTGTGTGACCAATTGCGGTCCTTTTAACTTTGGCCCCGTGCTCCCGCAAATGCCCGCAGTCTCGCAAGAGGTCTTTCGCATCCGCTCTCATCAAGCGACACTCAAAGCGGCGCTAGAGTTTGCCCACGAGCTCAACATGGCCTCCTATGCCCCCAAGATCAGTTGTCCCACATTGATTGTGTTTGGTGCGGGAGATAAGATCATTCCAGCAAGCGAGGGTTCGCTCCTTGCCAACTCCATGAAAGGTCAAGCCGAGTTGGTGGTTTATGAGGAGGGGAACCACGTTTGCTTTAATATCCCCTATAAGTTTCGACCCCTGACAGCCGATTGGCTCAAAGAGAAGTTGCAGTGATGCCTTACAACGCTGCAGCGCTTTATTTCAAACTTTCATTGATGATTCGAGGTCACGTTGATCAATTTGCCCACCCAGTTGTCTGAATTCATTGACCCCAAGGGGGTCGCTTTGTTGATGTGGGACATGCAAAAGGGGCTTGCAGGTAAGGCCAGCAATGCCATGGCCGTCAAGTCCAATGCCTTGAGGCTCTTGGCTGCTGCAGATCCCCTGGGGATCCCGGTGTTTTGGAGTCAGCACAACTTACCCAGTCTAGAGCACACGACGGGACCCTTTTTGCTATGGCTCATGAAAAAACAAAAGGTCGATCATCCCAGTCTTCTAAAGGAGAGCATGAAAGCAGGGGGTGATGATGCAGAGTTTTTGGACGGATTAAAGCCTGCTCCTCACCACATCGTGATCCCCAAGAGCCAACCCTCCTTGTTCATTGATACGCCCTTTGACCTGCGCCTCAAGACGTTGGGCATCAAAACCATTGTGATCGCTGGAGTTGCAACCGATATTGGGGTTGAGTTCAATTGCCGACACGCAGCGGCTTTGGGCTACTTTACGGTGGTCGCTGAGGATGCCTGCGGCTCCTACACCCAAGCCGCCCACGACAGAAGTATTGACTTCTTGCGCTCTTGGACCACACCGGTGGTGAGTACCCAAGAGATTGTGCAAGTCTGGACTCGTTAAAGCTGGAGTGGCCCTCTTTCGGTGCGGGCTTAGGGTGGGCGTGATTCTCTTTTGTTGAATCAGCCCCAAGACTACTAGGGCTTCAAAGGCTTCAAAGGCTTCAAAGGCTTTGCCTAGAGTTTTAGCACTTCCCGGGGTAAGTCACCCGGCCGTCAGTCTCAGGTTTGATGCGAAGCGCTTTGGTCACGAGCCCATTACCAAAGTATTGTGAGATGGTGAGGGTGATCTCCACCACCTCTTGGGTGCTGAAGAATTTGCTCAGTTGGTCAAACGTGGGGTCACTCACATCTCCACCGTGTGTCATCTCTTCCACGTAGGCAAGCACGGCACGCTCTTTCTCGTCAAAGAGCTTGGAGGTCTGCCAAGTTTGGATGGCCTGAATTTTGTCATTGTCGTAGCGACAAGCCTTGGCCAATGCATAGTGTTGACCGAGCTCGTAATCTGATCCAACAACGCCGGCTGTGCGGATGATGGCCACCTCTCGGATATAGCGCGGGGTGATTGCATCGAGTCTGAGAGCCTTCGCCAGCCCCACAGTGGCGATCATGATCTTGGGAGCGTGGCCCGTGGTGAGTTGTAAATTGATAACTGAGCCACCCGCTGCTTTTCTCTCTTCTTGCTCTTTTTTAAGGATGGGGTCAACCGCTGGATCAGGTAGATCGGGGAGGCGAGAGTAGGTGCCTGCGCTTGCAGTATTCAAACTGAGGACCAGCAAAAGGGGAAAAACAAGGCGCGCAATTTTAAAATTCAACATCATTGACTCACAAGGTGGGGATAGGGGTGAGAGTGGGAGTGGGAGTGGGAGTG
>DAISKH010000051.1:13936-19186 GCA_036821105.1 Limnohabitans sp.
GAGTGGGAGTGGGAGTGGGAGTGCCCACGCCGGCACAGGACTCGGATCCTCCAACCATTATAGGGATCAAGCCATCACAGGTTCATTGTGGTTAAACCTAGTGGGCCACTCGGGTCCTTGGAACACATGAGTCATCAATGATTGACCTCTCCAACGAACTAAGAGGTGTATTGCGATTTTTCCAAAGAAATCTCATTCAAGAGACGTCATGCGTTGTGACACCCCTAGGCATGGGTGTAAAAATTCAAGGAGCTGAGTAATGTTCAAATATTTGAAGTGTCTCTATCACGACACCATCAGCCTTCATTGAGGTGGTTACCAGTGTTGAGTTTCTCAGAACGTCATCGATGAATTGTGCACTGGGGACCGTTACAAGGATGGCCACTCTGGCGCTATTTTTTTGTGTGAATATTTCACACTTTATCCCGTATTCGCTCCACACAGCGTCCAAGGAGTTGTGATGAAGCCACCACTCAAGATCTTTCACTTCGTGCGTGATCAGTAGTTTTTTCATGATGGATCGCTTCAATCTTAGATGTATTGAGCCAAAGTTAGGTGGAAAAACGAAACGCCAGAAGGAATACATTGGTTAAACGTAATCTATTGTCACCTTTTTTCTCAATATTTGCCACCCATCAAAAAAGCCCAGTGTTCCGGGAGTCTTTCTTGAAAAGACCCACAGCACACTGGGCTTGAGATTGGCAACAGTTGAAGGCTCTATTTTTTTAATTCGAGCCTTGGCCAGCGAGGGCCTCGATTACCTTAGTGAGGCATTGATTTTGGCAAGCATTTGGCTCCCAGGCGACAAGTCCGCTTCTCTCAAAGAGTTGAGCGGTTGATGTGTCGTATTTTGTGCTGCATGCAAATCCAAGGCGTGTGGATCAAGGTACAAGAGACCTGTGACCACTTCGCCCTTTTCATGGTGCTCGTTCATGTAGTTCAAAGCGGCGTAGCGGTCAGTGGGGTCGTAGCTGTCGTCCAACTTGCGAAGTCTGAGGAAACGGCCATCGTGCTGTTCAACTTCCACGACCTCACCACTGGCGTAAGAGGCCGTGATCTCTGAGCGCTGGGGCATGAAATCGATACGACTCACGGCCTCATTGTGCTCACGCACATAGTCATAGCTCTTGGTGCTGCCTTCGTGGTTGTTAAAGGCAATGCAGGGGCTGATCACATCAATGAAAGCGGCACCACCGTGTCCAATAGCACCTTTGATCAAAGGCACCAATTGGGCTTTGTCGCCGGAGAAGCCGCGGGCCACATAGGTTGCGCCCAATTGAAGGGCCAAGCCCACCAAATCAATGGGGCTATCGCTATTGATCACGCCCTTCTTACTCTTGGAGCCACGGTCAGCAGTTGCAGAGAATTGGCCTTTGGTGAGTCCGTAAACGCCGTTGTTCTCAACGATGTAGGCCATCCTCACCCCACGTCTCATCGCATTGGCAAATTGACCCAGTCCAATGGAGGCTGAGTCGCCGTCACCCGACACGCCCAAATAAAGCAACTCACGATTGGCCAAATTGGCACCCGTGAGGACTGAGGGCATCCTGCCGTGGACTGTGTTAAAGCCATGCGATGCGCCCAAGAAGTAGTCTGGGGTCTTGGAGCTGCAACCAATGCCGGAGAGCTTGGCCACGCGGTGGGGTTCGATGTCGAGCTCCCAACACGCTTGGATAATCGCTGCGGAGATGGAGTCATGACCACAACCTGCACAAAGCGTGGAGACGCGACCTTCGTAGTCACGGCGCGTATAGCCGACCTTGTTTTGAGCAAGAGTGGGGTGATGGAGAACGGGTTTTGTAATGAAGGTCATACAGACTCCTTTTCACGGTGTGAGGGTGTGCTGGCTTTTAATTTGTTGATTTGGGAACGGATTGCTTGCGAGATGAAACGAGCGGTGATCGGTGTGCCGTCGTAGTGCAAGACTTTGCTTAGGGCAGAACCATCGATCTCAAGCTCAGTGGTGATCAGGGTATGCATTTGTGCGTCGCGGTTTTGCTCAACCACAAACACCTTGTCGTGGGCGTGGATGAACTCGGCAACTGAGTCAGGGAAGGGGAAGGCGCGTAGGCGCATGGCATCCAAATGGATACCTTCTAGCCTTAGAGCGTCCAAGGACTCTTCCATCGCTGGCGTGGTGGAGCCAAAGTAGATGACGCCGTATGGAGTTTTCTCTGTGGCCTTGGTCACAATGGGCTGGGGGACAATGGTGGCAGCGGTCTTGAACTTTTTCATCAAACGCTCCATGTTGTAGATATAGTCCACCCCTTTTTCGGAGTAGCGCGCATACGGGTCACGCGTTGTTCCACGGGTGAAGTAACTGCCCTTGGTGGGGTGTGTGCCAGGCAGCGTGCGCCATGGAATGCCGTCCCCATCCACATCCTTATATCGACCAAAGTCTTTGCCCGCTGTGAGTTCTTCAGCAGTCATCACTTTACCGCGGTCATAAAATTTGCTGTCATCCCACTCAAAGGGCTTACACAGACGTTGGTTCATACCGATATCGAGGTCGGTCATCAAAAATACGGGCGTTTGAAGTCTGTCGGCCAAATTGAGCGCGGTGGCTGCGTGCTCAAAGCATTCGTGGGGGTCTTGTGGGAAAAGCATCACGTGCTTGGTGTCACCGTGTGAGGCGTAGCCACAAGCGAGCAAGTCAGACTGCTGGGTGCGTGTGGGCATGCCTGTGGAGGGGCCGCCGCGCTGGACGTTGATGATGGTCACTGGAATTTCAGCGAAATACGCCAAGCCAATGAATTCGGTCATGAGAGAAATGCCAGGACCCGACGTGGCTGTGAAGGCGCGAGCACCGTTCCAGCCGGCACCGACCACCATACCAATCGAGGCCAATTCGTCCTCGGCTTGCACAATGGCGTAACGGTGTTGGTGGGTGATGGGGTCAATGCGGAATTTGTCGCAATAGCGCTGGAATGCTTCGGCCACCGAGGAGGAGGGGGTGATGGGGTACCAGGCTGCCACGGTGGCGCCTCCATACACACATCCTAAAGCCGCGGCGCTGTTGCCATCGGTGAAGATTTTGTCGCCCACATTGTCGGCGCGTCTGACTTTGAGGCCAATGGGCTCACTGATGTGGGTTTTGACGTAGTCACGTCCCAAGTTGAGCGCTTGCATGTTGGATGTGAGCAACTTTTCTTTGCCTTTGTATTGCTCGGCAAAGAGTTTTTCAAAGACATCGGCATCGATCCCCAAGAGCACCGAGAGCGCTCCAATGTAGATGATGTTCTTAAAGAGCTGGCGCTGACGTGGCTCTTTGTAGTTGCTGTTGCTGATCTCTGTGAGCGGCACCCCAATGACGTTCAAATCTTCTCTGAATTCCGACGCTGGAATTGGGCGAGAGGAGTCATAAAAGAGATAACCACCTTCACCCACTTCGGCCAAGTCGGCACCCCAGGTCTGAGGGTTCATGGCCACCATCATGTCCACACCACCGCGGCGTGCAAGGTAGCCTTTCTCGCTCACCCTAACCTCATACCAAGTGGGCAGTCCTTGGATGTTGCTGGGGAAGATGTTTCTGGGGCTGACGGGAACTCCCATTCGAAGAATGGCTTTGGCAAAGAGTTCATTGGCCGAAGCAGAGCCGGAACCATTGACGTTTGCAAATTTAATGACAAAGTCATTGATTGCCTCGATTTTTTTCATGATGGACCTAAAGGTGTTGAAGGTGTGTAGGGTTGGATGTTGACTCTGTCGGCCTTTTGGGGCTTAGACAGTGGCTCCCGCTTTGGCGGTGTTGAGTAAGAACTTTTGCATGTCCCAAGCACCTGTTGGGCAACGTTCAGCGCACAACCCACAGTGCAAGCACACGTCTTCGTCCTTGACCATGACGCGTCCGGATTTGAGTCCGCTGGAGACATAGAGTTCTTGCTCCAGGTTGGTTGCGGGTGCTTTGAGGTTTTGACGCAACTCGTTTTCTTCTGCGTTGGTCGTAATACTCAAACAGTCCATGGGACAGATGTCCACACAAGCATCGCACTCGATACAAGTTTCGTGCGTAAAGACTGTTTGCACGTCGCAGTTCAAGCAGCGATGCGCTTCTTTGAAAGCGGTAGCAGCGTCAAAACCGAGTTCAACCTCAATCTTGATGCTGGCGAGCACCTTCTCGGCCTTGGCCCATGGCACTTTAAAGCGTGTGTCATTGGAGACATCGTTGTGGTAGCTCCACTCGTGGATACCCATTTTTTGTGACATCAAGTTAGTGATCGGCGAGGGACGCACGTCCACTGGCTTGCCATTCAAAAAGAGATCGATCGAGACCGCGGCTTCGTGACCGTGGGCCACAGCGGTGATGATGTTCTTGGGTCCAAAGGCGGCGTCACCGCCAAAAAACACTTGGGGAAGTGTCGATTGGTGAGTCGTTTTATTGAGCTCGGGTAGGCCCCATTGGTTGAACTTGATGCCCAAGTCCTGCTCGATCCAGGGGAATGCATTCTCTTGGCCGACAGCCAATAGAACTGTGTCGCACTCAAAGTGCGCATCGGGCTCGCCAGTGGGCACTAGGCTGCGACGACCCTTGTCATCGTAGACGGCTTTGACCACCTCAAAGGTCATGCCTACCAATTTGCCATTTTTGTGCTCAAAAGTTTTGGGCACATGGTAGTTGATAAAGGGGATGCCTTCGTGCAGGGCGTCTTCCTTTTCCCAGGGGGAGGCTTTCATCTCATCGTAGCCACTGCGGACAATGACTTTGACGTCGCTGCTGCCCAAGCGAAGAGCCGAGCGACAGCAGTCCATGGCGGTGTTTCCACCTCCCAAGACGATGACTTTCTTACCGACGCTGGTCACGTGACCAAAAGAGACCGACGCCAACCAGTCAATACCAATGTGAATATTGTCTTTGGCTTCAACCCGGCCAGGAATATCCAAGTCACGTCCTCGGGGTGCACCCGAGCCGACGTAGACCGCGTCATAGCCTTCGCCCAAGAGTTTTTTCATGGATTCGATGCGAACCCCAGACTTGAAGGTCACCCCCATATCGAGGATGTAGCCAGTTTCCTCGTCGATCACGGATTCGGGCAAGCGAAACTTTGGAATTTGTGTACGAATGAAGCC
The DNA here is from genome assembly GCA_036821105.1 of Limnohabitans sp. GTDB lineage: Bacteria > Pseudomonadota > Gammaproteobacteria > Burkholderiales > Burkholderiaceae_C > Limnohabitans. The sequence goes on from DAISKH010000051.1 coordinate 19,004, forward strand.
GCCGGCTTTTTTCTCACCATCAAAAATCGTCACTTGATAGCCCAAAGGTGCCAAATCACGGGCCACGGTCAATGAGGAGGGTCCTGCGCCGATCAAGGCTACTTTCTTGCCATTGGATTTGGCAATGGTGGGCATGCGGGCTGTCACATCATCTTTGAAATCAGCGGCCACGCGCTTGAGGCG
>DAISKH010000052.1:0-18995 GCA_036821105.1 Limnohabitans sp.
AAACGCCCTTGGCAGGTGATTCAACCAACACCTGACGGCCAGCAAACTCTTTACCAAGCGAAATTTGTCCGCTCGATCCCACGGACTTGACTATCTGACTATCTTTTGATGCGAGACTCATGACTACGCTTTTTGAATTTCATGTATTCATGCCGCATGATAATACGCTCGATCGCGGTTGTCAAATTGCATTTTGTAGATCATTGCCTGCAATAAGCCGATATTCAGCAGCACTTTGTTATCGGCACGACAGACACGCACCAACAAGTCAACAGGTTTTATGAATACCCTCTCCTATCAATACTCACTGGGCAGCATTGACCTACTCCCCAGCATCCGTATAAGGGAAATATGGACTGGATATTTCGCTGGGCAGAACGACTCACGCCGATTTCCTTGGTCACACACGCCTTCAATCCGACAAAAGTTAAATCAATCCACCCTCTTGAGTTTTCAATTTAGGCTGATTGAAAATGAGGTAAAAAACCAGTTTGTTAGCTTGTGCAACAAAATTAGGTATTACAAGATTTATTACACGGTCTATTTTTACCCCTTTAAATCGTTGATATATATTTTGGTTTTAAGGACCCTAGTTTTCTGTTAATTTACAACAGTCCTAACAATCTAGGAGCTACTATAAAGTTGGCTTGAGTGAGTTTTTGAGTCTTTTCTATCCCTAGGAGTTAACATCATTGCGAATATAAAATCCATAAGCCGATAAGAACATAAGACAATTAGTACATGAACACTCCCCTTAACTTCACCCTGAACTTCACCCTCAACGCCCAGTCCGTCACACTGTCCACGGCCAAAGATCCCGATGGTCATGAGCGTAGCCTCTTGGATCTACTTCGCAATGAGCTTGGGCTCAAAGCCACTCGACTGGGCTGTGCTCAGGGCCAGTGCGGTGCTTGTACAGTGATCAAGGACGGTCAAGCCATTCTGGCTTGTGAGACCTGGATCAGTGATCTCGAGGGGGCCAAGATCACTACCCTTGAAGGCTTGGGAAACGCCCATGAGCCTCATCCATTACAAACGGCTTTTATAGAAGTGCAAGCCGCCCAGTGTGGCTTTTGCACAAGCGGAATCATCATGCGCTCGGCTGCACTTTTAGAGCACAACGCCAAACCCACCGTCAAAGAGATTGAAGCGGCTTTGCACTCCAACTTGTGCCGCTGCGGGGTGCACGAGCGAGTGATCAAAGCGGTACTCCTTGCAAGTAACGGCTTGACCACCACTGATCACCTCCCCCAGAGGGGTACGCCATGATCAGTGAGACCTCCCTTCCCTCCAACACCAGACCCCTCAGCCCCTCGGTCTTGGCCAACCTTAAAAAATCCCCCACGGTGAGGGATTGGCTGGATATCAGCGCGTGTGGGGAAGTTCAAATTCACACCGGCAAGGTGGAAATTGGCCAAGGCATTTTGCACGCGATGGCCTCTATAGCATCTTCACAATTGTCCCTGAGCCCTCACCAAATCAAAGTGATGGCCGCAAACACGCTTCGCTCGCCCGATGAAGCGGTGACCTCGGGCTCTTTGTCCATCCAAGATTCTGGGGCCACCTTGCAGCAAGTGTGCGCCCAAGTCCGAGTTCGCAGTATCAATGCCTTTGCCAAGCAGTACGCTGTGACTATCAAGGATGTTGTCTTAGAGGAAGGATTTCTTCAAGCAGGCGAACACCGAGCGCCATTGGTGTCCTTCATCACCACGAGCATTTTGGATGAGGCCGTATCCCTTGAACCCTGGGACCCAAAGCAGCCCAATATAGGTCTCAAGCAAAGCGACAACCCAAAGCTTGAAGAAACTCAAAGAAGACCCGACCTGGCTCAAAAAGTCTTGGGCGAATTTGAATACATTCAAGACATCCTCAAGCCCCAGATGCTTTGGGGCTTGGTGCTGCACCCCAGGACACTGAAGGGCCAACTGATCAAAGAGAGCTTCAAAGCATTTGAGAGTTTTGCGCTTCAAATCACAGGGGTCACTCAGGTGGTGCACGACGCGGCCTTGGTGGGAGTGCTGGCCAAGAGTGAACAGGCCTTGTCCCGCTGCAACGCTTATCTTGAATTGCACACCTTGTGGGACGAGTCTAGGAGCGAGCTTCCAAGTGAGCTACAAAACAACCAAGTTCTCGCAAGTTGGCTTCGTTCCCAGCCCTTACAGAGCCAAAGCATCACCCCAGAGGGTGTGGGTGACTACTCAACTGCTCGCACGCTTAATGCCCCAAATGCCCCAAATCCCTCAAAAACTCAGAGCGACTCAGCTGATGGGGCTCTCAGTGTCAAAGCCACATTCACCCGCCCCTATGTCCAGCATGCCTCCATTGGGCTCTGCACGGCCCTGGGCCACTGGCAAGGAGAGGGCGAGGAGCGTCGCCTTCTAGTGATCACACACTCTCAAGGCATCTACAACTTAAGACGAGACCTGGGTTTGGCCTTTGGCCTACCAAGCCAAAACATTCACGTTCAACACCACCCGGGGGCTGGCTGCTATGGCCACAATGGCGCCGATGACGTGGCCTATGATGCGGCCTGGCTTGCCCAGTTCGCACCGGAGCATTGGGTACGCGTGCAGTGGCGCAGAAGTGACGAGTTGGGTCTCTCCCCCATGAGCCCGGCGATGGCCGTTGAAATCAGCGCCACAGCCTCTCCAAGTGGTCAATTGCTCTCTTGGGAGACCGATATCTGGAGCCAAGGACATGGAACAAGGCCTGGGCGTGAGAGTTCACCTGCGCTTTTGGGGGCTTGGCAAGTTGATCAAAGTTCCCACGCTGCGCCTATTTTGGTGGCCATCAATGCGCCTTTACAAAGTGGGGGTGGAGCCGAACGAAACGCCGTCCCCTTGTACACCATCCCTCAATGGGCAGTGCACAACCACCGGGTGCTGAGCACGCCCGTTCGAGTGTCGGCTCTTAGAAGCCTTGGTGGGCATGTCAATGTGTTTGCACTTGAATCGGTGATGGACATGTTGGCGCAGTCTTTGAAGATGGATCCCCTCACCTTCAGATTGAACAATTTAACGGATCCCCGCGCCATTGCAGTACTCAAAGAGGTGGCCAACATGTCCCAATGGTCCCTTCAACAAGAAAAGCAACAAGGGGAAAGGCAAGACTCAGAAGGCTGGGGCCTTGGATTTGCGAAATACAAGAACACCGGTGCCTACTGCGCCGTGGTGGCCCAGGTGGTGGTGAGTGAGAGTGTGAGGGTCAAATCCCTCTACATCTGCGCCGATGTGGGTCATGTGGTGCATGACGATGGGGCTAAGAACCAAATCGAAGGAGGTGCGGTTCAATCCATGAGCCTAACCCTTCTCGAGCAAGCTCAACTGGGGCCAGAGGGTGTGATCTCCAAGGATTGGGAACACTACCCGATTGCCAAGTTTGGACAAACACCCCAAATCTCGGTGAGTCTCATTGACCCACAACAATCTCCAAGCGTAGGGGCTGGTGAGTGCTCGATTGGCCCCACTGCTGCAGCCATTGCCAATGCAGTGAGTCAAGCGATCTCGGCACGCATTTACAACATGCCTTTGAATGCCGAAAATTTATTGAAGGGTTTGGAGTCCTGAGTCAACGCGGTGCAGGACTGCATCATGTGGAGAAAGCCCACAGGCCCGATCTATTGAGAAATCTTTAAGCCGCTCAAAGTTCCCACTTAAGAAGTCCTCTCAAGAGAACCTCTCAAGAGAACCTCTCATGAAGACCATTTCAAAACTATTTCTTAGGCTTGAGCGGCAAAATCGCACCCAGCAAATAAGCCTCGCCCGAGAGGATTTTGTAGGTGCGAATATTCTCCATCTCTTGCAGCAAATCGGCAGCACTGGTGTGGTGACGAGTCAAGGACAACACCAAGTGCTCAATCTTCTTGCCCAAAGCGTCGAGCTCATGGCTTAATGTCGCGTGCTTTTTTTGCCAACTGAGGAGATGCTCCTCATAAGAGGCATGCCGCTCTTGATCGACCTCCTCGGCTTTGTCTTTTTCCTCCTTGGTGGGCTTGGCATTGAGGGCGACCAAGTTGGTGGACTCAGGTATTTGAGGCCTGAATTCGTCGAACTCTATGAATTTTTCCTTGATCTTGAGGATCAATTCATAACTCGAATAGAGGGTGTCCACGATGTCTTTGTCGCTCTCTTTGGTCATAGCTGAGGCCTTATGGAGTCAGGAGTCGGTATTCAAAGCAGGAAATCAAACCATGATCGTTCAATTAAGCCTTCACATGCGGGATCTTGAAGACTCGCTCTGCATTGGTTTGGAAGAACGCCAATTTGTCGGCATCGGCCATTTTCATGGCATCCAAGGTGTGCACCTCTTCAACGGCAAACTGGTAAGGGTAGTCCATGGCGTACATCACACGGTCAACACCAATGAAGTCTTGGGTGAACTTGATCGCAGGCTCCCATGCCACACCTGAATTGGTGATGATGAAATTGGACTTCAAGTACTCGCTGGGCTTTTTACCCACGGGCTTCATGGACTCGTAGCGCTTGGATTTGACGGTTGCGTTGTGCATGTAATCTAAGCGGTAAGCCCAGAACGGCAGCGCCTCACCCATGTGACCGATGATGATTTGAAGTTTAGGGAAACGGTCCAAGGCACCTGAGGTCATGATCCTTAATGCATGCAAACCGGTCTCTACGCCAAAGCCATAAATGGCACCATCTAAGCCCGCCTCCAAGAACGGCATGATCATGTTCTTGGGTAGCGCGTTGGGGTGCAAGTAAATGGGGGTGTCATGGGCCTCGGCCGCTTCAAAGATCTCCCAAAACTTGGGATCCGACAAATACTCACCATGGGTATGTGAATTAATGACCACGGAGTTCATGCCCAATTTGTTGACACCGCGCTCAATCTCTTTGGCGGCGGCCGTGGGATCTTGGGGCGCCACAGCAATCATGCCCACAAAGCGTGTGGGGTGGCGTCGTACGGCCTCGGCCAAAATATCGTTGGCCGTGGGTGTGAAGGCCACAGCAGTTTCCTTGTCCATGATTTGAACGCCTGGGGAGGTGAGCGCAATCACTTGCACATCAACGCCCGTGTCGTCCATGTGCTGGATACGCACTTGGTCCAAGTCCAAGAGGCCACGCATGATGTGTTGGGCGCGCTCACTGGGCGAACTCATGTAAAAACCCATGAGGTTTTTAAAACCAATGTCTACATCCCCTTTGGCCAATATTTTGTTGTAAATATCAAGCATTTCTTGGGGCGCAAATGCCTCCTCTGTGGCGATTCGGCGGTAAGGGACTTTACCGGGGCGGTTGTTGGCTGGAGCGTTCATTGAAAGGTTCCTTGTTCTGATGTCTAAAAAATATTGTCCCAATTCTATGACAAAGCGCCCCGGGGCTTTTAAACTCAACCCCATCATGAGCACAAAGACCCCATTGCCCCACCACCACTGGCCCACTCCCGATCCTGATGAGGTCTTGATCGGCCTGGATGTGGGGGGCACGAAAATTGAAATCTGCGCCCTGGGTCAGGGTAAGACGACTCTAATACAAAAAGAGCAGGCTCTAAAACAATCCAATGTCAAAGTAGACACTCAGGGAAGGCGCCCCGACTTGGGGACAAGTCATGCGCCATTGGAACTACCCGCGTTCCTCTACCGGGAACGACTCCCCACCCCGCAAGGCGACTATGAAGCCACCTTGGAGGTCATCCGTACGCTCATTAAAGAGTGTACGCGAGCTCTTGGTATAGCCTGGCCCAAAACCGTAGGCTTGGGTTTGCCGGGGGCATTGGATGCTCAAACCCAATGCGTTCGCGGCTCCAACTCATTGGTGCTGAACGGCAAGCCCATGGCTCTGGATTTAAGGCAGCGACTTGGCACAGAAGTCTTGATCCAAAATGATGCCAATTGTTTTGCATTAAGCGAAGCCATGGACGGTGCGGCAAAAGAGCATCAAACGGTCTTTGGGGTCATCATCGGCACGGGGTGTGGGGGTGGCATCGTGCACGATCATCAAATCTGGAGTGGTGCAAACCGCCTGGGCGGAGAATGGGGCCATACACCACTACCGTGGAGTGATGAGCGTGAGCGCGCTCGCCCGAAATGCTGGTGCGGTAAATCACTATGCATGGAGCGTTTTGTGAGCGGACCAGGTTTTGAAGAGGATTACCTATTGGCCACCGGAGAGTCACTCAAGGCCCCCCAAATTGTGAGCGCAGCACGCTTGGGGCACGGCTTAGCTCAAGAGACTTTATCTCGCTACATCGATCGCTTGGCACGGGGCTTATCGGTGGTCGTGAACATTTTGGACCCCGATTGCATTGTGCTGGGTGGGGGGATGAGTTTGATCGAGGAAATATATGTCCCGCTTCAATCCAAACTCTCCAGCTATAGTTTTTACGCTAGCAGCCTCACACCCATCGTCAAAGCCTTGCATGGTGACTCCTCTGGAGTGCGAGGGGCGGCTTGGCTCAGCCGCACCCCCACTCCTTGGGGGACCTTTAGTTGAGTTTTGGCTTGAAGAGTCGATCTTCTTTGGCCGGCAAAGCTGTCCGGCTAAACACCTCAGAGACGGTGGGTAAGCGCTGCAAATCATAGCTTTGTCCTATTTGGGCAATGGCGTTTAACATTCTTGCGTCGCGCACATCCCCCATGCCAATCTCCGCACTCTCAGCACTCAACATGGAACTCTTGAGCACATAGAGAAGTCGACGCTTTTCAATTTCTTTGTTCAGCAACGGCTCATTGGCTTGCAAATTATCCATGCAAGCGTCTAGATTGCTCACACACTCCTTGACCGCAGTATTGATGGCCTTGACCAAACCAGCCACCGCCTTGGGATTTTCTTTCAGAAGTTTGGCCGACACCATGACACCATTGGAGTACAAATCCAAGCCAAAATCATTGTAAAAAATCCAATGAATGTCTTTGTCTGGATCAACGTTTTGAGCCACTAAATTCATATAACTTGTCGCCGAAAATACGGCCGAAGCATCGACTTGGCCTTGCAGCATCATTTGCTCTTGCAAACTTGGCGCCATGTTGATCCAGGTGATTTTCTTTTCATCTAAATTATTTTTCTTGGCCAATGCTGGAAAAAGCGATAAAGCCGCTGCCCCGGCAGGCGAACCCAAGGTCTTTCCCTCCAAATCTTTGATGGTCTTGATACCTGAGGAGGCTTTACTGATGAGTGCAAAAGGTGCTTTGTTGTACATCATGTACACCATCACAGGGGCTTCTCCTGGTTTTAGAGAAGCGTTTTGGATAATGGCATTCATATCTCCAAAACCCGCTTGATAAGCGCCAGACATCACCTTGAGCACTGTGGCTGCAGAGCCACTGCCTTGGTCAATGTCCACATCAAGACCTTGTGCTTTAAAAAGTCCTTTGTCTCGAGCCCAATAAAACCAAGCATGAACACCCTGGATTTTCCAATCCAAGACGAACTTGAGCTTCACGGCGGGGGTTTGCGCCTGAGTCACTTGAGGCACCAAGCCAAGACCACCTAGGCCAAGTGCTGCGCTTAACACCCAACCGATTTGCAGGGTGCGAGCGCGAGTGCGCGTGAACTCAATAAGGACAGACAAGACACCCAAATGTTGATTCGCAGACATCATTAGACCTTTTTATAGACACAAAAAAACAAAATAAGCCTATTCAGCAGCATCCCAACCACTGATCTTGGCCATAAAAGCGTTTCATGCTGTGGTGATAATCGTGCAATGCTGTTTGCCACTGACCCCAAGTTGGATCGCGTTGGATGGCGCTTTGGTAGGACGCAAAGAGCTCTTTTTTAAGCGCGTCTTCATCGACCGAGACCAAGCGACCTTGCCTCACCACCTCACGCCCCCTCACCACCACTTGGTCAATATGGCCTTGGGTTGCATGCGCCAAAATCTTTTGCATGGGATCAACTTGGGTAATGATCCCCCCCTCATCGTCCAAGCGAGTGAGATCGAAGGTTAAAAAATCTGCCATGGCGCCTGGCTCCAAAGTTCCCGTGAGGCCTAAGGCAAGGGCCTTTTCGCCCATGATGGATCTCTTGGCATTCACACTGGCGAAGTCCCACCAATCGGACAATTCAAACTTTTGATCAAACCCCCAACCACTGTGCAGCAGCGTATTTAATCTCCACTCGCGAAAGGCATCGTCATCCTCATCCAACGCCAAGCCATCGAGCCCCATGGCCAATCGGCATCCGCTTTGAAGCATCATCCTCGCTGGGGCAATACCCGAGTGCAAATGCAAATTGGAAGAGGCATTCACTGCAATCGTGACACCCCGTTTGGCCAAGAGCTCGAGCTCACGCTCGCTCGCCCAAGTGCAATGGGCCAATGTCAGCCGAGGACTCAATAGACCTAAATCATCTAAATAGTTCACCACCCCTTCTGGATGATGACGATCAGCCCATTCCCGTTGGTACCGGGTCTCCAAAAGATGCATGTGCACACCCCGACCGTCTCGCTCGCTCGCCTTGGCGATGGCCGAAAGCATTTCCTTGGAGCACCACTGCACACCATTGGGGCCGTATTGCACATTGACCCAGGGCTCTAGCCCATGGGCCTGATCTTCCAGTGCTGAAGCAGTTTCTTGGACACGCTCCAATTGCTCTGGCAAGCTCAGTTTTGGGGGACTTAGTCGCTCGAGGATCAGATCCCGATGCGCGGGGTTTAAAAACGGCAACACCTCCTCATCAGGTGCATAGGCCAAGCCTTGTGAATCTCGCATAGCCACAGCAAATCCAATGCTCACTCCTACATCCCGAGCCGCTTTGGCCACCTCAGTGGCCTCCTGCACGTAAGACATACCGCCTTGCTGGCGGGTATAGTGCACCATGAGGGTACTGACACCGCCTTTGAGACTTCGAGCAAATGCGTAGGCCGCGACCAAATAAGGACTAACGCCTGGAAGTAAGCCCATGAATGAGAGCCAACTCTCAAGCGGTTTACCGCTTGCACCAAGACTGCTCGCTCTCAGTGAGCGGGCATGATCGTGGGCGTTGGAAAGTGTTGGGCAAACGAACCGGTTGGCAACTTGCAAACCAGGAGCAGAAACGGACTGCACTCCGACAAGCCTCGAGCCCTGCCAAACCAAAGTTTGTTCCGCTTGAGTGCTTTGCCGCCCGGGACTTGGGGCAATCCAAGCCACATCAAGACTTTGTTGGATGGGTGACCCGTTGTTCACTTGGATTTATCCAGCAAAATGGTAAGCCTTGCACCATGGCCAAAGATGCTCAGTGAATTTTTCATCACCATCTCTACCCTTGAAGGGCTTGAGGTTTACTGGCAAAGACCATCCATCCCCAAAAACCTGCACCACGACTTGACTCAGTGCTTGAGAGTGATATGGAGTGAAAAGGGCTGACACCATCGGCTGGGAGGGGAGTATTTTTTAGCTCACGCTCTCGTGCATTCTTGAATACAGCAATCCATTGCAAAGACGCGCGCGCTTGCAAAAGGGAACAGGTATAAATCTGTGAATCGTTTGTATGCATGATCGAGCTCCCAAAGAACATAACTATGCAAATTGCATGCCTTAATTAAAACGACATTAATTTTTTTAAAATCGGGCTCTTGGGTTTCAGACTTCGCTCAATGAGGGGTGAAATTGGGTCATCTCGCCGTGCAATTGAGGGCTGCTTGATGTTCCATCCACATAGGGCCGAGCAAGAGTTGCGTATGAATTACAGATGTTTTTTAATACAAGCAACAATCCTTTTGAAATTCACCCGTCATATCACCAGTCAATGCACCATGAAGAATAAAATTCGCTAACGAGTAAAAAAGCAAACGGTCGTCAGCACCAACATAGTGCAGGCCAATCGACCTTGTCCATCTGCAATGGATTCATTACACATTTTGTTTGGCTACCTTGGCCTCATAGAGCATGGAGAGCGTAATTTTTCTGACCTCAATTTTGCTTTGTTCAATGTGCGCTTTCAAAAGTCTTACGGCTTCTGACGGGCGGCTCGCCAAAATTGATCTCAAGACCATTCCATGCTCATGATAAGTCTCATGGATGCGGGATGCTTTGGTGAAATCAAGCCGACGGACAATTCGAATACGCTGAGTGATTTCAAAGTGTGTTTTGGCCATTTCTCGATTCCCTGCAGCTTGTACAAGCGACGCATGAAAATCCTCATCGAGCTGCCCCACCTTGCTCGCATCTTCCAGACGCTCATTCAAAGGAACCAACCACAGAGAACTTAACCTTTGGAGTCTCGTTTGCGCTTGAGCGGACTTGCACAAAACTTCAACGGCATAACATTCGGTCAGTACCCGAAAATCATACAACTCATCGAGTGTCTCAAAGTCGAGTTGAGCGACTTGCCAACCAATTTTCGGACGAGAGACCAACATGCCCTCGTGTTCGAGCCTTTGCAGGGCTTGTCTTAGCGGTGTTCGGCTCACACGAAGCAAGTCACTCAATTGATTCTCAAAAAGCATCTCTCCAGGCAGGAGTTGAAACTCAAAGATCAGATTTTTAAGTTCCTCATAGGCTTGATTGGACAAGGACGCACCCTTGGTTCTCGATAGAGCCAAAGTGGGGTGAATTTGTAAGACATCAGCCATTGACTTGTAGACCCGTCAGGTTTCACTTAAAAGAATAAAAACTCCAAAACTCAGTCATTCCTGATTTCTAAAGTTGGTAACCAACTTAACTAACGCAATTCTTGTGACTTTCGTGACTTTCGTGACTTTTAGCTCTTGTCTTTCTAACCGCCTTAATTAGATTAATTACATTGATTACATTGATTCGATTGACTGAGAAAGACGTTGGCCGCAAAAACCGGACGCTCCTGGGGTCACTCTCTCTTTAGCCGTAACCAAGACGACTAAGCTAAGCTGGCTAAATAGGCCCTCCATCCACCGTGATCACTGATGTTTTTTGCGCTCTGAAGGGCGATGGCCTCACAAATGAAACCGTGGACCCACTCACCCGATTCAAGTTCAACTTGCCCCAAACCCAAAGGAGAGGGAATCAACGTTAAAAATGAGCCCAACTGAGTCAGGGCCATCTCATAAACCTCCACCTCAATGTTCACCCCGCCTGAGTTCACACGGAAAAGGCCAGGTTTTTTGGGCAGTGTGTTGGCCAACTCATAGAGCTGATAATTCGCTGAGGTGCGTGTCTTGGCTAAAAGCCTGGCTGAGCGCTCGAGCAACTGTGCATGCAGCGGCATACCCGAGAGATGTGCCCCCACCACGGCCAAACGCACAGTACTAGAAGAATGCGCACGTGGAGTCGATGAATTGCTCTCTTTCATGCGCGGCAAACCCATACTGCCCAAAGTAATGGGCAAATCTTGCTCCCACTCATGCGCCAAATCGAGCAAGGCACAGTCATACCCATTGGGTGCAATGAAAGTCACACCAAAGGGCAAGCCACTCTCAGAGATCGTTGAGGGACAAGCCACCGCAGCTTGACCTAAAAAATTCACAAAATTGGTGAAACGCCCCAACTCTGCGTTTTTGCGGATTGGATCCTTCGCCACCGCCGCCAGCGTTGGACAGGTGACCACGGTCGGAACCATCAAGGCGTCCACACGCCCCCACAAAGATTTGATTTCTTGACGAATCTCCTCGATACGGTAACGTGCCTTAAAGGCGTCCACACTTGTGTAACGCTGAGCACCCTCTATGACTTGCTTGACCACTGGGTCCATGAGGTGGGACTGCTCCTTCATCATGGACTCGATGGCAGCGTACCTCTCGGCCACAAAGGGGCCTTCGTAAAGTAAGGCAGCCGCCTCAAACAGCAATGCCATGTCAACTTGCACAAGCTCATAACCTAGACGCTTGGCATGCTCTAGACTCTTAGCATACGATTGATCAAACCCCAGGGATGCATCACAAAAACTCTCAGTTGGCACTCCCAGACGCAAAACTCCTTGCGTCTTTTTAAACCATCCGAGTTGCGCCTCATAGGGCTGAAAAAGGGGTTCACTTCCATCACTTTGCATACAAGACATGACGCGGCCCGCGTCCTGTGCATTGAGTGCAAAAATCGACACCACATCCAAGGACCGACATGCTGGCACGACCCCCCTCATCGGCACACTGCCAGGACTGGGCTTAAAGCCCACGATGTTGTTCAACCCAGCAGGTACGCGCCCGGAGCCTGCCGTGTCGGTTCCCAGGGAAAACGGGACAATTCCACGCGCGACCAACACTGCCGAGCCAGAGGAGGAGCCACCGCTCACGTACTCGGGCTTGAAACTATTGGGCACAGCCCCAAAGGGAGATCGGGTGCCAACCAACCCTGTGGCAAATTGATCCATGTTGGACTTACCGACACAAATGGCGCCTGCACTTTGGAGCAACTGCACGACCTGCGCGTGAGACTCTGGGGTGTACGCAAACGATGGACATGCCGCTGTGGTGGGCCAATGCGCAACATCAATATTGTCCTTGACGACAAAAGGTACTCCATAAAGAGGAAGGTCTTTGGGAGAATAACCCTCCAAATAGGCCAACTGGAGCTCCAAGTCTTCCACCGAGGCCAAGTAAATCCAAGCCACATCCTGGGGATCTTGGGCTAGACGCCAACGCTTAAGAAGTGCACGAGGACTTTCTGGGTGCGTCTCATAACGTTCAAGCCAATCGGAGATGGTGATGGGTAATGAGGTTGCAAGCGTTTGGGGTGACATTGCGTTATCCTTTTTTCAAAACCAAAAGCAAATCTTCACACTGAGCAGTCCACCCCACAATGGCGCCCTGGGCTCGAATCATCTCCAACGTGCTTTGCCAAAACGACTCAAAATAACTTTGTGTGGCGTCCTCAATGAGCACACACTCATAGCCTCTGTCATTGGCTTCACGCATCGTGGTTTGAACACACACCTCCGTTGTGACCCCAGTGATCACCAAGTGAGTGATACCGCGCGATTGAAGCAGGGTATGCAAATCGGTGTTGTAAAAGGCGCCCTTACCTGGTTTGTCAATCAACAACTCACCAGGCAAAGGAGTCAGCTCATCAATGATGTCACTGCCCCACTCGCCTCTCACAAGGAGTCGCCCCATAGGGCCTTGATCACCAATTTTTTGACTCGGATGCCCACGCTCTAACTTGGAGGGAGGACAGTCACTCAAATCGGGTAAGTGCGCCTCTCGGGTATGCACCACGACACCGCCTGCCTCGCGCCAAGCCAGGAGGAGTCTCTCCAGTGTGGGCACGATGGCAGACAGACGAGTGACATCATTGCCCAAGCTCTCTCCAAAACCACCGGGCAAAATAAAGTCACGCTGCATATCGATGATCATCAGCGCCGTGTGCTTGAGCTCGAAAGAGTATGGATAGGGATTGGCGTGCAAAGAGTTCATGGCATTAGAAAAAATTCAATTTCCTAAAAAAATGCAGAGATGATTCGGTCATTGAATCCTAGGTCAATCATTACGGGGAAATACTGTGAGGGTTACTGCTTGGGCTAAGAGCGCCAAGCTGCAAAGGAGCAACGTTTGTGTGCCCTTGCTCGTCAGACATCGGCGCATGGGTCCCCAGCTTGACTTCGCTTGTCTCAACGCTTGCGTCTTCTCCGCCCATGTAGGCACCAATGACGCGGCGTTGTGCATTCACTTGATCAACTTCATAGACAATTTTTCCTTGGACCATGACCAAAATACGATCTGACATTTGGAGCAATTCGTCCAAGTCCTCACTCAGCAAGAGCACCGCAGTGCCACTGTTTCGAGCCAAGAGCAAGCGGTGATGGATCTCCGAGACTGAGGCAAAGTCAAGACCAAAGACCGGATTGCTCACCAAGAGTAATTTGGCTGAATCTGACAACTCTCGGGCCAATACAGCACGTTGAACATTACCTCCTGACAAGTCACCAATGGCCGACTCGGGGCCTTGGGTTTTGACATGGAACTGCTCGATGAGCTTGATGGCATGCTTTGTCATGGCACCAAAACGCAAAAAGCCAAACTTTGAAAATGGCGCTTGATCAAATGCACGCAAGGCCATGTTCTGTGCCACACTGAAGTCCTTCACACAGGCATTTTGCAAGGGCTCCTCAGGCAGACTTCTCACGCCTTCACGCTCATTGTCTTGTCGACTGGCTTGGTAGGCCACACCACCCACACGCACGACTCCCGAGTGCATAGGACGCTGGCCCGTGAGCGCTTGCATCAGAGCCTTTTGCCCATTACCAGCCACTCCCGCTACGCCGACAATCTCATGCGCGCGGACCTCCAAACTCAAGCCATCCACTGCTCTCTCACCGCGCTCACCCATCACCACCAGGTCCTTGATTTGCAACTGCACACGTTGACCCGTAAAAGGCATTCGCTGGGGTAGATCAAACACTTTGCGGGACTCCCCCACCATCAATGAGGCCAAGTGAGTCGATGAGGTCGATCGCACTGGCATGCTGTCGACCAAGTGGCCTTGGCGAAGCACCGAAACATCATCGGCATAGGCCAAGACTTCTTTGAATTTATGAGTGATCATGATGATGCTACACCGCCCCTCATGGGCCAAGGCATTGAGGGCAAACAAAATCTCATCGGCCTCTTGGGGCGTGAGCACCGACGTGGGTTCATCCAAAATCAGTAACCTGGGATTTAAGATCAACTGCTTGAGGATTTCTAACTTTTGTTTTTCACCCGCAGACAAACTATCCGGAGTGCGGTGAAGGGCCAATTTGAAGGGCGTGCTTTGTACAAACTCCTCAAGCTCCCGGTTGACCGCTCGCCAATCAATGACAGCGGGCAACTCTCCCTTTGCCAAGAGGAGGTTCTCCGCCACGGTCATCCCAGGTATCACCGTGAAATGCTGAAACACCATGCCAATCCCAATGGCGCGTGCTTGGGTGGGCGTATCGATGCTCACCTCTTTGTTGTTGATCAAAATCTGACCCGCGTCAGGTCTCTGGTAACCAATGACGGTTTTGACCAAGGTGCTCTTGCCCGCCCCATTCTCTCCGAGCAAGGCGTGCACGGTGGCGGGTTTGACTCTCAAACTCACTCGGTCCAGAGCCGTAAATGCACCAAAACGCTTGGTGAGCTCAAAAGTTTCAAGTTCAAGGGCTCGCATGGTGCTAGTCATCTCTCAAGTGAACAATGGGGTGGGGGTGAAGATGGCAAAGAAGGAAAGAAAAAAACAAATTGACCCATCTCAACAATTCTGGAGCGCTTGAATCACGAGCTCCGAAGTTGCGACTGCTCCAAATACGCCTCCTTGCATTTTGATCATGTGAATGGCCGCCAGGTGGTTCCCCAGGTCCGTGGCCCCGGTGCAGTCCTCAAGCATCAAGCACTCAAATCCTCGGTCGTTGGCCTCACGCATGGTCGTGTGCACACACACATCGGTGGTGATGCCTGTAAGGATTAAATTCCGAATACCACGGGTTCTCAAAATGAGCTCCAAATCGGTTGCATAAAATGAGCCTTTACCAGGCTTGTCGATGATCACCTCTGAGCTCAGGGGCGCAAGCTCGGGGATGATCTCCCAGCCCTTTTCTCCCCTCACCAAAATTCGACCACACGGCCCTGCATCTCCAATGCCTGCCCCAATTTGCTGCGAGCGCCAACGCTTATTCGCCGGCAAGTCCGACAAATCAGGACGATGTCCCTCCCGGGTATGAATGACGGTGAGACCCACCTCCCGAGCCTTGGCCAAAACCCGCGCGATGGGCTCTATGGGTGCACGTGTGAGGCTTAAGTCGTAGCCCATTTTGTCCACATAGCCACCCAAGCCACAAAAGTCTGTTTGCATATCAATGATCACCAAAGCGGTGTTATCCACCGTCAAGGCTTGGTCATATGGCCATGGGTAGGGGTTGGCATTCACAGTGGTCATGGCTGGGTCTCCTTCTTGTTGTTTGAGTCTTATCAAGTGAGGCTTTTTATTCAAGTCAGGCTGAGGCCCAACTCTTCACCGCTTTCATATTCAATCTTTGGCTGGAAAGGGATTGCTCTGCGGCCCAAGATACTCGCGCGTGGGGGGGGCGAATCCGCATGATGTGCCGTCCCTCACTTGGATCGAATCATCCCAAGGCAACTTGTATTGGCCCTCAATCATGTCTTTCATGAAGGTATATGGACAATCTTGGGCTCCCCCCTTCACCGCCACATAACCACGGTGATAGAGCTGATAGATGTTGTTCTCCACCCCCCACACACTGCGTGCCTCGCGCACCAAATCGGGTCGAACCTCAGCGGTGATGATCTCATCGGGGCGAGCACCGCCTTGGACCATCACCGTGCCATCAAAATTGCAAAACATCCCTTCTCCCATGGAGTCAAAACTGCCATCGCTGCCGCACAGGCAAACGCTGGCAGTGATGGCGAGATTTTGAAATGCGTTGGCTTGATTGGTGATGCTCCAAGCGTGTCGAATCGGGGCGGTATAGCCTGCTGTGCGAATGATGATCTCCGCACCCTTGTAGGCCGCTTCTCGGGCCATCTCAGGGAACATACCATCATGACAAATAATGAGTCCCAAACGGGAGCCTTTGGGTCCGGTGCAGACCGGTACACCCACATTCCCAGGCTCCCAAGGCTCCACAGGAATCCAGGGATGGAGTTTGCGGTAATAAAGACAAATTTCGCCCTGGTCATTAATGATGAGACCACTGTTGTAGGGGTTGCCGTGAGGGTTGGCCTCCATGATGGAGAAACAGCCCCAAATTTTGTTTCGCACGCAAGCCGCCTTGAATTGAGCAACCTCCGGCCCCTCCACACTCACCATCAACTCGGGGGCCGTGCTCATACTCAGGCCATGCAAGCTGTACTCAGGAAATATCACCAAATCCATCCCTGAGAGGTTTCGACGCGCTTTGTCCACCATGTCACAGATGACCTTCGTTTGGGCATCGAGTTGCGCGGGTGTTTCTACCTGAGGCAACTTCAATTGCACCAAACCCATCACCACCCCGTTGGGGGAGGGATTCAAACCACCGAGTCCACTCATCTTTTTCTCCTTATCTAGAAACACTCAACTCACTGGGCGAGCCTTTGATGGTTCGATTGGGCGCGCAAGTGAGAATCAAAATCACCAAGGTCAAGGCATAGGGAATGGCATTAAAGAGGTTGTAGCCCTTGCTGATCCCCACCGACTGCAAGGCCGGTCCAATTGCCCCAGCACCACCAAAAATGAGCGCTGCGTACAAACAATGAATAGGACTCCAGCGCGCAAAAATTACCAAAGCCACTGCAATCAGGCCTTGACCACTGGAGAGTCCCTCATTCCAGCTGCCTGGGTAATACAGCGAGAGTGATGCACCCCCGACGCCAGCGATGACACCGCCCAAGGTGGTGGCCAAAATACGCAAACCTTGTACAGGTGCACCCAGGGTTCTGGCGGCCTCGGCCGAGTCTCCCACCATCCTCAACTCCAGGCCCAAACGGGTATGCCCCAGGCCCCAAGCCATCGCAAAGGCGAGCAACACACCCAATGGAAATAAGGGGTTGACGTTGAGCGCCGAGCGCACTTGAGCGCTCTCGCTCCATGACCCCAGTGCCAAGCCTTGGAGTTGCATGGCTTGGGGCTGAATCAAGGGCTTGCCTAGATAAAACGCTACGCCCACCCCTAAAAGCATGAGACCAATCCCCATGGCAATATCATTGACCCGGTGCATGGCACACAGCAACCCATGGAGCAAACCCCATAGCCCTCCAGCCAAACAAGCGGCCAATACCCCAAACCACGCACTGCCGCTCCAATGCGAGCCAGCAAAGGCGGCCATGGCCGAGAACACCAAGACCCCTTCAAGGCCCAAATTGATCCGACCCGATTTTTCGGTCAAACACTCACCCAAGCTCACAAATAAAAAAGGAGTGCCCACTCGAATAGCCCCACCGATCATGGCCAAGATGATGTTCAAGACGAAATCCATTGAGCTTCTTGCCTTTCTAAAAAAAGGGATGGAAGAATTGACGTGGGTGCATCGCCATTTAAATCACCCCTGAAGCCGAACGAGCTCTTAGCACACGCGCCACGCGCCCACGCAGTGTCTCGCTAGCCAGCGTGATCACCAGCACCAAACCCAAGAGCACATGCACCGACGCATCGGGCATCCCCAAATGACGCTGCAGCATGCTGCCAGCTGCAGCAAAGCCGCCCAACAAGACGGCGACAGGAATCAAACCCAAGGGTTGATGACGGGCAACAAAACTCACCAAAATTCCGGTGTACCCCAAGCCCTCAATCAAAGAAGCGTTGGCCGCGGTATGGACAGCAGCAACTTGAAAGCCACCGGCAAGACCTGCGCACCCGCCACCCAGTGCACACGCCACCACCACCAAAGTGTTGACCGGCAAGCCTACCAATTGGGCCGCTTTGGGGTTACCGCCCACCACTCGTGTGGCAAAACCGTGGGTACTAAGGGACAACCAAGCGAATGACACCAAGCACAGCACCAAGCCCCACAATAGTCCCCAATGAACGTCATAGCCCCACATCCCGCCTATCAGTAAGGCATCATTTAGAGGTGGCGTGGAGGGTTTATTTAAACTGGCCGGATCTTTGAGTAAGTCCTCCACAACGAACTTGAACAAATTGATCGCGATGTAGCTCAAAAGCAAACTGCTGATGGTCTCGTTTACCCCTTTGTATTGGCGAAGCACTCCCACCAAAGCCATCCACGAAGCGCCGGCAATAAAGGAGACCGCCAAGATCTCCACACTGCCCAAGAGACCTGAATGAACGGGCAAGAAAAGAGGACAAGCAGCACACGCCAAGCCCCCCACCACCAGCGCGCCTTCACCACCGATCACGATGAGACCGGCTTGGGCAGGGATGGCCACACAAAGCCCAGTCAAGATAAGAGGTGCGGCGCGTTGTAGAGAGTTTTGCCAAGAGAACGCGTCTCCAAACGCGCCCTTAAAGAGGAGTAACCAAACTTGCGTGGGGGAGTAACCTCCAACCCAAGCAAAAATGCCAAAGGCCATGAGCCCCAGAACGACTGAGAGAAGGGGCAACATCAGGCCCTCGATCAAAGAAATCCAGAACTCTTTCACAGCGATCCTTTAGTCCCGAGCGGCCAACGTTGACGCTTGCCAAATTCAACGCAAAAATTCCATACACTCAGGCCAACAGCTCTTGTGAGCCG
>DAISKH010000053.1:0-18683 GCA_036821105.1 Limnohabitans sp.
TGTTAAGCTAACTGATACTAATTGCTCGTGCGGCTTGACCCTATAACTTTGATCGTTAGATCAGGTTGTTATGCCAAGTGACGCATTCAAAATAATGAAGCTGATTTGCTCTATGAATTCTTTGTGTTAAGGGTAACCTTAATGCATGTACAAGTTATGCCTGATGACCATAGCAAAGTGGTACCACTCCTTCCCATCCCGAACAGGACCGTGAAACGCTTTAGCGCCGATGATAGTGCGGGTTCCCGTGTGAAAGTAGGACATCGTCAGGCTTTTATAGCCAGAAAAACCCCCAGTCCAAAAGGCTGGGGGTTTTTTGTTGGGCGAACGCTTTTAATGCTGTACCTGCTTTGGTGAATCTTCCTGCTGCAGCACTTGATCAATAACGATTTCGCACAAGACCTTGTGAATATTCAGCAGCATTTTTATTCACCAACGACTCTAGTCTTTTTAAAATCCAGTCGTTAAATTCCTCCTCACAATCCATCTCATTGTGGATTGATTTCAGCAGGGGAACACTTCGAGCCCAAGTGAGTAGTTGGTCCCATTGAATTGACTCCACCACCATCAAATGAAATTTGATCATGACAAGCGCCGCATGTTGTGCGTGTTGTTGTGGTGAATTCTGCCAATATTCAAGTCTTGAGTATGCGCGTTTGAGAGCTGCAGTCACCGTATTGAACGCCCGTCCATGTCCCGGTAAAACCCATCGTGGTTTGAGTGACTCAATGAGATGGAGTGTTTTTTCTTGCGCCTCAAATCCGCTTCCGGTTACAAATTCGTCAAACAAGACACCAAAGCCGTCTTCCCAAAGCGTATCGGCACTGATCAAAAGTCTTTCTTGCGGTGCAAACAACACAAAACTATCTGCGTGGTGACCCAGAGTGTTGTGAATTTCCCAAGTTCTTGAATTAATCTTAAGTTCTTGACCATCCAATAAGCCGCCTTGAGCTTGAAATCTTGGACATTCTTGTCCGGTTAATTCAAAAGTCAGTTGCTTTGGATCCCATTGACAGGTTGATTCAAAGATACTTTTGGGAATGAAGGTTTCAATTTGTGGCCAATGGTGCTGAAGTGTTTGATTGCCACCACAATGGTCACTGTGCAAATGGGTATTGATTAATTGAGCCGGTGCTTGAATACCCAGTTCGTGCTCGATGAGGGACACCAATTGCGGGGCATGTTGGTGGTAGCCCGAGTCAATGACGACTGCTTTCGGCCCCAAGAGCAAGGTGGTGTTGGAATTCAACCACCCTCTTTCTAAAAAAACCACATCGCTGGGTAAGTCTTCATGAGTCATGGGTTAAGTAGAAAAGTGCAGAAGTAGAGAAGCAGATGAGGGCAAGAGAAGAACAAAGTATTGTGAGAAATGTTACACCCTCGAAGCCAGCACAGAGGCCACCGATTTATCCTAGCGCAGGGCACGGCGCAGAACTTTTCCGACATTGGTTTTGGGGAGTGAATCGCGAAACTCAATGGTTTTAGGAATCTTGTAGGCCGTCAAGTGTTCTCTGCAAAACTCTCTCAACTTTTGCTCACTGAGTTCTTGAGCGTGCGGGTCTTTGACCACAAATAGCTTGACCGACTCACCTTGTTTGTCGCAAGGCTCGCCAATAGCAGCGCACTCCAACACGCCGGGACAATTGGACACTTTCGCCTCGATTTCATTGGGGTAGACATTAAAGCCACTCACCAAAATCATATCCTTTTTACGGTCAACCAAACGGGTTTCTCCCCGGGCGTTTTGAAGTCCAAGGTCCCCCGTGCGCAAAAAGCCATCATGGGTAAAGGCCGACGCATTTTCCTCAGGCTGACAATAATAGCCCTTCATCACATTGGGCCCTTTGATGCAAATTTCGCCCATAACATCAGGCCCGAGTGTGTTGCCGTGATCGTCTTTGATGACAATATCGATGCCGGGTAAGGGCACACCAATGTGTCCCGTGTAGTTGGGGTTGAGTACATCATTGTTGGAGCCCACTGCACAGGTCTCCGTCATACCCCAGCCTTCGATCATGACGCTGCCGGTGACTTCAAACCAACTCGAGGCCGTGTGTTCTGAGGCGGCCATGCCGCCGGCTTGGGTCAAGCACAAATGAGAGAAATCAAGTTTTTTGAACTCATCATTTTGCAGTAAAGCATTGAAGAGGGTGTTCACACCTGGGAGGATGTGAAAGGGGCGCTCAGACAGCACTTTGACGAATTTTTTGATATCCCTGGGGTTCGGAATAAAGGTCAAATGCGAGCCCAACTGAATGCTCAAGAAGCAAAAAGTCAAGGCAAAGATATGATAAAGCGGCAGTGCCGCAATGCCATTGATATCCCGTGAATTGGTCACTTTACTGAGTGCGGGCATGAACCAGGCATGGGCTTGCAAAGTGGCACTCAAAATATTGCCGTGGCTCAAAATTGCACCCTTGGACAAACCAGTGGTGCCTCCGGTGTATTGTAAAAAAGCGGTGTCCTCGTGCCCGAGGGTCACAGGCCGAAAGGCTTGGCTTTCGCCATGCTTTAAGACATCACTTAGACCAAAAACCTGTGGCGCCGCTTGCTGAGTGAGAGGCTGCTGGGCTTTTGCATTGATTCGAATAGGGTGTTGGGGGACTTTGCGTGCTAAATATTTGATGGCAAACGAGAGCCAAGGGCCACGCCAAGGGCCCAACAAGTCTCCCAGCTCAGTCATCACCACCGCCTTCAAGGCGGTGTGATCGATGATGCGTGACAAGGTCTGTGCAAAATTCTCGAGGATGACGATCACCTCACATCCCGAGTCAACCAATTGGTGCTCAAGCTC
This sequence comes from Limnohabitans sp., assembly GCA_036821105.1. GTDB lineage: Bacteria > Pseudomonadota > Gammaproteobacteria > Burkholderiales > Burkholderiaceae_C > Limnohabitans. Next base: position 2,795 of record DAISKH010000053.1, read on the forward strand.
AGGCGCAGTGTACAAAGGATTGATGTTCACCGCCACAAAACCAGCGCGAAGGACCCCGCACATGACCACAGGGAACTGGGGCAAATTGGGCAGCATGAGACCCACGCGAGTGCCTTGCGGTAGACCCAGACTTTGGAGCCAGGCGGCAAAGGCCATCGAGCGACGGTCGAGCTCGCCGTAGGTCATGCTCTGGCCCAAGCACAAACAAAAGTTCAACTCAGCATTTTTTTTGAAAGATGCCTCCATGAGTTCGACCATGGAGGTATAGGCAGAAGGATCTATATCTTTAGGGACATGAACGGGGTAGTGGTTGAGCCAAGGTTGATGCAAAAAAATACTCCCGCTGAAAGTCTTCAATGTGATTGGGGCTGTCAGCGCGTCGCATGCAACAGACCCTTGATGCCCGGGACCCAAAAATCCTACGCATCATGAGATTGTAAAGATACATCGGCTTCGATTGATCTCGGATCTTCTCTTCACCCGGTAAGCTTGGTGAGTTCAAAGCAACAAAAAGCCACGTGATGAGTAGTGAAACCATGCAAAAATAAGGGAAAACCCTTAAAATTGAGATATGAACACTTTTGACCCAATGTCATTGCATGAGCCAAGCGCATTGTCTGGGCTCGCCCCTTGGTCACCCAAGAATTGGCTGGAAACCTTTGAGGTCTTGGATTTGGGGTTTGCTGAGATGCAGTGGCCCATCGTGGATTTGACGCCGAGTCACCGTGACGTGGTGCTCGCGCACTTGCTCAGTCTGAACGAAGCGGACCGTTATTTACGCTTTGGCTACATGGCACATGATGAACAGATTGCGGCCTATGTCAAAACCATAGACTTTAAACGCGATGTCATGTCCGGTGTGTTTAGTGATTTGGGGGAACTTGTTGCCTTATCCCACTTGGCCTTACCGGGGGTATTGGAGGGCGATCATCCGTTGGCAAGCAGGGAGAAAAAGATTGAGGCTTGCGCTGAATGGGGCGGCTCAGTGCTCTCGGCCTGGCGCGGTCGTGGATTGGGTAAACGGCTTTTTAGGCATTCCTGTGTGGTGGCCAGAAACGCCAATGTTCACCGCCTGTTGATCCAAGCATTGACAGAAAATGCGTCGATGATTCATATCGTTAAATCCCATGGTGCCACCTTGGAACGCATGGGCTCAGAAACGCAAGCCACCGTGGTTTTACCCAGCAAAGACTTCATGAGCCAGTGGGCGCAATGGATGTCATCATGTTATGGCAAGGCTTTTTATGCCACCAGCGCTCAGGCCCAACGCTTGTGGCATGGCCAGGTTCAGGGTTAAATTTGACGCTTTTTGAGCCTGATGGGCAAACCTACCCCACTTGTCTATTGTCATAAATATCCTGAGGCCATTTTTTCTAATGACCTCATCTTGACTGTAAATCGTTTACGGCACAGAGGGTTAGTGCACAAGATGTCATGCAAATCGGCTATGCTTAGGGCTTTCACCATTACTAACAAAAGGGCGTGAGGCCCTTTCACCATGTCGACCCAGCAGCCTTTGTCGTCTCCCCCCATCAATTGGTTCAACCGAATTCGGCTCTTGTGGTCTGGGTTGATCAAACAAAGCCCGACTGAGCTCAAGGACGTGGTGCAATTTCTCCAAGAGGCTCAGTCCAAGCGCATCATCCGGAGTGAGAGCCGCCAGATGATTGAGGGGGTCTTAAAGATCGCCGATCTGACCGCCAACGATGTCATGATTTCGGCCGCTCGGATGGATATGATCAATATTGAAGAGCCCTTGGAGGACATCCTCAATCAAGTGATCGACATCGCGCACTCTCGCTACCCGGTCTATGAGGCAGACCGTGACCACATCATTGGTATTTTGCTGTCGAAAGATTTGCTCAAACGCCAACGCTCCCCCAACTTGAATGTTCGAGCCTTGCTCAGGCCTGTGGTGATGGTGCCCCAAAGCAAAGGACTGCTGGAGTTGCTCAAAGACTTTCGCGTTAACCGAAACCACTTGGCCGTGGTCATCGATGAGTTTGGACGCGTGGCAGGGCTGGTCACCATTGAAGATGTGCTCGAGCAAATTGTCGGGGACATTGAAGATGAGTTTGACACCGATGAGGAGGCGGGTGATATTTTTGGCCTGGGTGAGCAAACCTATCGCATTGCTGGTGACACCTCCATCTCCCGAGTCATGCAAGCTTTTGGACTGGAGAGCCAAGCCCAGCCCGAGCATGACTCTTTCGAGACCATTGGTGGATGGGTGGCACACGAGATGGGGCACGTGCCCGTCAAGGGCGAGAGCCATGTGTTGATGGGTTTGCGCTTTGAGGTCATGCACACCCGAGCGGGTGCAGTCAAATGGTTCAAAGTGAAAGCATTGCCCAAGGATCTCCCCCCCACAGAGGATGCCCCGAAAGATACGGTGAGATGAGCCTTCGGCCAAGGCTTTGGAGCGGGTGGTGGGTGCTGGCCTTGGCCGGCCTCATGCAAGCACTCTCCATGGGCTTGCCTGAACACTTGGGGCCCAGTGGAGTGCTGCAGTGGATTGGTATGCTGGTCCTGGCGGCCATGGTGAATCACGCCTGCACCCGGCCTCGTCAAGTCGCGCTTTATGCGTTTGTCTTTCAATTCACGGCTCTCTTGGCCACCGTATGGTGGCTCTTTATTGCCCTGCACGTCTATGGTGAGATGCCGGTGGCGTTGTCGGTGCTGGGTATCGTGCTCTTGTGTGCGGGCTTGTCCCTTTATTGGGCTTTGTTTGCTTGGGGCTATGCTTTTATTTGGGGCTTGGGAAAAGCGCGATCCAACGCAATGAGTTCGAAGAGCAAAAAGGCAAATTTAATTCCAAGTGCAACTGCCATGCTCACCCAAGCGTTTGCTTTTGGTGCCTCCTGGACGTTGGCTGAATTGGCCAGGGGTGTGTGGTTCACGGGATTCCCCTGGGGCTCCTCAGGATACGCGCATACTGACACCTGGCTTGGGCAGTTGGCCAGTTGGGTGGGGGTCTATGCGTTGGGTTGGATCAGTGCGAGTTTGGCCATGGGTTGTGTACTCATGGCGCAAAGTGGCAGACTCCTGAAGTCGCCGTCGGGCGTTGCGCCGGTTACCTCTCGAGGCCAGCAATGGGGCTTGGCCGTTTTGGCGATCTTGATGAGCATGGGGATCACGGTGAGCTTGGCATGGGGGCCCGAGTTCATTCGGTGGTTCACCTCAGCCCCAAACATTCAGAGCCCCTCCTCCCTGACTCCTAGAGCGCCTACATTGAGCGTCACTTTGCTGCAAGGCAATGTGCCTCAAGAGAGCAAATTTACCCAATCTCGCGATGAGGCTGCGCTGTGGTACCGAGAGCACATCGCCCACAGTGAGAGTGATTTGGTGATCACACCCGAGACCGCTTTTGCGAGACCCCCCCAATCTTATGCGGGACAGTTTTTCCCTAGCTTGGTGACACTTTTACTGCAGAAGGGTCGGTTTGCTTTGATCGGCATGCCGCTTGTGGACAATCAAGGCTACACCAACTCTGCGGTGGGAGTAGGGCAGAGTGCCCAAGAGGTATACCGTTACGATAAAGCTCACTTGGTGCCTTTTGGTGAATTCGTACCGCCTTTTTTCCAGTGGTTTACCGATCATTTGCACATGCCGCTGGGGTTTTTCCGGCGAGGACAAGACGCTCAGCCAGCGTGGTCCATTTTGGGTGAACGAATCGCGCCCAATATTTGTTATGAAGACTTGTTTGGCGAAGAATTGGCCAAACAATTTGTCAACCCAGCTCAAGCCCCCACGCTCATGGTCAACATGAGCAATATTGCCTGGTTTGGCGATACAGTGGTGGTGGATCAACATTTGCAAATTTCACGCATGCGAGCGCTTGAGTTGCATCGTCCGATGCTGCGTTCCACCAACTCAGGGGCAACGGTTGCGATTGATGAAAATGCCAACGTCATCTCCAGTCTGCCCAGTTTTAGCCAGGGGGAGTTGACGCTTCGACTCTCAGGCGTGCATGAGGGGGTGACTTTCTTTGCCTGGTGGGCGGGTCACTTTGGGCTCTGGCCTTTGTGGCTGGCGTGTGCAGGGGCCTTGGCGCTCTTTGGCCTCTGGGGCCACATAGGCCAGAAGGATCGACGAGGCCGTGGTCTCTAGGGTTCTTGGTCTGTTGGTCTCTTCGTCTCCAGGTCTTAACCCGTCACTCAGCGGTTAAAATTGCAAGAACGTATAGAGCCTGAACCCCAATTCACCCTCATACCTAAGACTCCTTGTCGAGTGGTCCAACTTGAATTAACACGCCAAACACGAGATGCTTCATTTTCAACAGATTATTTTGACGCTTCAGTCGTACTGGGCCGAGCACGGTTGTGCCTTACTTCAGCCCTACGACATGGAGGTCGGTGCGGGCACCTCACACACCGCCACGTTCTTGCGCGCATTGGGGCCAGAGCCTTGGCGTGCAGCCTATGTTCAACCCAGTCGCAGGCCCAAAGACGGGCGATACGGTGAGAATCCCAATCGCTTGCAGCATTACTACCAGTTCCAGGTGGTCTTAAAGCCCGCGCCAGATAATATTTTGGATTTGTACTTGGGATCCTTGGCTGCGCTGGGTTTTGATTTGAAAGCCAACGATATTCGATTTGTTGAAGACGATTGGGAGAACCCCACTTTGGGCGCATGGGGCTTGGGCTGGGAGGTGTGGCTCAATGGCATGGAGGTCACGCAATTCACTTATTTTCAACAAGTCGGGGGTATCAATTGCCAGCCGATCACGGGAGAGATCACCTATGGTCTGGAGCGCTTGGCCATGTATTTGCAAGGCGTAGACAATGTCTATGACTTGGTGTGGACTGAGGGCCTGAGTTATGGGGATGTGTATTTTCAAAACGAGAAAGAACAGTCGGCCTACAATTTTGAGCACAGCGATCAAGCATTTTTATTTCAGGCTTTCAACGCCCATGAAAAACAAGCCCAGCATTTGATGACCGAGCGCTTGGCGCTCCCTGCCTATGAGCAAGTCCTCAAGGCTGCTCACACCTTTAATTTGTTAGACGCTCGCGGCAGCATCAGTGTGACCGAGCGTGCAGGCTACATCACTCGCATTCGCAATTTGGCCAAATCAGTCGCACAAAGCTACTTGGAGAGTCGCGAGCGACTGGGCTACCCCATGGCGCCCCAAGAGTGGGTGAACGCGATGCCCCCGAAGGCGGTGCAAGCATGAGTACATCATTGAACCCAAGTCAACCAGCAGAGGACTTGTTGATTGAGCTCTTGGCTGAAGAGTTGCCCCCGAAAGCCCTCAAAACCTTGGGGCAAGCGTTTGCCAAAGGCGTGTTTGAGGGGTTGGCGAGTGTGGGGCTCACGCAAAGTGACTCGACCTATCAAGGCTTTGCCACACCCAGACGCTTGGCCGTTCGAGTAAGCGGTGTGCTTGGGGTTGCCCCTGCGAAGGCGGTTGAGCACAAATTGATGCCTGTGAATGTGGGCTTGGATGCGAGTGGGCAAGCCACGCCTGCGCTGATGAAAAAGTTAAAAGCTCTGGGGCTCGAGCACCTGGAGGTGAGCGCGTTACTCCACATCGACGACGGCAAACAAACCAACCTGTGGGCCAAGACAACGCAAGCGGGCATTTCACTCGCAGAGGGCGCGCAAAAGGCGTTGAATGACAGTTTGAGTGCACTACCCATTCCTAAACTCATGAGTTACCAGTTGCACCGAGACTGTGCCTTGCCCGGTTGGAGCAGTGTGAATTTTGTGCGACCTGTGCATGGTTTATTGGCTCTTTACGGCAAAGACGTTTTGGCCTTGACGGCTCTGGGTTTAAAGGCCACGCGGGAGACGCAAGGCCACCGTTTTGAGGCTTTGAGCTCAAAAATCAGTGTGCAAACCCCAGCCGAGTATGAGGCTGTGCTACTTCAAGTCGGGCGTGTTGTTGCAAGTTTTGAAGCAAGGCGCGAATCCATTCGTGAGCAATTGACCTCGGTTGCCCAGTCGATCGATGGCTCCCTCTCCGTGCTTGAGGATGAGGCCTTACTGGACGAGGTGTGCGCGCTCGTGGAGCATCCCAACGTGTTGGCGTGTCAATTTGATGCGGCGTTTTTGAATGTCCCCCAAGAGTGTTTGATCTTGACCATGAAGGCCAATCAAAAATACTTCCCTCTCTTGGATGCCAGTGGGAAGTTGAGCAACCACTTTTTGGTGGTGAGCAACATCTCTCCTGCCGACGCAAGCGCTGTCATCCAAGGCAACGAGCGCGTGGTCAGACCCCGATTGGCCGATGCACAATTCTTTTTCAATCAGGATCAGAAAAAATCCTTGCTCTCACGCCTAGAGGCCTTGGGGCAGGTGGTTTACCACCAAAAGTTAGGCACCCAAGCCGCGCGCAGTCTAAGAGTGAGCGCTTTGGCGGAATTGATCGCCAAGGACTTGTTGGCCCAAGGCGTCATCAACTCACAACAGCAGAGCTGGGTGGGTGAGGCTGCACGCGTGGCCAAGGTCGATTTGCTCACAGACATGGTGGGGGAGTTCCCGGAGTTGCAAGGCATCATGGGTCATTACTACGCGCTGCACGATGGCTATGCCAGCAGTGTTGCCCAAGCGATCGAAGACCATTACAAGCCACGTTTTGCGGCCGATTCGTTGCCACGCGATGTGGTGGGTCAAATCTTAGCGTTGGCCGACAAGTTGGAGGTGTTGGTGGGCCTCTTTGGCATTGGCCAGCAACCCACAGGTGACAAAGATCCCTATGCCTTGCGCCGCCAAGCCCTGGGGGTGATTCGGCTCTTAAGCACGGGTGAGTTCACGCTCTCGCTGAGCCATTTGTTGGAGCAAGCCCAGTCTGTGTTTGATGCGTCCGCCGTTCATCTGACTTGGGGCGACTCGATGGCTCAGTTGCTCAGCTTCATTGGTGAGCGCTTGAGTGGCGTTTACAAAGAGGCGGGTTATAGCAGTGCTCAAATTGAGGCAGTTTTATCCTTAAGTTTTGATCGACTCGGTGACGTGGGCAAGAGGCTTGAGGCGGTCAAGGCGTTTTCATTGATGCCTGAGGCCCAAGCGCTGGCTGCGGCCAACAAGCGGATTGGCAATATCTTGAAAAAATCCAGTTCCGCCCAAGAGGGCACTGTGCAAACAAGCTTATTCCAAGAGGACGCTGAGCGTGCGCTCTTTGACGCCATGTCTCAAAGTGTGCCCAAGTCCAAGGCATTGTTCGAGAGCGCTCAGTATGCTTCAAGTCTGGCTTGCCTGGCGGAGTTGAAGGTGCCTGTGGATCATTTTTTTGAGCATGTGATGGTCAATGCGCCTGAGGCTACTTTACGTGAGAATCGAATGGCGCTTTTGCGAGAGCTCTTCGCGGCCATGAACCGAGTGGCCGATTTGTCTCGCTTGGCTTGATGTGGGGCCGCTCCCCTTGTGCAGCAGAGATGATGTAAGTGCAAGGGGGAATTGGTTAGAAATCAAGTCTCTGTTCTTATCCCTCAATCAGGACGATATGCATGAGTAAACTGATCATTTTGGACCGCGATGGAACCATCAACGCGGACCGCGACGATTACGTCAAGTCGCCTGAAGAGTGGGTGCCCTTGCCGCGCTCGCTTGAAGCCATTGCGCGCATGAACCACGCCGGTTGGCGTGTGGTGATCGCCTCCAATCAATCGGGTTTGGGACGAGGTCTTTTTGATGTAGCGACCTTGAACGCCATGCACGAGAAGATGAATCACTTGCTGGCACAAGAGGGGGCTAGGGTTGAGGCGGTATTTTTTTGCCCTCACACCCAAGATGATCGGTGCGATTGCCGAAAGCCTTTGTCGGGACTCTTTGAGCAGATTGCCAAACGCACGGGAGTGGATTTGAAAAATGTCCCCACGGTTGGGGATTCGCTTCGCGACTTGCAAGCCGGCGCCAATGTCGGGTGTGAGCCTCACTTGGTCCTCACGGGCAAGGGCGAGGCTTATAAGGGTCAGCCACTTTCATCGAAGTTCCCCAAGAACACACGTGTGCACGACGATTTATACGCATTTTCTGAGTGGCTTTTAAACGAGCGCGATGACCGTATGGCGCAGATCACGGCCCGACAGACAAGCCGGGCCGGGGTATGAGGCGAATTTTTTATTTTGCTCGCTCGGTGGTCCACTTGCTTTGGATGGGGGTCACTGTGGTGCCCTATTCCCTGTTGATAGTGATCTTGGGTGCCTTGGGTGTTTCCAAGTCAGCGCTCTACCCCTGGGCTCGGCGTTGGCTTAAAAGTGTTGTGGACTCGGCGCGGTGGTTTTGTGGGGTGCGCTATGAGGTGCATGGCTTGGAGCGGGTTTTGGCATTGGGCGATGTGCCCGTGATTTTGCTCATGAAGCATCAATCGGCGTATGAGACCTTTTTAATGCCTGCGGTGATGCCCAAGCCGCTGGCGTATGTTTTCAAAAAAGAGCTCTTGTCCATTCCCTTTTTTGGGTGGTCCATTGGACGCTTGGACATGATTCACATAGACCGTGCGGATCGTGTTCGTGCTTTTGCCAAGGTGGTTCAGCAAGGCAGGGAGTTGTTGGCCCGGGGTGTATGGGTGATCATGTTCCCCGAGGGCACGCGCACGCCGCGTGGACAAGTGGGGGCCTATAAGCAAGGGGGCGCTCGTCTAGCCGTACAAACGGGGGCTTATGTGGTGCCTGTGGCGGTGAGTTCTGGGCGGTGCTGGCCTCGGCGGGCTTTTGTCAAAATTCCAGGCTTGGTTGAGGTCTCCATGGGTCCTCCTATCTCCAGTGTGGGACGCAACTCGCAAGAGTTGATGGCTGAAGTACAAGACTGGATTGAGCGGGAGATGCAGCAATTGGATCCTGAGGCTTACGCAACCGACGACGGTCTAAGGTCAGCCCAGTGAGTGAAGTTAACGCTAAGGGCTCATCCCATCACCTCCGCCGCTTGGGACGTGCGGGTCGGGTCATTCAAAAGCAGTGAAGGTTGAGATGGGCCTCGCGAATTATGTGCAGTTGGCGTTTGATTTTTTCTCAGCGGGCTCTCGCGAGACCCAAGAGAGAAAGCCTTTAGTAGGCGCTAATTCCCACGACTTGCCCAATCGAGCCGTACGAGCCGAACGAGCAGAACGACCCGAGCGACCCGAGCGACCCGAGCGACCCGCTCGACCTGCACCGCCGACGACAGATCGCATAAAAGTCCCACCACCACCGACCTCCTCAACGGACCGCCTTGAGTACGTTCACCCACTCGCCAACCGGGTATTGGAGTGGCCACAAGCGCGCATACATTACCAACTCAAAAGGGGTGCGCGTCGAACCATTGGCATGATGGTCTCCACCAAAGGGCTGGAGGTGGCGGCGCCAAAGTGGGTGAGTGTGGCGCAAATCTTGGAGGCGTTGACGGAAAAGCAAGACTGGATTTTGCGTCAACTGCTGTCCATGCACCAGCGCGCAAAAGAGCTTTCTGCATACCGCTTGCCCCTAAGCTCCCCCTTGATCTTGCCCCTCTTGGGACTTCCCATGGAAGTGGTGCTCAGTGCCCAAGCCACGAAGGACCCCGCTCCTTTACCCCAACCTCGTGCTCGCGGTAACCCATCTGCTCGTGCACGACAGGACCTCAGTCGCATCGGTGCTCAATTGATGCATTGGGAGCACGGGGTGTGGCGGGAATGTTTGCCCAATCATTTGGTGGAAAGCTTGCAAGGCAAGAGCGTCGAGGCGGGTGGTGCTTTCGAGGCTACTGCATCTTTGACTTCAGGGACTTCATGGACTTCAAGGACTTCAAGGGCTCTAGAGACTTCTGGGGACACAGTGGAAGTTGGGACGACTACAGTTAGTGATCTTCCTGATCTTCCTGATGTTTCTAATATTTCTCAAACCTCTAAATCCTACCCGAGCTCATCAATGACCGTTAGGTCTTTCCTTCGTTTAATGGTTGCTTGGCCAGGCACTCAACTTGGCCCCGAGACCTTGATTGAAACTCTCTCAGATGCAGACAAAGTTCGTTTGGCCGACTTCGTATTGGCCTGGATGTCCTCTTGGGTGATGGACGTGATCACGATGAGAGTTGAGCATTTTGCGCCGGTGCTGGGGGTGACTTGGTCTCGCATCAAACTCAGCCGATCGGCCACTCGCTGGGGGAGTGCCAATGCCCGGGGCGAACTTTCTTTTAATCGGCATTTGGCCCATGTGAACTTGGCGTTGCTGGACTATGTGGTGGTCCATGAATTGAGTCACTTCAAGCACATGAACCACAGTCCTGCGTTTTGGGGGGTGGTGAAGGGGGTGATGCCAGATTATGATGTTCGGCGAACACGCTTACAAAAAACACCCATGCCCGATTGGCAAGCCTGGGAGGCACTGAGAGAGAAACACGCACCTTGAGCGAGGTTGATACTTTAAACGGATACCTTGCTCACTCAAACCCTGTAAACTTCTCGCTCATTAGTCTCCAACTCTTGTTGCTCCACTCTTAAAGCTCTGATATGGCCTCTTCTTTGCAAAAACTCTTGGACAACAACCGTACGTGGGCGAAGAACATGGAGGTGTTGCGCCCAGGTTTTTTTCAGCACTTGGCCCAACAGCAAAGTCCCAAATACTTGTGGATCGGGTGTTCAGACTCTCGCGTGCCCGCCAATGAAATTACTGGACTCGATCCCGGCGAGGTGTTTGTGCACCGCAATGTGGCCAACGTGGTGGTGCATTCTGATTTGAATGCTTTGTCGGTGATTCAATTTGCGGTTGAACAGTTAAAGGTTGAGCACATCATGGTGGTTGGCCACTATGGCTGCTCGGGTGTCTTGGCGGCCACACGCGGCACTCGCATTGGTCTGGCGGACAATTGGTTGCGACATGTCCAAGATGTGCGTTTTCGCCACAGGAAGCGCCTGGATCACTTGCATGACCACGCCTTAGAAGATGCGATGTGTGAGATGAATGTGATCGAACAAGTGGGCAACGTGGCCGAGTCCAATGTCATGCAAGATGCATGGATGAGAGGGCAAAGTATCAGCGTGCATGGCTGGATTTACGGATTAAAGGACGGTTTGCTCAAGGACTTGGAGGTGAGCGTTACGGCGCCAGAGATGGTGGGTCCTGTGCTCAGCCGAGCCTATAAGCGCTATCCACAGCAGCAAACTGAAACATAAAGCCCATATTGAATGCCATCCAATAGCAAAGAGCAAATAGCAAATAGCACTTTGCAATGAGCGAATTCATTGAACATGCCCCCATCACGAATTTTTATTGATAGTGATCCCTTATGACCCGTTTTGCAGCCCTGCTTTTTGATTGTGATGGTGTGCTCGTGGACAGCGAGCCGATCACGCACCGCGTGCTCCAGAGCAGTTTGAAAGACTTGGGTTGGGATTTGAGTCTGGCCGAATGTGAGCGTCTTTTCATGGGCCGTGCTGTGAAAGACCAACGCGCGCGCATTGCACTGGAGACGGGTCGAGAGATTGATGAGGCTTGGCTCGTTGAATTTAGACGGGCACGCGATGAGGCGCTGCTAAAGGAGTTGGTTGCGATAGAGCATGCCCCGCAAGCGGTGAAAACATTGCAGCTTCATTATCAGCAGAACATGGCCTGTGTCTCCGGGGCTGACCGGGGGAAGGTGGAGATGCAACTCAAGCACGTGGGTTTGTGGGACTATTTTGAGGGACGTATTTTTTCGGGTCACGAGGTCGCCAAAACCAAGCCCGCTCCAGATGTGTACTTGGCGGCATTGAAAGCGTTGGCGCAACCTTGCTCGGATTGCTTGGCCATTGAGGACACACCTTCTGGGGTTCAGTCGGCGAAGGCGGCGGGCCTCACAGTCTGGGCTTATTTGGCCAGGGGAGAGGAGCACGGGGTCTGTACAAAGGACAATTTACTCGCGGCCGGCGCACACCGTGTGTTTGAGTCCATGGCCGATTTGACGCGGTGGTGTGTGTGAGCCCCATGGACCCAATTCGCATTCAAAGGCTTTTGGACAAGTCGGCTTTGGTCTTGGAGGCCGGGGCCGACTCGGATTTTGTGGTCTCACCTTGCATTGCTGTTTGCGAGATGGATGCGCAGTCTAAGCTCTGTTTGGGATGCTTGAGGACCTTGGACGAGATCGCCCGCTGGAGCCGCTCCTCGAGCGCTGACAAACGCGAGGTCTGGCAGAAAATATTGGAACGCTTACCCGCTTGAGCGCCTTCCGAGCCCTTGGTTGATCAAGATTGTCAATGCCTTTTGACAGAGAGCTATTGAGGACGCATGAACAGTTTTTGACGCTTTTTAACTGTTCTTTTGCAGTCCTTTAACAAAAATTTGACTTGCCTTCAGCATTCTTTTTGCGACCTATTTCTCATACTAGTAAACCCTTTCCTAGGGAAAATACCGACTAAAAAGCATACCTTTTATTGACAAAAATCTAGAAAAGGTTGCGACTTTGATTAATTTGTAAGCTCATTGTCAGTATATTAAATGATATTGTAAAGAGCGCAAAATTAGTGTGTCATGGCATTGCATGCATGGCTTTGTTTTGATGCGCTGAAAAACCGAGCAATTTCTTTCAGGAGACAACAACTATGGCTGCTCATGTACCCCACACCATGACATCAGAAGAAAAGAAGGTGATTTTTGCATCTTCATTGGGCACTGTTTTTGAGTGGTACGACTTTTATTTGTACGGCTCACTGGCCGCCATCATCGCCAAGCAGTTCTTTAGCGGACTCGATCCCTCGGCAGCTTTTATTTTTGCCTTGTTGGCTTTTGCCGCTGGATTTTTGGTGAGACCCTTTGGCGCTATTTTCTTTGGACGCTTGGGCGACATGATCGGGCGCAAATACACGTTCTTGGTGACCATTTTGATCATGGGCTCATCCACCTTTATTGTGGGCGTATTGCCAAGCTACGCCAGCATTGGGGTAGCCGCACCTGTGATTTTGATTGCCTTACGACTTCTCCAAGGTTTGGCCTTGGGGGGTGAATACGGGGGCGCCGCCACTTATGTAGCAGAGCACTCACCCCATGGACACCGTGGGGTGTTCACCTCTTGGATACAGACCACGGCCACTTTGGGACTATTTTTGTCGCTCTTGGTGATCTTGGGAACACGCAGTTCCATGCCTGAGGCAGATTTCAACACATGGGGCTGGCGCATCCCATTCATTGTCTCCATCTTGCTCTTGGCCACATCGGTGTACATCCGCTTGTCCATGAATGAGTCGCCCGCCTTTCAAAGGATGAAGGCTGAAGGCAAGACCTCCAAAGCGCCCTTGTCAGAGGCCTTTGGTGAGTGGGGAAACTTAAAGATCGTCATCTTGGCGCTTTTTGGACTAACCGCTGGCCAAGCGGTGGTGTGGTATTCGGGGCAGTTTTATGCGCTCTTTTTCTTGACCCAAGCGTTGAAGGTGGATGCAACGACAGCCAATTTGTTGATCGCAGCCTCCCTTCTCATTGGCACCCCATTCTTTGTGGTGTTTGGCTCCTTGTCTGACAAGATTGGCAGAAAGCCCATCATTATGCTTGGGATGCTCTTGGCGGTTCTGACCTATTTCCCAGTCTTTCAAGCGCTCACCAAAGCAGCGAATCCCGATTTGGCTGCGGCCCAAGCCAGTGCCAAAGTGGTGGTCCTACAAGACCCCGCTCAGTGCTCCTTCCAAGGCAGTCCCATTGCGCGCGAGATTGACTTTAAGAGCTCTTGCGATGTGGCCAAAAGGTATCTGGCTCAGAACTCTGTGAGCTACAGCAACGAGGTCGCCCCCGCTGGCAGTCAAGCCAAAGTGACTGTGGGCAGTGTTGAGATCTTGGCTCCCAACGCCAACGTGGTCAACTCTAAGTTTGACGAAGACAGCGTTAAAGCCATTGCTGACTTCAAGAAAGAGTTGGGCGCCGCATTGAAAGATGCCGGCTACCCCGCCAAGGCCGATCCTGCCAAAATGGACAAAGTCACCATGACCATCATCCTCACCTATTTGGTGATTTTGGTGACCATGGTCTATGGCCCCATTGCGGCGATGTTGGTTGAGATGTTTCCCACCCGGATTCGCTACACCTCGATGTCACTGCCCTATCACATTGGAAACGGATGGTTTGGAGGCTTATTGCCCACCACAGCGTTTGCAATCGTGGCGCAAACAGGGGACATGTACAGTGGCTTGTGGTATCCCATCGTGGTGGCTGGCGTTTCCTTTGTCATTGGCATGATCTTTGTCAAAGAAACCAAAGATGTTGATATTTATGCAGACGATTGAGTAGAAGCGTGGGGGTGACGCTTGATGATGCGTGCCCCCTGGTTTTGAGTTCTTTGGGCGTGATGCCCAGAGGTGAAGTCCCTAGGTGACCCCCTCTGTGATTACCACAGTGATTACCACACGAATCACCACAGTTAACGCTAAGTGATTCCTCTCTCTCCCACCCTCTGATAACGGTCAACGTCTCAGGGGGTTTTCTTTTTTTCCCAGCTTGGAGCGTCACCAAAATTAAAAGGCTCAGTTCCCACATTAATCCCCATTCCATACTTGACATTGCTTTTTAAAAGATAAATTTAAACCCCATGGGTCAATTGCGGCGAGCTTTGTGCTCGCCGTTTTCATGTGAGCCCATTATTGGCGCACTGCTAAGGGTAGAAGCCCCGTAGCAAGCTGATCATGATGAGTGTCGTGAAGAGCCACTGCAATGCTCGACCGATTGTGCAATCGGCAAGCGAGAAGTAAAAACTGTGAGCCGATGGATAAGAATCGGAAAAGTGGCGCTCCCCATCAGGATGACTGGGGACTTTTAATCGAAATCTTGGCAAGAGAGAACCTACTGAGCCTTGTACCTGGGGTGTGGCCTGGGTGGTGTAGCCCAGGAGGTGTGGCCTGTGGGGTGTAGCAGGGGTGTAGTCGTATAGACTACTCTTTATGCTGATTTTGGGCGTCCTAATGATAAGAAAGAGGGCAAAGCGCAAAGCGCAGCTGGGCCTGAAAAGCCCCTGTTCATCACTTTGCAACCCACTCGTCCTAAAATGAATTTATCTAGTGATGGCCAGTCTGGGCGGTAATCTTTGGACTGGCCGATATTTTGTGTGTTTGGATAAAACACACAAACACCTGGGCTCGCCGGCTCCCAAGGGGAGGGGGGCAGGTTCAGTAATTTTCTTCACCACCACCCATGACCGTGAGATGACATGACGCAAGGCTTGATTCGCATTCGAGGTGCCAGAGAGCACAATTTAAAGAACTTGGATTTGGACATCAAAACCGGTGAATTGACCGTGGTGACGGGACCCAGCGGTTCTGGCAAATCGAGTTTGGTGTTTGATACCCTATATGCCGAAGGCCAACGGCGTTATGTGGAGACCTTTAGCGCCTACGCGCGTCAATTTATGGACCGCATGGACCGGCCCCAAGTTGACCAAGTCGAAGGCGTTCCACCCGCGATTGCCATTGACCAGTCCAATCCGGTGCGCAGCTCTCGCTCCACCGTGGGCACCATGACCGAGTTGAATGATCACTTGAAGTTACTGTTCTCTCGCCTAGGCAGACTCTTTGACCGTGATACTGCCCTTGAAGTCAAGCGTGATAGTGCTGAAAGTTTGCTTAAAGACCTTCGCGCCCAACTCGCTGGCCGAGACCCCCGCCTGGTGGTGACCTTTGCGGTGGAGTTGCCCGCCAACATCTCCGAGCAAGATGTTGAGCAGTGGCTCAGTGCCTCGGGATTCACCAAAGTACAAGCCACCCGTGAAAAAGCCACCCCCACAGGTCCACGCAAAGTCTTGGATGTGGTGGCAGACCGGTTTCGTTTGGGCTCGGTGGAAAATTCACGCGTGATTGAAGCGCTCGAGACGGCTTTGAAGCGCGGCAATGGCCGAGTGTCCATTCATGTGCTGCCCCAAGACCAAGAGGGTGAGTCCTCAAGTGATGCTGGCTCAAAGAGCAATACGGCCCAGGTGCTTCAGTTTTCAACGGGACTTCATTGCCCGCAAAGTGACATCACTTACCTCGAGCCCACTGCATCAC